>NZ_JAPDDT010000006.1:0-300000 GCF_025950235.1 Luteolibacter arcticus | reverse complement strand
GCGCCCGGCGGGATTCCCGGATATACCTGATGGGCCGGAATGATTGCCCGATCCTCCGATCCTCAAGATCCGGCTTGCCGAATTACCCGGCTTGATTGCCTATTCCTCCGCATGAGCGCAAAACAACATCCGATGGAAAATCTCATCGCCGCGGCCCGGCCGGGTCGACTGGTGGAACTGTTAGGCGGCCTCGCGCAGGGCGATGGCTTCAACGCGACACGCCTGCCCGGGGTGAAGCTGATGCGCCTGGGCTGTGCCATGGTGAGGGGCCCCGTCTCCTATGACCCTAGTATCGTGATCATCGCACAAGGCCGGAAGCGCGGCTATCTGGGCGACCAGGTTTTCACCTACGATGCGAATCATTTCCTGGTGCTCTCGGTGCCGCTGCCCTTCGAGTGCGAGACCCTCGCCTCACCCGAGGGACCCATGCTCGGGATCTCGATCGGGGTGACACCCACCACAATCGCCGAGCTGATGATGGCCATGGAAAAACCGCTCCCCATCCCGATGGGCAAGCCGGAGGCGATCCGCGCGAATCCACTCACCGAACCGCTCTACGATGCCGCGGTGAGACTGGTGGAAGCGCTGCATTCCCCGGAAGACGCGCGCATCCTGGGACCGCAGATCGTGCGCGAGATCACCTACCGCGTGCTGACCGGTGAGGAAGGCGGCCCCCTGCGCGCGCTGGCGGCGCCCCACAGTCACTTCGGCCAGATCAGCCGGGCCCTCCAGCGCATTCACGACGACTTTGCCACGCCCGTGGACATGGCCACGCTGGCGAGCGAGGCGGGCATGAGCGTCTCGACATTCCACGCCCACTTCAAGGCAGTGACCAGCTCGCCACCCTTGCAGTATTTGAAGACAATCCGCCTTCACAAGGCGCGGCTCATGATGGTGCAGGGGGGCGAGACGGCGGCTAGCGCTGCCCGCCTCGTGGGCTATGAAAGCGCCTCGCAATTCAGCCGTGAATTCAAGCGCTTCTTCGGCGCGACACCGGCCGCGGAGACGGAAAAGCTCAAGGCGAGCTTGATGCAGCTCGCGTAAGTTTTCGGGGCGTGAAATCCGTCGCCAACTTGTAATCGCCCTCCGCCGCCGGGTTTGCATGATTCGCGGCGATGAAACCCTCCCTGCTCTCCGCCGGCATGCTCCTGATCGCAGGCATCGCGATCGCCGCGGAACCGGCCTTGAAGCTCGATCTGGGCGGCGGCACGACGATGGATCTCCTGCTCGTCCCCGCGGGGCAATTCACCCAGGGATCCCCGCCCGGCGAAGCGAGCCGGGCTGCGGATGAAACCCAGCGGAACGTCCGGATCAGCCATGACTACTACATCGGCAGTAGTGCCGTGACCCGGGGCCAGTGGGAGCGCTTTGTCGCGGACACCCGCTACCGCACGGAGGCAGAGACCGGCACCAGCGGCGGCTATGGCTGGGACGGAAGTGCCCTCGCCCAACGGAAGGAGTTCACCTGGAAGACCCCCGGCTTCCAGCAGACCGCCGAACATCCGGTTTGTCTCGTCACCTTTCCTGATGCGCAGGCGTTCTGCACCTGGCTCGAACGAAAATCGGGCCGGAAGATCTCGCTGCCGACGGAGGCACAGTGGGAATACGCCTGCCGCGCCGGCACCACGACTCCATGGCACGGCGAGGACATCGCATGGCACAAGGGCAATGCCGGCAACGGCACGAGACCTGTCGATTCCAAGCCCGCCAATCCCTGGGGGCTCTTCATCGCAGGCAATGTGTCGGAGTGGTGCCTCGACTGGTATGCGCCCTACCCCGCGGGCGACGCCATCGATCCCCGACAAGACAATCCGAACCTGAGCGACAAGCCCCGCCGGGTCTTGCGCGGCGGCTCGTGGATCCGCGGCGCGAGCAATACCCGCAGCGCTGCCCGCTACCGGGCTGACCCGCGCAGCCGGAATGGCGACATCGGCTTCCGCATTCTGGCCAGCACCGAAGCCATCGTCGCGCCGCCACCACCTCCCCCGCGGCCAACCCTACCCGAGCTGCCACCGGTAGAAGCCGAGACCTCATCGCCGCCGGTGACCATTCCCGATGTCCCGCCGCAACGTGAAGCGCCGACTCGCAGCTCGCGCGAGTCTTCCCCCTCAATTCTTCCGTCGCTGTTCAAGGGTCTCTTCTGCCTGCTGATCCCGGTTGTCCTCGTGATCAAGTTCGTCCTCCTGGCCTCCCGTGCAAGAAAGGGCCGCCAACAAAGGCCCGTCGCACTTTTCCGCCCGGCTCCCCAACCCGCCCACCGGCCCCCCGTTCGCGCTCCCGTAAGAAAAACCGACGATGGCTTCTGGGTCCACGGCGATTGGCCGGAAGGCACCATGCTCACGGTCCGCTACGTGATCGCCGGCACCGCCATGGTTCAGGAACTCCTTTACCGTCCGGGAGACGATGGCCAGTTCGTCTTCACCGGCAGCGAGCCCGATTCCGTCAGCGTGGTCGCTGGCGACGAGCCGCAAGACGACCTCCCGACGACGATCTTCAGCACCCCTCCCCCGTTTCCGACCCGACGGCATGACGACGACGATGATGACCACCGTCGCCCTCCGATCTTCCCCTCGGCCTACTGACCTGACGAGCGATGTCCCATTCGCGCTCCCTTTCCGATCCGCATCCGCAGCCGGCACATGTCAGCCTGGGCGGTGCGGCCCATATTCTCGGCGGCGATCCCCGCAAGCCGTGGCTGGAGGCCCGCAGCCGCCGCAGCTTGGAAGCCGCGGGGTTCACGCTCACCCCGATCGAGAGCGGTCCCGGGCTTTTACTACGCGCCGGCCACGTGCTGCGAGCGCCCGAGACCTTCAAAGCGCCGCCGCTGTTAGAGGGACGGCCCTTGGTCGCGATAGGCCTACCTCCAAGCGGCGCGTGGGCGGATTTCCACCGCAGGCACGGCGGCGATTACCCCGGCGAGTTGCCGGTGCCGCTTTGTGAGTGGCATTCGTCTCCCGCCACGCTGCAGGCGCGCTTGAGAGGAGAACCACTGCCCTCGTCGACACGCGTCGTCCACTGGCCGGTACTCGATCTCGCGGAGACCGACGAGCGGCTGGCGGTCTATCAGATCGTCACCAGCCTCCAACACGGCGGTGCCGAAAAGATCGCGCGGGATCTTGCGGAAGAGCTGCCACGCCACGGTGTCGCGACGCGACTGGTGGTGCTGGGAAAGCCTCACCGCAAGCCCCTTGATGCGCCGCCCGGAACGCTCGACCTCTCGCATCTCCGGCGCGGCGAGCGTGCGGGCATATTGGTAAAACATGCCATCGCCCAAGGCGCGGACGTACTCCACGTCCATCTCACCGATGCCGACGAGACCCGGGTGCTGTCGAAGTCCGGCATCCCGGTGATCGCCACGGTCCACAACAGCCGCCAAGGCTGGCCGCGCAACTGGGAGACGCTGCGGTCAAACGATGTCTCGCTCCTGCTGGCCTGCTCACAAGCCGTCGAAACAGAACTGCGCGAGGCACTGCCGGAGCTACCGGTGCGCACGGTGTGGAATGGCATCCGGCCGCATGAGTTCCCCGAAACGCCGCTGCCCTCGACCGCCACGGGATTTACGCTGGCCTGTGTGGCGAATCCGCGACCCCAGAAACGGCTCGAACTGCTGCCGGCCATCGTGGCCGCGACCCGCCATGAACTCATGTCCCGCGGAGTGAACCAACTGGTGAAGCTGGTCATCGCAGGCGAGACCTCGGACAGTCTCGCCGATGCGCTCGTATCCCGGAAACTGGTCGACCGCGAAGCAGAGAAGCATGGCATCGATCTGACCTGGACCGAGGGCGAGGTCCCGGTGCGCGATGTCTTAGCAAGGGCGCACGCGCTGGTTTCTTGCAGTGCTCATGAGGGACTCAGTCTCGCCCACCTCGAAGCGATGTCATCCGGTCGGCCGGTGATCGCCTGCGACACGGGTGGCACGCGCGAACTGGCGTGGCGGAATCCCGCGGTACGTTTGTTAGATGCGGCGGCACCTCCGGAGCAGTTCGCCAGGGAGATCGTGAACGCATTGCTCGCTCCCCTACCCTCGGCGCACAAAGGGGTGTGGCGTGACTTCACGACGGAGCGCATGGCGGGGCGCGTGGCTCGCTTCGCACGGCAGGCGGCATGCCTCGCCAGGAAGGGAACCACGTTGTGGTTCGTCACAAACAACCTCTCGATGGGCGGCGCGCAGTCATCATTGCGGCGGCTGGCGAAGTCGTTTCACGCCAAGGGCCATCGGGTGCGCGTGGCATTGCTCCAGGAATATCCGGAGCATCCTACGGCGGGACGGACGGATTTGTTAGAGCACGGCATCGAAGTCTTCGTTCCTCCGCCATCGGGCATCATCGGGCCGCAGGAGTCGGTGGATTTGATCCTCGCCGAAATGACCGCCGACCCGCCCGCGGCAGTGGTGTTCTGGAATGCGATCACGCTTCACAAGCTGCTGCTCGCCGACGCGCTCCCGTTCACGCCGGTGCATGACATTTCGCCGGGTGAAATGTGGTTCTCGTCCTTCGAGCGGACGATGGAGAATCCTCCCCCGGGACTGCCGTGCCGGGTGCCACGCCACTACGGCCGCTTGTTAGAGAGCTTTGTTGTAAAATACGGGGCGGAAGCAGAACGGGCGAAGGCAATTGGCGCTCCCGTCGCAGTCATCCCGAACGGGGTGTTGCTGCCGGATCAACCTCGCCGGCGCTCACACTTCAAAGGGAAGCTGGTCTTCGGCACCGCCGCTCGAATCAGCCCGCAGAAGCGTCTGGACGAGCTGATCGAAGCGTTCCGGATCGCCTTGCCCGAGTTGCCAGACTGCGTCCTGAGAATCGCCGGCGGGGTCGAGACCGGTGCGGAAGAGTGTGCGGAATCATTGCGGGAACTCGCAATGGATCTGCCCGTCGAATGGCGGCGCGAGACGCAGGACATCGGCGGCTTTCACGCGGGCTGCGATGTCTTTGTGATGATCTCCGATCCCGCGGGTTGCCCGAATGCCTCGCTGGAAGCGCTGGCTTCGGGCCTGCCGGTGATCGCCAGCGATGTCGGCGGTGCTTCCGAGCAAGTCATCGACGGAGTGAATGGCCGGCTGGTTCCGGCGCGCGACGTTCGGGCATTCGCTAACGCCATGGTCGATCTGGCCCATGATGCTACGAAACGCGACGCGATGAGCGTGGCCGCCCGGGAACACATCCGAAGACACTTCACCCTGGAGCGAATGACGAACGACTACCTGCGACTTTTCCTCCCGGATGCCATCTAACAAACCCAGCGTATTGGTCACCGGAGCCTCCGGCTTCATCGGCAGCTACGTCGTCCGGCATCTCGCGGCGGCGGGCTTCGAGGTGACTGCCCTGGATCTCCGCGAGCCGGTGACGCTGCACCCCGAAAGGGTCCGGGAGATCCGCTGCGACCTCCGCGACGGGGCGCTGCCGGAAGGGGGCTTTGACACGATCATTCACCTCGCTGCATTGGGAGGGGTCCGCCCTTCAATGGAGCGGCCATCGGACTACCTGGCAACCAATGTCGCCGGCACGGTGCGACTATTGGAATGGGCAAGGCAGCGCGAGGTGAAGCGCGTCATCTTCGCTTCGTCATCCAGCGTCTATGGCGCGACGGATGGAACCCCGAGCGCGGAGGATGATCCGCTTTCACCCTGCAGCCCGTATGCCCTGACGAAGGTGCAAGGCGAGCAGTGGGGAGAGCTATACGCCCGGAAGTACGGCATCGATTTCCTCGCGTTGAGGCTGTTCGCCGTGTGGGGCGATGGTCAGCGCCCGGATCTGGCGCTGGAATCCTTTCGCCGGAAGATTCTCGCCAGAGAAACGATCACCATCCACGGCGACGGCAGCCAGCGAAGGGATCTCACCCATGTGTCCGACGTGGCCCGTGCGGTGGAAAAATCGATCGCTTGGACTGGCCACGGCTTCGAGGTCTTCAACATCGGCACCGGAACCAATCACTCGGTGAACGACATGCTGCGTGCGGCGGAGGCGTGGGCGGGGATGACCACGGAGGTGAAATATGGACCCGCGCATCCGGCGGACGTGCCGACGACCTTGGCGGATGTCAGGAAGGCGCGAGAAGTTCTTGGCTGGAAAGCGGAGGTGCGCTTCGCATAAGGAGTGTGGACGTTCCGTCCACACCGTGTCGACGGAACGTCGACACGCCTTACAGCGCTTCCGCGACCCGCATACCATCGAGCGCAGCACTGACGATGCCCCCGGCGTAGCCCGCGCCTTCACCACAGGGGTAAAGACCATGAACTTCCGGATGCTCCAGCGTGTCGTTACGGCGCGGGATGCGAACCGGCGAACTGGTGCGGGTCTCGAAACCTAACAACAGCGCCTCTTTCCCCGCATAGCCGCGGATCTTGCGATCGAAGAGCTTCAGCCCCGTCTGCATGCGGCGGACGATGCCCTGCGGCAGGATCTCGTGCAGTGGCGAGGACTTGCCGCCGGGGAAGTAGCTGGTTTTCGGCAGATCGGCGGAAACCTTGCCCACGAGGAAGTCGGCGACGCGTTGGCCTGGTGCGACCTGGCCGCCACCGCCCGCTTGCTTGGCCGCCACTTCGAGCGCCTTCTGGTAAGCGATGCCGGAGAGCACGCCATGTTCCTGGGCGAAGGAGTCCGTATCCTCCGGCTCGACGGTGACCACGAGTCCAGAGTTCGCGAAGGGCGAGTCGCGACGGGCGAGGCTCATGCCATTCACCACCACCTCGTCATTCTCGGTCGAGGCCGGCACGATGAAGCCGCCCGGGCACATGCAGAAGGAATGCACGCCGCGGTCATCGATCTTGGTGGCCACGGAGTAGCGCGCTGCCGGCAAAAGGTCCGGGCGTTGCTCGTCCTTGCGCAGGTGATACTGCTCGGCATCGATGAATGGCTGCGGGTGCTCGATGCGGACGCCGACCGCGAAGGGCTTGCGTTCTAACAAGACCTTCTTCTCCGCCAACAGCCGGTAGATGTCCCGCGCGCTGTGGCCGGTGGCGAGGATCACGGCATCGCCCGTGATTTCGTCACCCGCCGCGGTGACAACGCCACGAAGGCACCCCCCCTCCACGATGAATTCGACAACCTTGGTTTGGAAACGAACTTCCCCACCGGCTTCGAGGATGGAGGCACGCATCGCCTTCACCACGTTCGGCAGCAGGTTCGAGCCGATGTGGGGATGAGCGTCTGTTAGAATGCGCTGCGGCGCGCCGTGAGCGACCAGGATTTCGTAAACGCGGGCAACCGGCCCGCGCTTGGTGGCACGGGTGTAGAGCTTGCCATCGGAAAAGGTGCCGGCCCCGCCTTCGCCGAAGCAGTAGTTCGAATCCTCGATGACGACTCCCTGCCGCAAGATCGGCGCGAGGTCGAAGCGCCGCGCGGAGGCATCCTTGCCACGCTCCAGCACGATCGGCTTGATCCCACGCTCCAGACAGCGCAGCGCGGCAAACATGCCAGCCGGGCCACAGCCTACAATGACGGCCGTCCTCGCATTCGCAGTCAGCGATGGCGCGGACCAACGGGGATTCACCTCCGCCGACAACGGCTCATCGATCGCGACCTCGAGGCGGAGCTGCACTTTCACCGCCCGCTGGCGGGCATCCAGCGAGTGCTTCAGCAGCCGCACCCCGCTCACCCGCGAGGCGGGCAAGCCGAGCTTCTTCGCCGCGGCAGCTTTCCACGCGCCTTCGTCCTCGGAGGCTTCGAGGGGCAGGATGAGGTCGATCGTCTCGATCATCGGTGACAAGGCGTCATCGCAGGTGCGGGCAAAGCGGGCAAGAGCAAGCTCGTCCACATCAGTAAGCGAGCGCCCTGCTCGCGGAAAGCCGGACATTGCCTGCCCGAGTCAAACCCGCTAGGAAGCCACATCATGAGACTCCTCCATCTCGGGGCACTGCTAGCCGCCCTATCCATCCAACTTTCTCACGCCGTGGAAGACGAAGCAACCAAAGCACTTCAAGATGCGAGGGCATTCGCCGACTCGGGCCAGCATGCGAAAGCCTTGGAACGTCACGAGTGGTACCACGAGAATGCTCTCCGCATCGATCCCGCCGAATACGGAGTGCGCCTTTCTTTCGCCCTCTCGGATTGGAAGGAACTCGCCGACAAGTATCCACCGGCCCTCGCTTCGCTGAAGGCGATCCGCGATCGCGACGCGAAGGCGCTCGAAGACGGGACGGCAGAGGCTACGCTCTTCAACGACGTGCTTTCGATCAACGAAACGCTCGGCGAGGATCCATCCACCATCGCGCTTTTCAAAAGGCTCGATGCGAAACAGCCCGCACTGGCCCAGAACTGCTTCCTCTACGCCCGGGAAGACCTCCTCGCCCAGGGTGATGCGGACCTCTTCACCAAATATGCCGGAGATTTCATCACCTATTTGACCGAGGAGATCGCCCGCCACAACGACGCGGCAAGAATCTACAAGGAGCAAAAGCTCGCGATGGTGGAGGAGCTGATCGAGGACTCCAAGGAAACGCTCATCACCACCACCCTGCAACTTGCCGACATGGCCGCCAAACAGGGCCATGCCGACACCGCGACGAAGCTCAAGGAACTCACTTTCAAGAGCTTCCCCGATCCGCGACTCAAGCCCTGAAGCTCTCAGCTACCTTATCGGCCGCTTCCGCCCGCTGTCGTCCACGGCCACGTAGGCGATGGCGGTCTCGAAAATCGACGGAGCGATCGGGTTGCGGCGGTCGAAGACCTCCACCCTATAGCGAACGGAGGTAGTGCCCTCGCGCTCCTTGGTGCAGCGGATATTGAGGATCGTCCCCTGCCGCACGGAATGGCGGAACTCCACCTTGTCCATGCCGATGGTGACGAATTGACAGTGCGGAAAGTCGAGCGAAGCGGCAATCCAGCAGGCCTCATCGACCCACGCCAGCAGGCGGCCGCCGAAGAGGAAGCCGAAGTGGTTGAGGTCTTCGGGCAGGACGAGGCGGTGCGTTTCCATGGCTCAGATCAACTCAGCGCAGGCGGCGGCGGCGCTTTTCGGTGTCAAATCCGGCGTCGATCGACCACTGGCCGGCACCGGTGATGATGAGGACGAAGCAGGGAATCAGATAGAGCACTGCCATCTCCTTCGCCGCGCCGCCCTTGGCAAAGAACGGATCGTGGGCGTGGACTTGGAATGCAGCCACGCACATCGCGAAGCCGAGCACGAACGCAGCCGGTCGCGTCGCCAAGCCGATGATCAGCAAGCCGGCGGCCACAACCTCCGCCCCGATCGTGGCCACGAGGCTGACCGGGCTGCTCATGAAATTCAGCGGGAAGATCCCGGGCACCGCCCAAGTGGCCTTGAGCTTCTCGAAATTCTGGATCTTCGCGACGCCATGGCCGTAGAGCATCATCCAGCCGATCGTCAGCCGCATCAGCACCAAGCCACTCGAAGCCAACGGGTCACGAGTCCCACAGTCAAAAAAGAACTTCTTCATTCTCATTCCGCGCTCGGGGTGCCGCCCGTACCGCGGGGACGGATGATGATGCGCTTGAGGCGCTCCTCGCCACCGGGCGAGACGCTTTCCACCGTGGTGTCATCGACCAGCACGTTGTGAACGAGCCGACGGTAGTAGGCATTGAGTGGACGCATTTTGAAGGGCTTGCCGGTGGCTCTCACGCCCTCGGCGGCAGCATTCACCTCGGCGGCCAGCTTGTCTTCCTGGATCGCGCGGTAGTGCTCGCAGTCGATCCGGACCCGCGGGGCCTTGGGGAAATGCTTCCGCAGCACCCGGTTGACGAGATACTGCAGGTCATCCAGCCGTTCGCCGTCCTTGCCGATCAGCAGTTCGCTGCGTGGCATGTGAATCTGCAAGCACGGCTCCTCCTCGCTGTCGATGATCTCGATTTCCACGTGAAAGCCGAGATGGCCCAACATGGTATCGAGGATCTTCTTCGCTGCCCCAACGGGTGTCATGGCCGCCATCTAACGATTCTCACGCCCGCCGGTCAATGGCGAGGTCAGCTTCCGGACCATGTCTTTCCAATATCCGCCGCGATTCCGGACAGACGCGACTTCTCCTCCTCGGTGAAATCATGAGGCACCTGCATGCCGATGCCCAGCGTGCCGAGAACGAGCGCCCCATCCGCGGATAAAACCGGCACGGCCAGCGACCCGGAAACCTTCGTCTCGCGGGCATCCGGCCGGGCCACCCCGCCGAGGTTTTCCTGAAGATTGCACAGCTCGACCGGCTCCCGGCGCTCCGCCGCCACCCCGGCGATGCCCTTGCCGAAGGGAATGCGGGCGATCTTCGGCAGCAGGAAATCCGGCACGCCGATCTGGACTACCAGATCCAGCCACTCGCCATCGGCCCGGTGGAGGGTCCCGGTCTGGCAGGAGAAACTTTCCAGCACCCCGGCGAGCCAAGCCCTCACACTTTCCGGATTCGCGAAATCAACGGTCATGCCGTTGTTCTTCCCCCTCCCCGGCCAACGCGGCAACAAGGAAATCTTGCCCGCACCCGCCTTAGCATGAGATGCATCGAGAACCCTAGAAGCTGCGGACAGGATTTCGGATTTACACCCCCGGCTTGCGGTTTGAGATTTCGACCACGTTTGACCCAATAACCCATGAAAGTAGCACCCTTGATGACGCTGATGGCAGCCGCTTGCCTTGTCGGCTGCAAAGAATCCGGCTCTTCCTCCGCCACCTCGAAAATTCCCGTGGATACCTTTGGAAAGCTCTCCGACGGCCGTGAAGCCAAACTCTTCACCCTGACCAACAAGAACGGCCTGCGCGCCAAGATCTCCGACCTCGGCGCCACGCTGGTGTCGATGGAAGTCCCGGACAAGGCCGGCAAGCTGGCCGACGTGACCCACGGCTTCGACTCGCCGGAAGGCTACCTCTCCGACGACAATCCCTACTTCGGCGCCACCGTCGGCCGCTTCGGCAACCGCATCAAGGACGGCAAATTCACCCTCGATGGCAAGAGCTACACCCTCGCCACGAACAACGAACCGGGCGGCATCCCCTGCCACCTCCACGGCGGCAAGGTCGGCTTCAACAAGGTCATGTGGACCGGCGAAGCAAAGCCCGACGCCAACGCCGTGACCTTCACATACGTCTCCAAGGACGGCGAGGAAGGCTACCCTGGCACCCTGACCACCAAGGTCACCTACACCCTCACCGACGCCAATGAGCTGAAGTGGGAAGTCGCCGCCACCACCGACGCCACGACGGTCCTCAACATCGTCCACCACAGCTACTGGAACCTCAGCGGCGACCCCAACACCTCCATCAACGACCACATCCTCACGCTGGAGGCCGACAAGTATCTGCCGACCAATGCCGGCCTGATCCCGACCGGCGTGCAGGCCCCCGTCGCGGGCACCCCGATGGACTTCACCAAGCCGACCGCGATCGGCGACCGCGTGAACGAGGACTTCGAAGCGCTGAAGCTCGGCGGCGGCTACGACCACGCCTGGGTGCTCACGCCCAAGCCCGGCGTTCGCCTCGCCGCCCGCCTGAAGGATCCCAAGACCGGCCGCGTGCTGGAAATCTCCACCGACAAGCCCGCCGTCCAATTCTACGGCGGCAATTTCCTCGATGGCAGCTTTGCCGGCAAGAAGGGCGTGAAGTACGCCCATCGCACCGCCTGCTGTCTGGAGACCGAAAACTTCCCGGATGCGCCGAACCAGCCGTCCTTCCCGACCGCCGTCCTCAAGCCGGGCGAGACCTATACCCACACGATGGTCCACAAGTTCTCCGCCGAGTAAGCAAATCGCGGTCCGAACCGGTTCAATGCGCCCCCACCCGATCATGGGGGCGCACACACTGGCCACTTGCTAGACGAGTGTGCCGTCGGTTGAAATCGCGCACCTGCCTCCTCAACCTACCTGCCTGACCAACCCAAGATGTTCATAGAATTCACCTCGCTTCTCGCCGCCACCGGCGGGGCCATCTCCACGGAGGGAATGGCGAAACCGGATCTCCACGCGATCGACTGGTCGATCATGGCGATCTACCTCGCCTTTGTCCTCGGCATCGGCTTCGCGCTGAAGAAGTACATGAACAGCGCGGACGACTTCTTCCTCTCCGGCCGTTCGATTCCGGGTTGGGTCTGCGGACTCGCGTTCATTTCCGCGAACCTCGGCGCTCAGGAGCTGATCGGCATGGCCGCCTCCGGTGCCGAGTATGGCATCATGACAACTCACTTCTACTGGGTGGGCGCGATTCCCGCGATGGTCTTCCTCGGCGTCTTCATGATGCCGATGTATTACGGCTCGAAGGCCAAGTCGGTGCCCGAATACCTGAAGATGCGTTACAATGAACCGACGCGCGTCTTCAACTCCGTCTCCTTCGCCTTCATGACGGTGGCCTCCTCCGGGATCTCCATGCACGCGCTGGCGGACCTGCTCCACGCGCTGCTCGACTGGAACTACTACGCGTGTCTGGTCGTCACTTCCCTGATCGTGCTCGCCTACGTGCTGAAGGGCGGCCTGAGCTCGGCGATCTACAATGAGGTGCTGCAATTCTTCATGATCGTCTTCGGCATCGCCCCGCTGGCCTACATTGCGTTGAAGAATGTCGGCGGTTGGGAAGGCCTGAAGGCCAAGCTGATGGCGTCCGAACAAGGAGTCGGCGCGATGCACTCCTGGGCCCAAACCGGCGGCACTGAAAACCCGATGGGCGTGCCGTGGTATGGCATCCTTTTCGGCCTCGGCTTCGTCCTTTCCTTCGGCTATTGGACCACGAACTTCGCCGAAGTGCAGCGGGCACTCGCGGCAAACTCCATGGGTGCCGCGCGCCGCACCCCGATCATCGGTGCCATCCCCAAGATGCTCTTCCCCGCGGTGGTCATCCTGCCCGGCCTGATCGCCTATGCGCTTACCAGCGACCCGGCTCCCGGATACGCGATTCCGAACAAATTGGATGCGAACGGTGCCGTCGTGCTGAACGACGCGGGCCAAGCAGTGCTGAACTATAATCAGGTGCTGCCCTCGATGATCTTTCACTATTTCCCGAACGGCCTGCTGGGTCTGGCGCTCACCGCGCTGATGGCCTCCTTCATGTCCGGCATGGCGGCGAACGTCACGGCCTTCAACACGGTCTGGACCTACGACCTCTACAAGACCATGAAGCCGGACCAGACCGACAAGCAACTGCTCGCCATGGGCAGGTATGCGACGATCTTCGGCATCATCGCCGCGATGGGTTTCGCGTTCGTCGCGTCGAAATACAACAACATCATGTCGATCCTGCAACTCGTGTTCGGCTTTGTGAATGCGCCGCTGTTCGCGACCTTCCTGCTCGGCATGTTCACCAAGCGCTCGAATGGCGTCGGTTCCTTTTGGGGCCTGGTGGTCGGCACCACCGCCGCAGTGGTCTTCCACGGCATGAGCATCGCCATCGGCAACGCGCCGGGCGTTAAAGGCGGCTGGATCAGCAGCATGATCGAATTCCCGAAGGAAATGTCGCAGAACTTCTGGATCGCCATCGTGGCCTTCAGCGTGACTTTCGTGGTGAATGCCGTTCTTTCGCTGGTCACCCCGCGCACCAAGTCCGACGAGGAACTCCGAGGCCTCGTTTACTCGCTCACACCGAAGTATCGCGACGAGAAGGAACTCTGGATCCTGCGTCCCGCCGTCCTGGGCTCCTTCGTGATGGTGGCAGTCATCGTCCTCAACTTCATCTTCTGGTAAGAACCCCGAAACTGATACCACCATGGATCTCCGACTTCCTATCGGCTACGTCTTCACGATCTACGGCGTGATGCTCACGGCCTACGGCATCTTCACCAAGGGCGACCCGATGTATGCCAAGTCACTCGACATACCCGTGAACACCATCTGGGGTGTGGTCATGCTCGTCTTCGGACTCGTCATGCTCTTCTTCGCCAAGAAAGCCGGCAAGAAACAAGGCTAAGCCCGCCTGCACTCGTCGGTATTCGCACGAGGCCAATTCCGCCAACCGCGCGTTTCGCGCAAGACCGGCAGAATTGGCCTCGTTTGCTGCCCGCCCGTTTCCACCAAACCCGTTTCTAATATCAATCCATCCATGATTCCCGCCCTGCTTGCCGACGTCAGCCTTGAGGCTGGCAAAATGAGCACGCTCGATGTCGTGCTGTTCCTCGTCGTAGTGGTGGGCGTGATCGCCTTCGGCATCTGGCAGGGGCGGAAGGAATCGTCTGACGGAGCGGAATCGGGAGGAGCCGCCGGCTACTTCCTCGCCGGCCGCGGGCTGACTTGGTGGCTGGTCGGCTTCTCGCTGATCGCGGCGAACATTTCCACGGAGCAATTCGTCGGCATGTCCGGCCAAGCCGCCGACTGGCTGGGGATGGCGGTCTCGTCGTGGGAGTGGCTTTCCGCCATCGCGCTGGTGCTGGTCGCCTTCGTTTTCCTGCCGAAGCTGCTGCGCTGCGGCATCTACACCATCCCGGAGTTCCTGGAATACCGCTACGGCGTCTTTTCCCGGATCGTGATGGCTGTCGCGACGCTGATCATCCTCGTCGGCGTGCCGACCGCCTCGGTGATCTACTCCGGCGCGAAAGTCATCTCGGTCTTCTTCCAGGGCCGCATGGTCATGGGCGCGGACCTTGGCGACATCACCATCGGCTGCTGGATCATCGGCATCTCCGCCGCCATCTACGTGCTGGTCGGTGGCCTGAAAGCCTGCGCGTGGACCGACCTGATCTGGGGCGCAGGCCTGATCGTCGGCGGCGCGGTCGTGATGTGGCTCGCCTTCGGTGCGCTGAAAGTTGCCGACCCGAACGAACTCATCCTGACCAAGGTTGCCAATTCCAGCGCCACCACGGAAAATCTCCAGAACGCCGGTGCCTGGGAACGCTTCACGCTCCTGAACGCCGGCAAGGACGGCGAGGCCGCGGCCCTGCCCGGTGAAAATCTCGCGGGCGGCAAGCTCCACATGATCCGCCCGATCCAGGACCCCGAACTGCCATGGACCGTGCTGCTGCTCGGCATCTGGGTGCCGATCTGTTTCTACTGGGGGCTTAACCAATATATCGTTCAGCGAACGCTGGGGTCAAAGTCACTGGCGGAAGGCCAGAAGGGCATCGTCTTCGCCGCCATGCTCAAGCTGGTGATCCCCTTCCTCATCGTGATTCCCGGGATCATCTGCTTCAATCTCTACCACAAGGACCTGCGGTTCGAGGCTTCCAAGAAGAACGCCGCGACCATGGCGGAAGTCTCCGCCAATACGAACAAGGTGTATCCCTTCACCGAGAACTTCGCGCTGACCTCGCCGGACCAGGCGCTCGCCGTGCTCGTCCACAACTCCCGGGTCACCGGCGTGGCCCACGAAGCGATCCAAGGCGTCTCGCCAAAGGAAATGGCGGCTGCGAATGGAGAACTGCTCAAGAACGCTGCCGGCAAAAAGATCGAGGCCGGCACCAAGTTAATCGGCTACGACTACGATGCGGCGTTCCCGACCCTGATGCGCAATCTTCTGCGTCCGGGCCTCACCTGGTTCGTGCTCGCCGCCATTTTCGGCGCGGTCGTTTCCTCGCTGGCCTCGATGCTGAATTCCGCCGCGACCATCGCCACCATGGACTTGGTCCATCAGGTGAAGAAGGACATGAGCGAGAAGTCCACCGTGCGCGCGGGCCAGTTCTTCACCCTGCTCTTCGTGCTGATCTCCTGCCTGATCGCCCCGGGTCTCGGGGATCCGAAGTTCGGCACCATCTTCAAGTTCATCCAGGAGTTCCAGGGCTTCATCAGCCCCGGCGTGCTGGCGGTCTTCCTCTTTGGCTTCCTCTCGCCGCGCACCCCGCGCTACTTCGGCTGGGTGGGCATCCTGGTGAATGCCGGGCTTTACGCCTCTATCAAATACTGGATCGGCCCGGCACTCGGCTCGCGCGGGCTCTGGTTCCCCGGTGCCACGGACATCTCCTACGTGGACCGCATGGGGCTCTGCTTCCTAATCGTGGTCGCAATCGGCTTCATCGTCACCCTCGCCAATCCGCTGAAGGAGCCGGTCAAGCTGCCCGTCACCGATCTGATCAACCTCGAGTCCTCGAAGTCTGCCAAGGTCTGGGGCGGGATCGCGATCGTCCTGACGATCGTGCTCTACATCGTCTTCGCTTGACCCGGCGGCCGACCCATTGCGGACAGCATTCCCCTTTGCCAAAATCCGGGATTCCTTCAGCATTTCAGCCGACGCCAGCCCCTCCCGCGTGACGTCCATCGCCGGACCGCCCGGTTCAGCAAACGGCCGAGCGCCTCCCTTCCTCCATGTCCCTCGACCTCGCCACCACCCTGACCGATCTCGCCGCCGACGCCGCGGCAGGCCTCCATTACCAATTCGGTAGCGATGCCACCGTCACCGCAGCCGCGCCCGGCCGCGTCAATCTCATCGGCGAGCACATCGACTATTGCGACGGCTTCGTCCTGCCCTTCGCGATCGACCGCTACATCGTGATGGCTGCCGCACTGAATGGCACCAATGAGGCGCGCATCGCCACTGCCCTCGGCGGCGAACCGGCCATCCTGCCGCTCAATGTGAAGCAGGAAGTCACGGCACCGAAATGGGCGAACTACCTGCGTGGCGTCTTCCAAGGCTTCCAAGACCGCGGGCATCACATCCCGGGCTTCGACGCCTACATCATCTCCTCCGTCCCCGGTGGAGCCGGGCTTTCCTCCTCCGCTGCGCTCGAGTGCTGCGTCGCCACCTTGCTCGAGGGCCTGCTCGACACCGTGCTCGATACCAAGGAGAAGGCGCTCCTCTGCCAAAAAGCGGAGCACGATTTCGCCGGCGTGCCCTGCGGCATCATGGACCAATTCGCCTCCGCCTTCGGCAAGGCGAACCGCTTGATCCTGATCGACTGCCAGACCGGTGAGCCGGAGTTGGTGCCGTTTGAAAATCCCGATCTCACCGTGCTCATCGCCAATACGATGGTGCATCACGAGCTGTCCGACGGTGGCTACGCCGCCCGCCGCAAGAACACCGAGGACGGCCTGAAAGTCATCGGCAAGAACTCATGGCGCGATGCGACTCACGCCGATGTCGAGACCTATTGGGATGCCATGGGAGATCCGGTCAACCGCCGCGCCCGCCACGTGGTCGGTGAAATCGCTCGCACCATCGCCGCCGCGGAAGCCCTGGCGAAAAACGATTTCGAAGCGCTGGGCCCGCTCATGGCCGCCAGCCACGACTCGCTCCGCGATGACTTCGAGGTGAGCTGCAAGGAGCTGGACCTGATGGTCGACATTGCCCGCGCCATCGGCCGCAGTGGCGGCGTCATCGGCGCCCGCATGACCGGGGGCGGCTTCGGAGGCTCAACCGTCACCCTGTGCGAGTCCAGGAAGGCTTCCGAGATCGCCACGACCCTGTCGGAGAAATATCGCGAGGCCACCGGCATCACCGCCCAGATCTTCGCCTCCCGGCCGTCGCAGGGAGCGCACGTGCTCTGAGGAGGGCGGGAATCACCAATCACCAATCATCAATCTTCCAATCACCAATCGAAGTGCCTGGAAGAATCAAAGGGGCTCTCGCCCCGGTCGGCGCGTCTCAAAAACGGGATGCCCTTTCCACGGACTTCACCTTCCCGCAGACCTCCGCAATTGGCGTCAGCGGTCCTGCCTCTTTAGGCACTCTGACAGGTGATTGAGAGATTGGTGATTTCCCCTCCCCCACTGGGCCACCCTACCGCTAAACTCCGCGCCTTCGCGTCAGCAGTCCTGCCTCTTCAGGCACTCTGATTGGTGATTGAGAGATTGGTGATTGATGATTTCTTCTCTCACAGCTTCTTCAGCCGGATCGAGCGGAACTCCACCTTGTCGCCGTGGTCCTGGAAAACGATGTGGCCTTTCGCCGCCTTGTTGAAGTGTTCCCAGCCATTGAACTTGGACTTGGCGAGTAGTGCCTTGAACTCATCCGTGGTCGTATCCACATCGGCCGTCACGTTGCCATTGAGGAAAAGCTTCACCTTGCTGCCCTTCACCAGGATCCGGGTCTCGTTCCACTCACCCACCGGCTTCGACCACTCTTCTTTGGCTGGGATGATGTCATAGAAGCCACCGGCGATGTTGCCCTTGTTGGTCTCGTGGGTGTACTTGTGGCCCTCCTGCTTGAAGGAATCCAGGATCTGATACTCCGGGCCGCTGACCCACGGATACTGGTGCTCTTCGGTCGAGCGCCACATAATCCCGGAGTTCCCCTGCTTCGCGATCTTCCACTCGCAGCGGAAATCGAAATCCGCGAACTCGTCCTCCGTGATCAAGTCGCCGCCGCCGCCGGAAGTCAGCACGATCGCGCCGTCCTCGACCTTCCACTGGTCCTTGGGGGCCTTTTCTTTGTAAGTCCGCCAGCCCTTCAGCGACTTCCCGTCGAAGAGCAACTTGAAGCCCTCGCGCTTTTCTTCGGGAGTCAGGGCATTCGGAGCGGAGAACGCGGGCACAGCCATGGCGAGCAGGAGCAGGATGGATTTCATCGGTGAGACTAACGACCCTAGCACACTCCGGGTTTAGGGCGAGTGCGTCATTCTCCGACATGGCATCGCACGGTGCAGAGCCAAAAAGGGGCATCGACATTCCTGTCGATGTGCGCCCGTCCGGCGGAGCACGCGTCGGCCTGTCGCTCCCGCCACTCACCTCAACAGCTCTCAAGCGCCTCACTAGACTCATACAAACCATTGCTCCAAGCAGCCGTTTCATGGACAATGCATTGTGAACAATTCCAGGCGATGGCTCTCTGAAGCTCTCAGCAAAAGGCCAAAGCGCCGTTCATAACTTGTGAATAATCCTCACGAACACTCGCTTCAAGCTGGCGCTGGCACGGATCCGCTCCGGCTGCCATAGATTGCGCGATGAGTTCCCATCGCTTGCATTCCCCCGCGGTCGGATCCGATCTGTCAGCCCTCGTGCGCAAGGGCATCCGCGAGGCAGATCCCGCAGAGACCGGCCCCCGGGACTGGGTGCCGGTGACGCTGGCACTGGAGGATGACGACGGCACCGTCATCGGCGGCCTCTACGGCGCCACCATGTGGCAGTGGCTGATGATCGACGGCCTATGGGTCGCGACCGAGCACCGCGGCCAAGGCCTTGGCCGGCGGTTGTTGCTCGCCGCGGAGGAGATGGCCGTAGAAAGAGGCTGCACGGGATCCTGGCTCGGCACCTTCGATTTCCAAGCCCGTGGCTTTTACGAGGCGCACGGCTACGAGGTCTTCGCCGAGCTGCCCGGCTTCCCGCCAGGACACCTCCACTATCACTTACGTAAGGATTTCGGGAAAGCAGTGAAGTGATCGAGGCGAGAGGAATGCGTCCCCTCCCTATTGGCCCGATGGAATCCTGGACTCTTTCGTAGCGGAACGACTTCGTCGTTCCGGCGGGGTGCAGTCCGCCGGAAAAATCGGACTCGCGATTTCCTGTTAGTGCCCAGCCCAGCCGGAACGACGCAGTCGTTGCACTGCGAATAAAGCTGATCACTTCACCGTGATCAGCTTGTCTTCCTTCGGATCGGCTTCGACGTAGATGTCCTTGTATTCCGAAGCTCCGCCGCCGTGGCGGAACATGCCGATCGGTCCGGCGATAATGCGCTTCTCCGGATCCTTCCGCTCGGCGGGCGTCGGGTGCTGGTAGTGGACGATTTCCACGCCATCGACTGCAGCGCGTAGGGTGCCCTTCTCCAAGTCGCAGAGCATCTCGGTGACGTGCCACGCCTCGAAGTCGCGCGGCCCTATCGCGAGCGTCTCATGGGGGAGATTGCGATGCTTCGGCGGATGGTAGTCCCACATCGCGCCGTGCGGCGGCATGAACTGGAGCCAGCCGGCATTGTCGATCTTCGGCTTGGCCGGATCCTGCGGCCGGTCGCCCCAGAACAAGATGCCGAGGTGATCGTTGTTGATGGGATTCATCCGCGACGTGAAGATCAGACGGAAGCTACCGTAGTCAGCCTTGGTGTAGGCGAGCCGCGAGGTGCCACCGGTGCCGCGCATGGCGCCGTCGACGATGCTCCAGGTAGAAGGGTCGGCGATCCAGCCCTCGAAGTCCTTGCCGTTGAAAACCTTCGTACAGCCAGGATAGGGACTGGAAGGCTCGGCGGAAAGAGGGGCGGTCGCGACCAAGGAGACCATGGCCACAAGCGGCAACAAGGATGCGGATTTCACGGCGCTACCATGCCAGATCGAAACGAATCGGAAAGCACTCGAATGAGTAGCATGTCACAGAACGAAGAAAGGGGGACACGAGTGTCCCCCCTCCTCAAATACTGGCGATCTGTTAGCGAGTCTCAACCCAGCACGTCCTCCATCGCATCGATCAACTCCTGCATGGTGGCTTCCGTTTCGTTGCCCATGTTGGAGATGCGGAAGGTGGTGCCCTTGATCTTCCCGTAGCCGCCGTTGATCAGGAAGTTGTGCTTCGTCTTGAGCGCCTTGATGAAGCCGGACAGGTCGAAGCCCTCGGGCGTCTTGAAGCAGGTCAGCGCGGTGGAGCGGAAACCTTCCGGCGCGAAGTGCTCGAAGCCGCGCTTGGCACCCCAGGCGTGGATCATCGCATTGGTCTTCGCGTGGCGGGCGAAGCGGGCCTCGATGCCTTCCTTCTCGATCTCGCCGAGGATGAACTGCAGCCCGTAGAGGATCGAGATCGCCGGAGTGGACGGCGTGTTGTTGAGCGCGGCATTCTTCGCGAACTCGACGAAGTCGAAGTAGTAGCCGCGGTTCGGCGTGCCCTTGGCGCGCTCCATGCCCGCTTCGGAGACCGCGAAGACGCAGAGGCCGGGCGGCAACGCGAGCGCCTTCTGCACACCGGCGAGCATCACGTCGATGCCGTTCGCATCCATGTCCACCGGCACGGTGGAAAGCGAGGACACCGTGTCCACGATCAGCATGGTCTCCGGGAAGGACTTCACCACTTTCGAGATCGCGGCGAGGTCATTGAGCACGCCGGTGGAGGTCTCGCTGTGGATGAAAGTGACCGTGTCGAAGCCGCCTTCTGCGAGCTTAGAGCGGACGACCTCGGGATCGATCTGCTGGCCCCACTCGACCTGCACCGAGTCGGCATCGTAGCCGCACTTCTTGGCCACATCGAGCCACTTGTCGGAGAAGGCACCGCAGCAAAGGCTGAGGACCTTCTTGCGGGCGAGATTGCGCAAGGCACCCTCCATCACGCCCCAGGCGGAGGAGGTGGAAACGAAAACCGGGCGGGAAGTGCCGAAAATGGCCTGGAGGCCCGGCTGGAGCGAGGCGTAGAGGGCTTCGAACTCGGAGCCGCGGTGACCGATCATGGTGCGAGACATCGCCGCGAAGGTCTCGGGCGAAACGTCGATCGGGCCGGGGCTGAACAATTTGGGCGAGGACATGGCGCGGGGAAAATAGGTGCAGATGCCGGATCGCCAAGGGCGAAGCGTGTTCCCTTCAGCCTCTCCCGCATTCGCTTGGAGCGCCTCATTCGGAATTTCTGAATTTTTAGGGTGGTGTGGCACCGGAGCTGCACTGGAACGCCAAGCCCAAGGTAAGAATTGTCACATATATGAGCAGAATCACACTTTTCATGACCTACTGGGCTGCCATTTCAGTAGTTCACGCCGACTCCCGTGAACTTGAAGTGCCCGTGACCGGCGACACCTCTTCCGCCGCGATTGTAGCAGCGGAAGGTCCCGCATCGCCGGAGGAGCCAAGCGATCCTTTCGCCGTGGCGCTGGCGGTCCTGAACGGTGACGCAAGCGCCAGGGATCAAGCTGGTTCGGAAGCGAGCCCGGAGATCATGCCACCATTGGTGGATAGCTTGCACTCCGAAGAGCACAGCTCCGTTTCTTCCGCGCAGTTGGCGGAGGGCAAAGTGTCCTCCTTCCGGATCGGCGCGGGAAGTGTCGAACAGATCACCGTGAGCGAGGCCGACGGCCTTTGGGTGGGGATCACCGCGGTGGATACCCACGTCATCGAGATCGCCGAAAATGGCGGGATCACGGCAGGCACCTATACGCTGATCGACTATGAAGGCGCCATCGGAGGTGCCGGTTTCAGCGGTCTGGTGCTCCGCGGCACCGCGGATTTGCACGCGGAGTTGGTGAACAACACCGCGGAGACCAAGATCGAACTCGTGGTCTCCGAAGCCGCGGCACCGGCAGCCAGCGGAACCAGCAACCCCGGTGCTTCCGGTCTCTGGTCTCTCTTGGGCAAGATCGGCGCCTATCTCCGCGACGATAAGAGCGTCAGCGGGAACCCCGGGATCCGGGAACTCCTGGGATCGGCAGCGAAGGATTCCGATCAAGACGCGCTCCAGTGAATTGTCACCGCTTCCGCGGTCTTCCGGACGCCGTAGGCGCATGGGTGACCATGCGGAAGCACCGGGACTGCCCGCTTTCGGAGGACCACTCCGAGGTGTCGCCACCACGCCTACGAAAGCTTTTCTACGTCCGCGCCAGCCGGCAGGAGGAATTCTTGGGAAATTCCGCTCGGCCCAAGCATGGATTGCAAGCAGCAGCTCCAGTGCGAGGCTGCGCCGCCCATGCTCCACTCGCTCCTCCAAGAACAATTACTCCCGATCACGCTCTCTCAAGCGTGGGATTTCTTCGCCACACCTCGAAACCTGGATGAGATCACCCCGCCCGATCTCGGCTTCCGCATCGTGCACTGCCCGGCGGAAACGATGCACGAGGGGCAGATTATCGAATACCGCGTGAAAATCGCACCGCTGGTGTGGATTCCGTGGGTCACAGAGATCAAGGCTGTCGACGACGGGCGCAGCTTCATCGATGAGCAGCGCTTCGGCCCCTACAAGTTCTGGCACCACCGGCACACCTTCGAGGCAACCGAAGGCGGTACGAAAATGACCGATCTGATCCACTACGCGCTGCCTTTCGGCCCGCTGGGATCGATCGCCCACGCGATGTTCGTGCGACGGAAGCTGGAAGGAATCTTCCGCTTCCGCCGGACCGAGCTGGAGCGGCGTTTCGGCCGCATGGCGTGATCAGAGCGTCCCGATGGCCACCCCGAATTCCTGCGGGGTGACAAACGAACTGTCGTCGCGGTCCTTGCGGCCGAACTCGCGCAGCACCTTCCGCCACGGCTTGGCCTGCGCGATCGTGCGGGCAAATTCCTCGGGGTCGAGGGAGCCGCTCTCATCCGCATCGGCCAGGAAGAATTTCTCCGACTTGCTTGGCTTGCCGCCTTCCTTGCCACCATTCGAAGCGCGGAACTCGGTGAGCGAGAGGAGATCGTCGTCGTCCATATCGGCCGCGTTGAAGCGGTGCATGGCATCCACCCAAGCCTTGCTACGTGGCTCAAGGGCAAGGAATTCCGTGGAATCGAGCGAGCTGTCGTCGTTGAGGTCGGCTTTCTCGAAGCGGCGATCGAGCGAGCCATTGGCGGCGGCAGACGCGGTGGGAGCGAGGGCGAGGGTGGAAAGAACGGCGAGCGGTAGGAGTTTCAGCAGGTGCATGTCGGTGAAGATACTTTAGGTGTCTTAAATAAGCACACCCTTTTCCTTCGTCAAGAAACGTGGTCTAACGGGTCGGAACGGCGTCATCGCCCGCAAGATTTGATTTGGCAACCGCGTTTGAGTGCGCCTCCCTCTCCGGGAAAACCCTGCCCGATCATGATCCTCCGTTCCGCTCTCGCTGTCCTCCTTGTCGCCGCCTCCGTAGCCGATGCCCGCGATGTCCTGCTCCACGGCAAGGGTAAGCTCGTCCTCTGGCGCGACGGTGTCATCGCGTGGGAAATGCCGTGGGGCGGCATCCACGACCTGCACCGCGGCGACGACGGCAAGATCTACGTCCAGAAGGACATGCGCGAGGTCTGCGCGATCGACCCCGCGGAAAAGAAGGTCGTCTGGAGCTACGATTCGACCAAGTCCAACGGCAACGACGGCAAGCGGCTCGAAGTCCACGCCTTCCAGCCGCTCAAGGACGGAAACCTGATGATCGCCGAGAGCGGCGTCGGCCGGATCATCGAGGTGGACAAGGACGGCAAGCTGCTGAAGGAGATTCCCCTGAAGCGCGATCATCCCGACGCCCACCGCGACACCCGCCTCGCCCGCAAGCTGGAGAACGGCCACTACCTCGTCTGTCAGGAAGGCGACGGAGCTGTGCGCGAGTACGATGCCGACGGCAAGGTCGTGTGGGATTTCCCAGTGCCGATGTTCGGCAAGGAAGCCAAGGGCGGCCACGGCCCCGAGGCCTTCGGTAACAGCACCTTCAGCGCCCTGCGCCTCAAGAATGGCAACACCCTGCTGACCACCGGTAACGGCCACTCGGTGCTCGAGGTCACTCCGGCAAAGGAGATCGTTTGGAAGATCGAGCAAAAGGACCTGCCCGGCATCACGCTAGCATGGGTGACCACCCTGCAGGTCCTCCCGAACGGCAACTACGTAATCGGCAACTGCCACGCCGGCCCCGGCCAGCCGATCCTGATCGAAATAGAGCCGACGACGAAGAAGGTCGTCTGGCAGCTCGATGGCTTCGAGCAATTCGGGAATGATGTGTCGAACACGGTGGTGGTGAAGCCGTGATCGGTTGTCGCCCGGCGCTTTCCCTCTCCCCCATTTGTCCTTGCCTCAGTTAGGCTTGCCAAGCGAAGGTCCAAAAGTGCGCTCGGATCCCCGCCGGTGGTTGCCTGCTCGTTTGATATGGCGATGGAGAGCGTTGTTTTGGATCGGGCCGTTGATTGGCTTGTTGACAGGGGTGGTGCTCGTCTTCGGATTCCTGAAGGCAAACGAGACTGATCAAGTCGCTTTCGATGCCGGCACGCTGCCCCGGGGAGTGGATCTGAATCCGTTTCTAACGGAGCTGCGCTCGGAATTGGAAAGTGATGGCACATTGATCGAAATCCAGCGGCAACTCGACCGGAATGGCAGCATCTTCAAAACGCCGAAATGGTGGCTTCGCCAACGGATCAAGGTGGAATTCCTCGATTCTTCAGGAGGGTCGGGAGCAATCCAAATGCTCTTCACGCACCATTCGCCATCAGGTCGAGAGAGACTGTCTGAATCCTTTGAGGAAGCTGCCAAAAAAGTGGTGCCACGGATTCGGGCGAAACATGTCGGGGAGTGGCTGGAGAAGATCGATGCGCGTGCCGCCGAGATTCGATTGGCCGTCAAGGCGGCGGAATCCAAGCGCGACCTGATCTACAGGAGCGACATCCCCTTCATCGATGAGAGCGAACAACTTGAAAACGACAGGGAGTGGCTTTTGACGGAAGATCCCTATCTGGGATCTGAACTGAGCTTGCCGGGATCATTCGTTGGTTTTGCCCCGTGGTGGGAGTCCCCGCCGAAGTGGGCCATTATTATCGGAATGTGCGGAGGCTACGGACTTATGGCGATTTTCCCGTCGGTGATTATTCTGGAAATGATGTGCCCGCGGCACCGCGTTCCCTAGGAATCTGAGGCACCGGGACTGCCTGCTTGAGGGAACCGTTCCGCGGTGTCACTACCGCGCCTACGGAAATGGTCACGGCCTTGTGATCTCCAATTTCAAGAACTGCTTCGGCTGATCCCCAATGGGCACGGCCGTGCGGGTCTTCACCGTTTCGGTGCCGTCGCCATTATCGAGCGGATAGCCCGTAACAACCACAGCGGCTTGCCAATCATCGAGTGCCAGTGAACTACGATGGACATAAGAGATGCCGGCGAGTGCCGGCTTCGGACGGACGTAGGTGGCGGTGAGGTAAAGCTGCCCATCCACGAGTTCAATCTCCTCGACCGGCAGGCGGGCGATGTCGGGCACCGTGGGACTGCCGCCGAGAGCTGCTTCCAGCAGCGTGTCCAGGCCATCCGCATCGCTGTCGGCATCATCGGCCGCACCGGCAGCCTGGGCCGCGGCGAGGCTGCCGAAGGCCGCGATCTTCCAGTCATTCAGCGGCGAGTCCTGGATGGTCACGGTGGCGCTGGCATTGTCCGCTAGGTAGCCCGGCACAATGCCTAACAAGAGATTGACCGCCGTGGGGCCGGTGACCGTGGCGGAGTCGATCGGCTGGACGAGCAAGTTCGCCGAACTCTGGCCGGCTGGGATCGCGAAGCCCGCCAGCACGGGATTGAGAGTGAAGTCCAAGCCGGTCACCGCGTTGCCGCCGAGCAACAGCGGCACGCTCAGCGGCGAGGTCGTCACGCCGGTGCGGCTGACGGTGAAGACACCGGTGTCGCCAGTCCCCTTCCGCGCAGTCGCGTCGCTGGCCGCGATCGAGACGGTGTTGCCTTCCAGCGAAAGTTGGGCGACTTCGGCCGGGCTCAACGCGCGCCCGTAGAGGCGGACTTGATCGAGCAGTCCATTGAGATGGTTCTGGGCTCCCGAGGCCGCGGTCTTGGTCCCGATGTAAAGTGGGTTGGCGGTCACCGGCACCGCGCCGGTGGCGGCGAGCGATGCGACTTCCACCCCATCGAAGTAGAGCACCATGCGGTCGCCGTCATAGGTGCTCGCGACGTGGACCCACTGGTTGACGGGCGGCAGCGTCGTCTCGAGGCGACCGACGCCGGCGATGTCCCACACGAACTCGCCGCCCTCGGCAAGCAGGCGATACTGGTTGTCGGTGTTGCCCTTTTGCAGGATGCGGTTGTTGCCGTTCCACCCGACGGCATGGACCCACGCGCTGGCGGAGATCCCGGTCGTGGGATTGAGAGCGGCGACGTTCGTCACCGTCACGCTTTGCCCGATCTCGCTCGTGAAGCGCAATGCCCCATTGAGACGGCCGTTCGCCTGCCACTGCGGCAGCGGCGCGGTCAGCGTGCCAGTGTAGCCCGAGCCACTCGAATCGGCAGCGGTGGTGCCGCTCGTTTCATCGAACTTCCACCAACCGATCAGCCCGTCGGTTGGATCAAGGCCCGCGAGAACTCCGACCTCGGAGCCCTTCAGCGCGCGGTTGTAAATGCGGACGTCATCGAGCGAGCCATTGAGATGGTCACCGGCGATTGCCACGGGTGTCTTGGTGCCAAGATAAAGCGGATCCGCAGTCACCGGGATCGCACCGGTGGCAGCAAGGATCCCTGTCTGCACACCATTGATAAAGACGCGCATCCGGATGCCGTCATAGGTCGCGGCGAGGTGAAACCACTGGTTCACCGGCGGCAGCGTGGTCTCCAACCGGCCGACATTGGCGATGTGCCAGACCAGTTCGCCGCCCTCGATGAGAAGCCGGTACTGGGTGTCGGTGTTGCCCTTCTGCAACACGCGGCGGTTACTCGCCCAATCGGGTGCATGGACCCACGCCGAGATCGAAATCGCGGCGGTGGGGTTGAGCGACGGATGATTGGCCACCGTCACGCTCTGGTTGGCCTCGCCGGTGAAGCGCAGCGAGCCATCGATCTGCCCAATGGCCTGCCACTGCGGCAACGGCGCGGTCAAAGTGCCATCGCGGCCGAAGCCGGTCGCATCCACCGCGGTGCCGCCGCTGCCATCATCAAAGCGCCACCACGCGACAATGCCGTCATCGAGCGCGACACCGGTGATCGCGAAGGTGGTCACCGGCTCACTAGTATCACTGGAGGCGATCACCACCGTGGCCGTCTTGGTGCCGTAGCCCAGCGGGGTGAACACGATCTGAACGGCCGCATTGCCCGGCCCCGCCAGGCTGGCCGGCGGCGGCGAGGAAACGGTGAACGATCCGGCATCAGCACCCTCGAGACGGACGCGCGGCGTGCCGGTGAGATTGAGGGGAAGATTGCCAAGATTCTGGATCGTGAAGGTCCGCGTCACGCTGCCGGAGCCCGGCGTGAATACCCCGAAGTCGGTGCCATCGGCCGGATCGGGAACAAGGTCATTGTTAGAGATCGCGACGCCGTTGCCGGTGATGCGGATTTCCGGCGCGGGCGGCCCGACATTGGCCAGCGCGGAGGCGATGTTAGACGGCGTAGAATAAACGTATTCGCCGAATGCCAGCACCCGGTACGAGTTCGTCTGGAACGGCTCGGCCGCGATGTCGCTGAACGTCGTCACACCCGGCCCCACGATGGCGAGCGCGGTGAAGTTCACACCGTCGAGCGAGCGTTCGATCGAGAAGCCGGCCTCGTTGTCCGAGAGATCCTGCCAGCTCAGGTCCACCTGGGTGTTAGAGACGGCGCTGGCCACGAGGACCGAGGGAGGCGTGACTGTTTCCTCCGGCAGCGAATCGATCCACGCCGCGAGCATGGCCACGCCCTCCTTGTCCACGAGGTTCCGCGCGAGCGGGGGCATCTGGTTCGCGCCCGTGATGCTGAGGCGGTGGTGGAGGATCGAGCCGGCCAGATTTTGCGGCACCACCACGCGGGCATCGGGGTTGCCAAGCGGGTCAAGGATTGGGCCGTAGTAGATTCCCTGATCCGGGAAGGGCGTCAGGGAACGGGCATCCCACAACGCGTGCACGCCGTTCGGACGGTGGCAGTACGAGCAGTTCGCATCGAGATACGAGCGGGCGCGATCTTGCAGCGAGGCGCTGGTGTCATTGTGATGGTGGAGCTTCTCCAGTGCGGGTAGCTCGGCATCCTCAGGACCGTCGTCGAAGAGCCCCACATGATTCCATGCGCTGAGTTGTTCGTCGGTGACGCCATTCGGAAACAGCATCTCGCGATTGAACTGCCGCGTGCTCGGCCCGAGCACGCCGCCGGTCTGCGGGGTGTGGCAGCGCATGCAATCCTGCCGACTCGGGAAGTACCACGGCTGTCGGCGGCTATCGACGTGGAACTTCGCCACCGTCGAGGCCGCTCCCGTGTGCGCCGTGACGGCGAGACCGAAATAGAGCTGATCCGGCAAGTCGAGCGTGGTCCGAGAATACTCGGCCCACGTGAATCCATCCGAGCTCCACAACGCGATGAAGGTGTCGCCCTCGCGCTTCATGCGGAGCCAGGTGTCGGGGAAATTCACGCGCGGCTGCGGCGCGGCCGGATAGAGCGCGGTGGCACCGCCGCCGGTGGTCGCACGGTATTGGAACTCATAACCGCCGGTGTTGTTGTTCCGCGCCGCATTGCTCGGGAACGCCAGCGCCATCACATGGCGGGCATTCGCCGCGAGCGAATCGCGAACCATCAGGCCAGTCTTTGTATAGAGGTCGGACTGCACCACGCTCTCAATCCGCACCGCCACATCGAAGTCGCCGGCGCGCTGCTGGTGCGCGAAGTGAAACTGATCGCTGGTTCCCCAGATGTCGGTGCCACCGGCGGTGATGGTGATCACGTTGCCATTGCGGACTGTCGATCCCGCCACGGCCGGACTGCCGATGTCCAGGCTTGTTAGAGCGCCGATCGGCGTGGTGGCGATCGGGATGCTCTCGGTCAGGCTACCGTCGAGCAAGTCGGCATCACTCTGGTCGGCACGCCACTTGTAGGTCGCGCCATAGACCTCGCCATCGTCCTGCTTGACGATCACGCGCGTCTCTAGCCGGCGTTTCACGTTGGGATCGGTATCGCTGACCGGCAGGTCGAAATGCTTCACCAGCACGCTGCCCGCCGGGAAGCTCCACTCGCCGGTCGGCTCGAACCCGACGGTCGTCCCGTTCGGGACCACGGCGAAGCGGGACTTGATCGCATTGTCCGACCAGAAGGGCGCATTCAGTTGGTACGGGATCAATCGTACATCGGGCGTCAGCGTCGCGAGATTGCTGAATAAACCGGTGGCACCGAGCGTCGCCGGCAATGGCGAGCCCGGCGGCGGACCACCGCGCTGGAGCTTGTAGATCCGGCCTTCGGTGCTGCTCAGGCGGCAGAGGTAAAGCTCGCCATTCGCATCCAGGCCGAAGGATCCCAAGCCACGATAGTCGTTGCCGGAGTTCGGCCCGGGGCCATCAGGCAGCGTCGCCAAGAAGACCTTCACCGGCGGGCTGACCGATTCATCGAGGTACCAGACGATGCCGCTCATGTTATCGCCGAAGAGATACTTCCCGTAGAGCTCGGGGAACTGAGTGCCGCGGTAAACGTAGCCGCCGACCACGCAACTGCCGTCCTGCGCCGAATGCGCGTAGTCCACGATCGGCGGCTTGCTGGTGCCAATGAATGGCGCGGTGAGTTCCCCACCCTTCCCTTCAATCCGGCTCCACTGGAAATTAAGCCCGGGCGGGTCATTCGGCTCGATCACGCTGATTTCCTCGCGCGCACCATTGCCGACATCGCCGATGAAGATCCGCCCGGTCACCGGGTCGATCGTCATGCGGTGCGGACTGCGCAGGCCGAGCGCGTAGATTTCCTCAAGCGCGTTCGGCTGCCCGACGAAGGGATTGTCGTTCGGCACGTAGTAACGCGGCCAAGTCGGGCTGACTTCATTCAGCGGCCGCTTGGTGGGCGCATGGCTGATCGCGCCGCCGCGCTGGTCGACATCGATGCGGATCACGCAGGAGAAAAGCGCGCGGTCGATGATCTGGGTATTCAGTCCCGCGTTCTGGTCGTCGCCATTGGTGATGTAGAGAAAGCCATTCTGCGGGTGGAAGAACATCCCGCCGCCATTATGCCAGACGCTGGCGTCCTTCTGGTCGATCACCACATACTCGCCCGCCTGGGTAGTCTGGAAACCCACATCGAGCACGAAGCGAGAGAGGCGGTTGCGGGTCGGGGTCGCGGTGGGCGGCCGGTTGTCGGCATTGCCCAGGACCGGGCCGAGGTCGCCGCTGCCACCGGTGATGCCGCCGCGCCAGTTATACCAGATCCACATCTGGCGGTTGTTGGCAAAGTCGGGATGCAGGGCCACTCCGAGCAGACCGGAGTCGTCCCACCCCTGGGTATTGGCCGACAGATCGATGACCAGCGTCTTCACAGCGGTCGCCGGGTCATTGTCAAAGCTCCAGATTTTCCCGTCGCGCTCCCACACGATCAGCTTGTTCGTGCCCGGAATCGGGGTGAGGCCGACGGGATTGAGGAAGGTCAGGTTCGGGAATGCGATCACCGTGGACCAGTTTCCTGGCACTGCGGGCGGCGTGGTGGGAAAGGTGCCGTCGTAGTAGGCCTCCACGTCAGGTCGGGTAGTGAGCCCGTGCTGCTGGGCGGCAAGAGGCAGCGTTGCGGTCCACAACAAGGCGGCGCAGCAAAGGACGGCGGGGAATTTCATGCGGAAGGACGAAGGACAGATGGAGCGACACTCCGGGGTGCGCAAAAGGAGCAGGAGCGCGCGAGTATCCCGGTAGAAAACTACGTCAGATCTGGGCCAACAGGTTTAGTCTAAATTGGTTCGGCAATGAGACAATCTCGTCACCCGTGGATTCCCACACACAAATCCCCTTTCCTCCGCCGCGACTGCTGCGGATGCTTGCCGTGAATGGATATCCGGGAATACGCGGTGCAGGGGGCCTTGGCGGCGGCGCAGTGCGCCATCATCCAGGTGGGCACGATCGTCTCCACCGTCTTGATCCGCTCGGCCGGCTACCCTGACCCAAGCCGCGAGTGGCCTGCCCTGCCCGCTTTCATCCGCGAGTGGGGCCCGCTGGCCTTCGCAATCCCGGGGGTCTGGGTGATCGCGACCATCATTCTGGAACAACAGCGCCCCGAGTGGTTTGCGAAGCGGGAGACCTTTCTCTCCGGCTTGCTCGTCGGCGCGGTGCTGGTGCTCCTTTACACCGTGGCCTCGATGCAGGCGTGGCACCTGCTCCCGCATTCCCGGGGTTGATGAAAGCTGTGGCGGAATTTTCGGCTGTCCCCCCCGCTCCGCCTTTTTAGCCTCCCGGCATGTCCGTCACCCGTGAGCGCCTGGTCGAGGTTCTGGAAGAGATCGCCCTGCTGCTGGAGATCCAAGGGGAAAACCCGTTCAAGATCCGCGCCTACCGCCAGGGCGCCGAGGTCGTGTCCGGCTACGACGGCGACATCGTGGCGCTGGCCCGCGACAACAAGCTCGAAGGGATCAAGGGCCTCGGCGATGCCTTGCGCGACAAGCTCCACGAACTCGCCACCACCGGCGAACTGGAGTTCCACAAGAAGCTGCGGGTCGGCTATCCGGATTCGTTCTTCGACCTGTTCGAGCTCGATGGCCTCGGCCCGAAGAAGATCGCCGTGCTGAATCGCGAGCTGAAGGTCGATTCGATCATCACTCTGAAGGCCGCCTGCGACGCGGGAATCGTTGCCGGTCTGCCGGGATTCGGTGCCAAGACCCAGGCGAAGATCCTGGAGTCCCTCGCGCGCCGCGTGCAAGCGGCCGAGGCGTTCCGGCTCGATATCGCCGTTCAGGCGGCGGAGGGCATTCTGGAAATTCTGCGCATGCACCCCGAGGTGCTGCGAGCCTCGGTCGCCGGCTCGACCCGGCGGTCGAAGGAGATCGTGCGGGACCTCGACTTCATCGTCGCCACGCCGAAGCCGGCGGAGCTGACGGCCTTCTTCGCGACGCAGGAGTTTGCCAAGGAAGTCATCGCGCAAGGCGACACCAAGTGCTCGATCAGGCTCGAAAGCGGCATGCAGTGCGACCTTCGCGCGGTGTCGAACGACCAGTATCCCTTCGCCCTCTTCTACTTCACCGGCAGCAAGGAGCACAACGTGGCGATTCGCTCGCGGGCGCTGAAGAAAGGCTGGTCGCTCAACGAATACGCCTTCACCGGCGAGAACGTGCCGGTGATCCGCGACGAGGCGGATATCTATCGGGCGCTCGGGCTTGATTTCGTCCCGCCCGAACTGCGCGAGAACCGCGGCGAGATCGAGGCGGCCGATGAAGGCACGCTGCCACGTTTGTTAGAGTGGGAGAACCTGCGGGGCACCTTTCACAACCACACCACCGAATCCGACGGCAAGGCCTCGCTGCACGCGATGGCCGAAGGCGCGCGGGAACTAGGCCTGCAGTACTTGGGCATCGCCGATCACTCGAAGTCCTCCCCGCAAGCGAACGGGCTAAGCGTGGAGCGACTGGCAGCGCAGGTCGAAACGATCGCCGCGTGGAATCGAGAACACGGCGGCAAGCAATTCCGGCTCTTCGCCGGCTCGGAGGTGGACATCCTGAAAAGCGGTGCGCTCGACTTCGACGACGACCTGTTAGCCACGCTCGATTTCGCCGTCGCCTCGGTTCACAATGCTCTGACGCTCGAAGAAGATGAGATGACGAAGCGGATCATCAAGGCGATGGAGAACCCCTACATCACCATGCTCGGCCACCTCACCGGGCGCTTGCTGCTGCGCCGCGACGGCTACGCGGTGAACCACGAGAAGATCATCGATTGCGCTGCCGAGACCCGTACCGTCATCGAACTGAACTGCAACCCCAAGCGCTTCGACATGGACTGGCGCTGGTGGCACCGCGCCCGCGACAAGGGCGTGCTCTGCTCGATCAATCCCGACGCCCACTCGGTGAACCAACTCCAGTTCCTCCGCTTCGGCGCCAGCGTGGCAAGGAAAGGCTGGGTGCGGCGCGAGGACGTGGTGAACACGAAGACACTGGCAGAGATGGAGGCATGGTTGAAGTTGCCGAAGGGAAAGAGGTGAATCCGATCTGGCGGAGTGAACCCACAAATGCTAGTGGTTCCTCATGTCGCAGGTTAGTGAGATCCGTCAGGCAGCCTCGAAGCTCTCAATACAAGAGCGCGCGGAATTGGCCGTATTTCTATTGGAAGACCTTGATGACTCGCCTCATTCGGTGAGCGACGAAGAAGTCCTCCGTCGTCGCGACGAAATGGCCTCCGGCGCGGTGACCGGACTGACCATGGAAGAGTTCCGCAAAGCGTGTGGCCGTTGAGTCCGGCGAAGGATGGAACTCAGCATTCATCCCGTTGCGGCAAAGGACGCGCGGAAGATCGCCGGCAAGTACGCCGGGATCTCGGAACATTTGGTTTCACGATTCTGGAATGAACTGGACGACGCTCTCGCTGAGATCAAGGCCAATCCAACTCGACAGCACTTCGATGCTTCGGGGTTGCGCCGCGTCAATTTGCGGAAGTTCCCCTATCACGTCCTGTTCGAGGAGCATCTCGATGTGATCCGGGTCTTGGTCGTCCGTCACGACCACCGAAATCCATCCTACGGACTTAGACGCAGGTGAAGTGCGGAGAACAGCCGGTTGCGACTACCCCTTCTTCCCCACATCCTGCAACAACCGCAGCCGATCCAAGGCACTCCCATCATCAATCAACCTCCTCGCGATCTCGATCCCATCCCCGATGTCGTCGGACAGACCGCAGCAAGCGATGGCGGTGCCGGCGTTGAGCAGGACCATGTCGCGCTTCGGACCGGTTTCCTTGCCGGCGAGGATGCTTTCCAGAATGGCGGCGTTCACCTCGGCGTCGCCGCCTTGAAGGTCTTCCACCGCGGCGAGCTTCATGCCGAAGTCGTGCGGGCGAACTTCCTCGTCCTGGAGATCCTGATAGAGCCCCGCCTTGCAGATGCGGGTGGTGCCTAGCAGGCTGACCTCATCGACACAGCGGCCGTCGCCGGTGGTGCCGTGGACGGCCCAGGCGCTCTCGCGGCCGAGGCGCTGGAGGATCTCGGCAAAAGCCGGGCACATTTCGCTGTCGAAGACGCCGACGAGTTGGCACTGCGGCTTGGCCGGGTTCATCAGCGGGCCGATGAGATTGAAGATGGTGCGCACGCCCTTTTCGGCGAGCTGCTTGCGGACGTTCGCCACGGCCTTGAAAGCCGGGTGATAGGCCGGTGCGAAGAGGAACCCGACCCCGGCCTTCTCCAGGCAGTCGCGGAAGCCCTCGGGGGGAAGGTCAATGCGAATGCCGAGGGCTTCGAGGACATCGGCGCCACCGCTTTTCGAGGTGATGCCGCGGTTGCCGTGCTTGAGAACCACCGCACCGGTCGCGGCAACCACGAACATGGCGGTGGTGGAGACGTTAAAGAGGTTCAGCTTGTCGCCGCCGGTCCCGCAGACGTCGATCGTCGGCCCTTCGAGATCGAGCAGACCGACATGAGGATCCACGGCGTGCTCAAGGAACGCTTCGACAAATCCTGCAATCTCGGCGGGCGTTTCGCCCTTTTTCGAGAGGTTCTCGAGCAGTGCGGCCTTCTTCTCGTCCGGAGCGTGGGGATCGAGCAGGAGCTCGGCAGCCACAGTGATCTCGCGGGGCGAGAGCTCCTCCTTCCGTTCCAGATGATGAATCAAAGCGTCCACAAGCGAAGGATCGTAGCACGGATCGGACCGCCTTTGCCAAGCCATTCTCTTGAATTATCCGTAGGTGCGTTCGTGAGAAGGCGAGAAAATAGGGGAATATCCGCTCCACCGACAGCTTCCGCGTTCTCACCGAGCTGCTGCAAAACCCTGGTTCCCGGTTCCGGCGATCCCGGAGGGATCCCAGCGAGTAGCCGGGGGTTGAGCGAGGGCACGAGCGACACCCCCGGATAAAAGCCGCGATGAAGGGAACCCCGGATGGGGTTCAAGCCGGACATGAATCACGGACGCGCCCGGAATCTCCATGCCCGTTTCGACGTGGGGATTATCAGACACCGCGGTTTGCTTCCCGCCCGGCTGGAATCCCCTCCGGGATTCCTTTCGCGCTCCTTGGGTCCGGTGGTCTTTGCCGCTGCGCGGCTGCGACCACCGGCTACTCTCTGGGATCCCCCCGAGATCGCCGGGACGGAAAACCCGGCTTAGCGCCAGAGTCGGCGGATCACCTGGAGCAGGACGAAGCCACTGACGACGAAGACCCCGGTAAGGATCCACGCCATGGTCATCTGCCCGTAGAGGAACTTGCCGATGGCGAAGAGCGACGACCAGATCACGGCGCAACCGGAGACCCAGCCGACGGTGGCGAGACCCATGTGGTCGCCCGATTCCTTGACGGCGCTCGCCGGCATGCCCGCCTCACGGCGAATGGCATCCCAGCCCGGGCCCGCTGGCTGCACCTTCTTGAAGAAGGAGAAAAGGGTCTGCCTATCGGTTTGCGGGCAAAAATAGGCCGCCAGCACCCAGCAGATGGTGGTGAAGGCCACCGAAATGATGACGGTCTGCGCAAAGGGAACCTGAAGATCGATGGTTCCCGCAGCGTGAAGCTTCTTGATCACGAAGAACGTCACCGAGATGAGGAACGAGCTGACCATGGCGATGATCTCGCACCAGGCATTGATGCGCCACCAGAACCAGCGGAGCATGTAGAGCAGGCCGGTGCCGGCACCGATCGAGATGAGGATTTCGAAGGCTTCCTGTGCCGAGGTGAGGATGGTGCTGAGCAAGGCCGCCACCACGTAGAGCAACAACGTGCAAAAGCGGCCGGCGTTGACGTAGTGCCTCTCCGTTGCGGTCGTGTTGATGAAGCGGCGGTAGAAGTCGTGGACGAGGTAGGAGGCACCCCAGTTCAGGTGCGTCAGGATGGTCGAGGAATTTGCCGCAATCAGACCACCAACCATGAGGCCCATAAAGCCTACCGGCAGGAATTTCAGCATCGCCGGGAAGGCGCTGTCATGCCCGATGAGCTTGGGATCGGCAGTCGGGAAGGCCTCCTTGATCGAGGCAAGGTCCGGATAGACGATGATCGAGCAGAGCGCCGTGATGATCCACGGCCATGGGCGAAGTACGTAGTGGGCGATGTTGAAGAAAAGCGTGCCGCCAAGCGAGTCCTTCTCCGACTTCGAGGCAAGCATGCGCTGGGCGATGTAGCTGCCGCCGCCAGGCTCCGCGCCCGGATACCAGTTCGCCCACCAGCCGATGGCGATCGGCACGATGAAGATCATCAGCGAGAGCTGCCACATGTCGAAGTTCGGCAGGATGTCCAGGATTGGCTGGCCGGTCCCGTCGATGGTGCTCATCACAGGATCGTGCGAGCCAGCCGGCACCTTCACCTGCTGGGTGCCGAGGGTCTCGACCAGCTTCTGCAAGCCTGCGAAGGCGGTCTCACCCACGCCCGTCCGCTTGGCCACTTCCTTCAGCGAGAAGTAGGCCGCGGCGAAGACAGCGGTCATCTTGATGAAGAACTGCACCATGTCGATGATCAGCACGCCCCACAAGCCGGAGTGGGCTGCGAAGACCACGTTGAGCACGCCGCAGATCACGATGGTCTGCCATGATGGCATGCCGAAAAGGATGCTGGCGATCTTGCACGCGGCCAGCGTCACCATGCCCATGATGAAGCAGTTGAAGAACAGGCCGAGATAGACGGCGCGGAAGCCGCGGACCACCGAAGCGGCTTTGCCGGAATAGCGGAGCTCGTAGAACTCGAGGTCGGTCATTACCCCGGAGCGGCGCCAGAGGCGGGCGAAGAAGAAAACGGTCGAGACACCGGTCAGCACGAAGGCCCACCACTGCCAATTACCAGCGACGCCGAACTTGCGGACCTGTTCGGTCACCCAGTTCGGGGTGTCAGACGAGAACGTCGTCGCTACCATCGACAGGCCGGCCAGCCACCACGGCACCGATTGGCCGGAGGCGAAGAACTCGGAGGTGCTCTCACTCGATTTTTTCCCGTAGAACAGCGCCGGGACGAAACAGACCAGGATCGAGCCGATGATGATCGCCCAGTCGAGCCCCGTGAGGGTGATCGAGCCAAGGACGGCCGGGTTCAAGAAAAGGGAGAGCGCCATGTGGGAGGGTTGTTAGCCGCCGCTCGGGGCAGGCCGCAATGGTGAAATGCGAAAGGTTTCAGGCAAAATAGGGTGGTTCGCTGCCAGCCTTCCATTTGATATTGCAGCCGCTGCTAGGGAATGGCCGCTCGGGAGCCTCCTCACCGGCAAGCATCGACTTCACCGCCGCGCGGAGATCATCCCCGGTCGCGGGCTGGCCGGACTTCGGCCGGGAGTCGTCGAATTGACCGGCGTAGAAGAGCCGAAGCTCGCGATCGAAGAGGAAGAAATCCGGCGTGCAGGCGGCCCCGTAGGCCTTGGCGACTTCCTGGTTCTCGTCGAAGAGGTAGGGAAAATCCCACCCGTGCTGCGCGGCAAAGGTTGCCATGTGCTCCGGCGCGTCCTGCGGGTATTTCTCGATGTCGTTGGACGAGATCGCGACCGTGTTCACGCCCTCGGACTCGATTTCCGAGGCCAGGCTGCCGAGCTGTGCGGCCAGGTGAATGACGTAGGGGCAGTGATTGCAGGCGAAAACGACGAGCAAGCCTTCGATGCCGCGGATCTCGTTGAGGTCATGCAGCGTTTCGTCCGGTGCCGGCAATTGGAACGGCGGGGCGGCATCGCCGGGACGGAGGGAAAAGGTGGAGCGGACTTCAGCCATGACACTGCCTTCGCGGAATGGAGCGGCGGGTCAAGAACGCAATGTCGCCGCGGTCCACATGAAAGTAGCGGCTACATGGGCAGTTGCCACGCTCTCCTGCCCCGCTATTTTCCCGCCGCGATGCCCGAACTGACCCCGGAAGAACGCCAGCGCTACGCCCGCCACCTTTCGATCCCGAATGTGGGCGAAGCCGGCCAGCTCAAGCTCAAGGCCTCCTCGGTCCTCATGATCGGCACCGGCGGTCTCGGCTCGCCTGCCGCACTCTACCTCGCTGCCGCGGGCGTCGGTCGCGTCGGGCTTATCGATCCCGACACGGTGGACCGCTCGAATCTCCAGCGCCAGATCCTCCATGGCGAATCGTGGGTCGGCAAACCAAAGCTGGAGAGCGCGGCGGACCGGCTGAGGGAAATCAATCCACACGTCGAACTCGACCTCCACCCGGTCCGCTTCACGCCGGACAACGCGCTCGACCTCGTCTCGCGCTACGACCTGGTGCTCGATGGCTGCGACAACTTCCCCACCCGCTTCCTCTCGAATGACGCCTGCTTTCTCCTCAAGAAGCCCTGCGTCTATGGCTCGATCTTCCGCTTCGAGGGCCAAGTGACCGTCTTCGCCCCGCACCTTGGCGGTCCGTGCTACCGCTGCATGCTGCCGACGATGCCGCCCCCGGGCTCCGCGCCCTCGTGCGAGGAAGCTGGCGTGCTCGGCGTGTTGCCCGGGGTGATCGGCTCGCTCCAGGCCATGGAAGTGATCAAGCTGCTGCTCGGCATCGGCGAGCCGCCGCTCGGCAAGCTGACCTGCTACGATGCGCTGAATACCAGCTTCCGCAGCCTGCGCCTGCGCCGCGACCCGGCCTGTCGCCTGTGCGGCGACGCGCCTTTCATTTCCTCAGTCAAAAACGACGAAACCACCGCCTCCGATTCCTGCTCCATTCCCGGCATGCCCACCATCACCGTCGAAGAACTCATGGCCCGCCTCGCGGCGGGTGAAACACCCTACATCCTCGACGTCCGCCAGCCGGAGGAAGAGGCGGAAGGCACCATTCCGGGTGCGGTCCTGATCCCGCTGGCAACCCTGCCGGAGCGGCTCGGCGAACTACCGGCCGACCGGGAAATCCTGGTCCACTGCCGGTCCGGCGCGCGTTCGGCACGGGCGGTGACTTTCCTCCACGAGGCCGGATTCCCTCAGGCCGTGAACGTGGAAGGCGGGATCAACGCGTGGAAATCGTTTTGAGCGCCGCGGCGGCTTCCTCCTCCTCGGCCCTCAGCCGGTCCACGTCGCGGTGGATCCAGACGCTCTGCACCAGCCCGAGCAGGGTCATGCAGATCACCGCAAAGGTGCCGGAATAGCTGACCAACGGCAACGGGATGCCGGTAATGGGCATCAACTGGATGCACATGCCGATGCCCTCGAAGATGTGCGCGAAGAACACCGCCACCACCCCGCCGACGATGATCCGGCCCATCGGATCCCGGGCGTAGGCACCGATAAACAGGCATAGTACGAGCAGGAGGGCATACGCCGTGAGCAGCAGCAGACTGCCACGGAAGCCTTGCTCCTCCGCGATCACCGGGAATACGAAGTCGTTGTGCGCCGTTTTCCAAGGCACGAATTTCTTGTCATGCAGGGAACCCTCGGTGGCACTGGCATTCCATCCCGTCCCCGCCCAGCCGGACTTCCCAATCGCCACAGCGATGTTATGGGCGGCCCAAGCCTCGCCGCTAATGTCGACTGGCTTGCCTTGGGAAATGTCCAGGAAGAGCTGGATCCGCTGGGTGCCGGTGTCCGAAACGGCCGGCAGCACCACGAAGTAGGCGATCGGAAGGATGGCTGCGGCGAGAAACGCCATGCAGCTCAGGTAGCGAAAGGGCACGCCGCTCACCAGCAGGCAGATCGCCGCAAACGGGATCCACACCAGCGCGGAGCCCATATCGCCCATGCCCACCACCAGCAAGAAGGGCACCCCGGTGAGCACGCCGATGAGGCCCACTTTCACGATCGGCTCTTCAAGCAGCCAGCCGATCTTCGGGATCCGCTTGCCGAGCCGCGGCAGGTCTTGGAGCAGCCACGCCAGCAGGATGATCCCCGCCATCAGGGCCAGCGGCGCGGGCTGGAACTTGAGAATGCCGCTGTCGACCTGGTGCACCTCACTGCGGTCTTTCCCGAACAAGGCGGCGCACAGCGCCAGCGACCCGCCATAAAGCGGAAGGGCCATCCATTTGATCCACTTGTAGTCGATCAGCGCCGCCGCGAAGTAGGCCACCGAACCGATCACGATCCAGTCCCGCTGCTTGTCCGCGTACCACGCTCCGCCCTGCGGCAGGTGGCGTGCCGCGCTTTCGATGGTGAAAACGCCGAACACCAGCAGCCCGTACATCGTCAGGATGAGCGGCCAGTTCAAGCCAAGCAGTTTGCGGAGCAGCGGCGTCATCGCGAGGCCGCCGACGATAACGGTCACACCCCGCGTGACAAGCGGAGTCCCGTGCGGACTTGCGAATCCTTGAAACCCTCGCGATGCTCCGCGGCATGCGCCGACTGCTCGTGCCTCTTCTCCTGCTTCTCGTCCTCGCCGGTGGCTTCGGCTGGTGGTGGTATCAGCCCGAGCGCGTGGTCGCCCGGCGCATCACCTCGCTGTTTGAAGCGGCGGAGGTCGAAGACACGGCCAGCGAGATTTCCCGCAGCACCCGCGGTAGCTCGCTGGAGAAATTCCTCGCCCCGAATGTCGTGATCCGCGGCACCGAGGAGATCGAGGAATACGTGGACGGACCCCAGTCGCGGGACAGCCTGGTGACGAATTACACGATGGCCGCCAGAGGCAGCCGGCGGATTTCCTTCGAGCCGGCCGAAGTCGACGAGGTAATCGTCACCGGCGATTCCGCGACCGCGAAGGCCCGGGTCGATGCCATCATCGAACTGACCAATGGCAACCGGCCGGCCGATGGCGTCCTCCACCTCGACATGGAGTGGAAGAAAATCGACGGGGAATGGGTCCTTTCCTCGGTGGCATGGAAGGAAACGGGGCGGTGAATTTCCCCGAGATTCTGCTTGGCAAGCCTTCGCCCGTCATGCACCTTCCCCGCCCCTGCCACCCGGCAGGTGACTTTTCAGAACGTATTTCACGCACATGGCCGTCGCACTCCGCCTCAACCGCCAGGGAACCAAGGACCGTCCCTACTACAAGATCGTTGCCGTCGACAGCCGTAAGCGCCGCGATGGTCGCTACATTGAGCAAGTCGGCACCTACGACCCGCTCAAGGAAGGTGTGAACTTCACCATCGACCTCGAAAAGGCTGACAAGTGGATCGGCGTTGGCGCCCAGGTCTCCGAGACCGTCAACAGCATCGTCCGCAAGGCCCGCACCGCCGCGGCGAAGGTCGAGGCTTAGTCCTTGCCCGGTATTGCTTTTCCAAGCCGCAGCTCCCGGAGCTGCGGCTTTTTCGTGCCCTGATCCTGCCCGCCTTCTTCCATGGACTACTCCACCCTCATTTCCCAGCGCCGCCGCCGGCTCGGCGAGATCGACGACATGATGGCGGACCCCTCGTTCTTCAATGAGCCGAAGAAGGCCGGCGAGGTCGTCCGCGAACACCGCAAGATCAAGCAGACGCTCGACCTGTGGGAGCGCCTGGAAACCGCCCGCCGCCAGCTAGAGGAAAACGACGAGCTGTCCCGCGGCGACGATGTCGATATGGCGGAGATGGCCCGCGAGGAGATCCCCGGCCTCCAGGCCGAGATCGAAAAGCTCGCCGAGGACATCCAGTACGCCCTCCTCCCTGCAGATCCGAATGAGGACCGCGACGCGATCGTGGAAATCCGCGCCGGAGCCGGTGGCGATGAGGCCTCGCTCTTCGCGGCCGAGTTGCTGCGCCTCTACCAGCGCTACTCGGAGACCCACGGCTGGAAGACCGAGCACCTCTCCAGCAGCCCCTCCGAAGTCGGCGGCTTCAAGGAAGTCTTCCTGCGCGTCACCGGCGACGAGGTTTTCCGCACGCTGAAATACGAGTCCGGCGTCCACCGCGTCCAACGCGTCCCGGCGACCGAAACGCAGGGCCGCATCCACACCTCGACCGTCACCGTGGCCGTCATGCCCGAGGCGGAGGAGGTCGATGTCGAGCTCAAGGCCGACGACCTGCGGATCGAGGTCTGCCGCGCCGGGGGGGCTGGTGGCCAGCACGTCAACCGGACCGAGTCCGCCGTGCAGGTCTTCCACCTTCCCACCGGCCTCTACGTCCGCTGCGAGGACGGCCGCTCGCAGGGGCAGAACAAGGAGCGCGCCCTCCAGATCCTGCGCACCCGCCTTTACGAAATGAAGGTCCGCGAGGAGCAGGAGAAGCACAGCGCCCACCGCCGCGCGCAGATCGGCTCCGGCGACCGCTCGGAAAAGATCCGCACCTACAATTTCCCGCAAAGCCGCGTGACCGACCACCGCATCGGCCACACGTCGCACAACCTCGCCGGGATCATGGCCGGCGACCTCAGCGAGTTCACCGCCGAGCTCCAGAAGGCCGAAATGGCCGAGCGCATGAGCGAGGCTGGCATGCGCTGAGGTAAGGGGCATCGACATTCCTGTCGATGTGCGCAGGTCCGGCGAAGCACGGGGATTGCTGCCTGATCCAACGCCCCTGCCTCTCTTGGCACTTGGCACTTCAAACTTGGAACTTCAAATTCCCCGCCATGTCCAAGTATGCCGGTGAGCAAGTCCTCGTGGTCCCCCGTCCCCTTTTCGATGCCATCGGCTCGTTCCACGGCATCCGCACCCATGGCTTGGATGAGGCGCTCGAGAAACTGCTCGATCCCGAGAATCACTTCTTCATGGACCGCGCCGAAGCCGAGGCCGACCCGACCCACAAGCAGCTCATCCCATATTGCCTGATCCGCTGCGGCACCTCGATCCTCAACTACACCCGCGGCAAGTCCGGCGGTGAGGACCGGCTCCACGCGATGCGTTCCGTCGGCGTCGGCGGCCACATCAACCCGGTCGATACCGGCGGTGGCCGCACCGGCCGCGATGCCTACTTCGCAGCGGTCGAGCGCGAGCTGAACGAAGAACTCGTCTTCGAAACCACCCACACCAACCGCATCGCCGCGCTGCTCAATGACGACAGCAACGACGTCGGCCGCGTCCACCTTGGCATCATCCACGTCATCGACCTGGACAACACCCGGGTGGCAGCCCGCGAAGACGCCTTGGCCAACCTCTGCTTCAGCGAACTCGCCGAACTCCAAGGGCCGCTCCTGCCGAACTTGGAAAGCTGGTCGCGCCTGGTGATCGAAGGCATCGCGAACTTGTAGCCCTCGTGGAAGCGGACCCAGCCATCCCGGCGAAGAAACGGCGAAGTCTCAAGCCCGCCGGATTGCTGGTCCTCTTCATCATCGTGGCGATGGCGGTAGCGCTTGCGCTGAAGCCGCCAGCGACCGAGCCGCGGACACTGTTCCTGCATCCGGATGGCCTGCTTTCGCTTGGAAGCCGGGAAGCCGCGAAATTCACTGCCGCCGAAATTGAACACTGGCCAAGGTCGGACGAGCTTCAGCCAGGTTATCAGCACTTCGTTCTTGATGCCCCGGCAGGCACCCTCCTTTCAGCGTGGTCTCCCACCATCGAGCCATTGGCAGGTTTGGGCTACCCCTACTATCAATTGAGAGTTGAGGGCGACTCGCTCAATTTTCATCTCCCGGGAATGGGATCGGGTCACCTCACCGCCGGGTCCACTCCGGTCGTGGTGGACCTCAGGCGTTCCGGTACACCCTTCACTCCCCAAGGGGAGAATTCCGACGTCGTGATTCTGATCGACCGCTTCGCGACGTGTGATCAAGTCCTCGAAGCCGCCCGCCCACATCTCAGGCAGGGCACCTCCCTCACGATAGGCGACGAAACCGGTTCTCTCAGTTCGGGCACGATGTTCCTATTCAGAACCCGGAGCGAAGATGAGAGCTTTCAGCCACCCAAGCAGAGCCTCGCTGCCCGACTCCGAGGCATTTTGCCCTTCTAAGTGGCGGGAGATCCGCTTGCCCCGTCTCCGGCGATTCCCTAGCGTTCCCCTATCCGCCGGGAAGACCTCCCCCTTTTCCCGGCACCCCTTCCCCAACCCATCCCCCGAATGAAAGCGTTCGCCTTTCTTTTGGCAGCGGCCTGCCTGTCCGCCTGCCCCCTCCTTGCCGATGACACCGCCCACCCGGTCGTTACCTCCATTTCGATCACGCCGGAAACCGTTGATGTCACATCCGGCCCCGGCTCGGTGTCGATCACGGCGCACATCACCGATGACGACAGCGGCTTCAGCTTCGGCAACTTCATCCTGATCAACGGCAACGGGAATCACATCAAATCCTTCTACTTCAACGGCGAGGATACACGACTGCCCGACGGCGACGCCTTGGACGGCACCTATCAGCTCACGATCAACGAGGTGCCGCAGTATGGCGAGCCAGGCGACTGGCGGGTGGATGTGCTGGTCTTCGACCACTCGGGCAATGCTAGGACCTTTGGCCAGCATCCCGACGATATCCCGCTTCCGGTGCCGGACGACGGCGAGTTCACCGTGGTGAATACCGGGGAGGTGGATAGCGCGGCTCCGGAGATCGGCTCGGCGGAAATCAACCCCGATCCCTTCAGCACCGCCAGCGAAGCGGCCGAGTTGACATTGACCATTCATGGCGTGGATACGCTGAGCGGCATCGACCGCGGCTTCCTGTGGGTTTACAAGCCGAATGGCGATGAATTCGCCAACTCCCTGTCGTTCGGTCCAGCCGACCTGCTCCCGGGCGGCACCGTGAACGACGGGATCTACCAACTGCCAGTGGAGCTGCCGCAGGGCAGCGACTACGGCGATTGGGAAGTCCAAGTGCTACTCATCGACCGCACCGGCAACGCCGCCTTCCGGTCCGGCATCCATTTCTCGAACGTCGCGGAGATCACCCATGACGTCGGCTTCCTCGCCCAGGCGCTGGACGCGGTGCATCTGCCGTGGACCACCTCCGGCAGCCGCTGGATCTTCCAGACCGAGGAAAATTGGGACGACCGCGATGCCGCGGCTAGCAAGCCCATCGGCCATGGCGAGGAGTGCGTGATGCAGACCACGGTGACCGGCCCCGGCACCCTGTCCTTCATGTGGCGGGTGGATTCGGAGGAATCCGCCGACATCCTGTCGGTCGAGCTCGTCGGCGGCGACACCCATCAAATCAGCGGCGACCTCGGCTGGGAACTCGTCGAGTTGGCCATCCCGGAAGGCGAGCAGACCATGATCTGGCGCTATACGAAGGACGGAAGCGGATCGATCGGTGCCGACCGTGGATACGTGGACCACGTGACGTTCAGGAGTGACACCGACACCGCGTTACCACAGGTCCAAGACATCTACCCGTCCGTTCGCAAGGTGGACGTCTCCGGAGGAGAGCAGTTGGTCGAGTACACCATCGAGATCACCGACGACCTCACGGGTTTCGAGTCAGGCCGGATCGAACTCTACAATCCAAATGGCGACGGGCAGGTGAGCACCACCTTCGACGGGGGCAGCCGCATCCGTGGCGACGAATTCTCCGGCACCTATGCCGTATCCCTCCCCTTCAGTCCCACTCCGGACCTCGGCCTGTGGCATGTGCGCGTGGAGACGATGGAGTATTCCAATCTCACCCCGCGCATCTACGGCCCCGGCGGCGAGCGATTCCCGGTGACCGGATCGAATGCCGTCATGGTGATCGATGGTCCTCTTGAGGACGTCACCGCGCCGCAGATCCGCGCCCTCGAAATCGATCCGTCGGTCATCGATGTCAGCGACGGACCCGCCACCGCGCTGGTGACCCTGCGGATCACCGACTACAACTCCGGCTTCAACTTCGCCAATCTGGATCTCTTTAACCCGACGGCACAGTGGACCGGGTCGCATTACTTCACGTCGTATCAGCTCCTCCAGGGCGATCAATTCGATGGCATCTATCAGGTGGAAGTCGTGATCCCGCAATATGCCGAGGGCACATGGCGGATCGGAGCCGGCCTCGCCGACCAGGATAACAACGAGCGCCACCACGAAAACGGCGAGGGCCTCGACAACTCGATCGATGAACGGTTGACCGTGATCAACACGGGCCCCGTCGACCACACCTCGCCGGTGGTGACCTCGATCGAAATCACGCCGGACACCATCGACGTTTCCGGCGGCCCGCAGGACATTCAGATCACCGTCTCGATCGACGACGACGTCAGCGGCCGGAGGGATGCCATCCTCTTTTTCTACGATCCCGCGGATGTCTTTCATGGGGCCTTCACCGTCACACTGGATGAGGACAACCGCATCGACCAGGACGGCTTGAGCGAAACCTTTGAGGACACGGTCACCATTCCATTAGGCACCACGCCGGGCGATTGGACCGTGCGGCTCTTCCTCCGCGACAAGGTCGGCAAGACGAACTTCTATGGCTGGGAGAATTCGCCCTATCCCGAGCCGGGCGATGGGATCTTCACCATCAGCGGGGAAGCCCCGTCGTTGTTCGAAGCCTTCGTTTCCACCCACTCGCTGACCGGCGACGACGCCTTGCCCGGTGCCGATCCGGATGGCGATGGGCAGAACAATGCCACCGAGCTGATGCTGGGCACCGACCCGAACGACAATGCGGACGCGGGAGCGGGGGCCTTCACCCTGAGCCGGGATGCCACACACCTGCACTACGACTTCACCATTGATCCCGCGCTGACCGTGGCGGTGGACGGTCTCTATCTGGCGCTCACTGACGCGGGCGGCGGTGCGCCGCTGCGACTGACCGGGCAGAGCCAGGCCGGCCTCGTAGGGCCATGGGCCGACGTCTTGCCGGTCCTCCAAAGCGGCAGCACCTGGCGAGTCAGCATTCCCTTTGCCGGCGGATCGAAAGGATTCCTTCGCCTGTTTTTCGAGGACCCGTGACTAGGAATAAGGGGCATCGACATTTCTGTCGATGGGCACCGGTCCGGCGAAGCACGGGGGTAGGCTGTCACGTCCGAGGTGGCGGCCTTCACGTCCTACACCGGCCTCACGTTTTGTCCCTTGCTCGGTCCATTTCGCCCGACTCCATTCGTAGTTTCCGTGAACCAACCACTGAACCACCATGAAACTTAGAACCCTGATTGCATCCGCCCTCCTGCTCCTGCCCGTCTCCGCCCAAGAGATGCCGGAAATGCCGAAGCCCGTGAAACAGCACGAGTGGCTCGCCCAACTCGCTGGCGAATGGGAATCCACCATGAAGTGCATCGCCGAACCCGGCAAACCGCCGATCGAGGGCAAAGGCTCCGAAAAGGCTCGCATGCTCGGTGGCTTCTGGGTCGTCTCCGAAGGTAAGGGCGAGATGATGGGCACCGCCTTCTACAACATCCTCACCCTCGGCTACGATCCCGGGAAAAAGCAGTTCACCGGCACCTGGGTCGACTCGATGACCAGCACGCTGTGGCACTACAACGGCACCCTGGACGAAGCGACCAATACCCTGACGCTAGAAAGCGAAGGTCCCTGCCCGATGCGGGGAGGCAAGATCTGCAAGTTCAAGGAAGTCATCGTCATCAAGGACAAGGACACCAAGACCTTCACCAGCCACATCCAGGGCGAAGACGGCAAGTGGACGGAAATGATGTCCGCCACCTCCACGCGGAAGAAGTAAGAACGCCCCGCTTCTTTATCTCACATTCACACCGGCGGGACCGAGAGTTCCGCCGGTATTTTTTTGCCCACTGGGAGCGCGGAATTCATTCCGCCCGACACGCCCATTGCCTACCAGCAAGCCTACCCCTCTAGCACCCGCTGCAAACAACCGCTTCACCACGCCTCTCATGAAGGAAGGCATCGTGAAGCGGTTTGATCTTCAGAGTCGCGGCGCTAGGGCGGCGATCAACCTCCGCAGCAGGCAGTCTTCGCAGCTTCCTGGATCTGCTCGGGCGTGAGATCCTCGATGTGCGTGGCGATCGACCACTGGTGGCCGAAGGGATCTTCGAGGCAGCCGTAGCGATCGCCCCAGAACATGTCGGCCAGCGGCATCTTGACCGTGGCTCCGGCGGCGACGGCTTGCGCGAAGAGCGCATCAGCATCTTCCACCTGCAGGTGGATCGTGACCGGCGAGCCCTTCAGCGAGCCAGGAGCCAGCGCGCCGCACTCGGGCATCTCATCCACTAGCATGATCATCGAATCGCCGATGAAGATCCCGCCGTGCATCAGGCGGCCATCGGGTGTTTTCAAGCTGCACATTTCGGTGGCTCCGAAGGCCTTCTTGTAGAATTCAATGGCCTCGACCGCACCGGCGCAGACCAGGTGCGGGGTGACGGTGTGCATGCCTTCCGGCACGGGCTTCACGGCTGACTTCCGGGCGGCAGGCTTCTCGGTGGTGGTAGTACTCATGATGGTAATGGTGGTTGGTTGTGGTTGATGGATTCGTTTCGAGGCACATCCGGCCCCCACAAAAAAAGCAGGGCCTCCACAACAACCGACGAACGGGCCTCACAATTCAGGACCGCGCAAATGGCTTTTTCCGAACTCCCCGTCAGAAGGGCCTATCACCACGAATGCATGCCTCTGCTGTAGGTAGTCCCGGCTTCAGCCGGACTGAACGAGGTGAAGGGTCTCGCCTATATACAAAATCCGGCCAAAACCCGTACTACCTGCAACTTTATCGAAACCGCCGGGATTTCCGACGCCCCGCCAAAAAAATCCCGTCGCTTGTCCTCAGATCATTCGCGCGTTCGTTGTCCTGTTGAACCTCATCCCACTATCACCATGAGTATTCCCGCCATTCCCAACCTCAAGAATCATCCCGTCGTCTCCCGCGAAGTCTGGCTCAACGCCCGGAAAGCCCTGCTCGAACGCGAAAAGAAGCTCACCCACGAACGCGACGCCGTGAGCGCCGCACGTCGCGATCTGCCGTGGGTGAAAGTCGAGGAGAACTACATCTTCGAAGGCCCCGATGGCCCCGTCACGCTGGCCGAGCTTTTCGACGGCCGCCAGCAGCTCATCGTGTATCACTTCATGTTCGGCCCCGGCTGGAAGGAAGGCTGCCCCGGTTGTTCCCTCCTCTGTGACCATGTGGATGGCGCACGCCAGCACTTCGAGCACGGCGGCGCATCCTTCGTCGCCGTCTCGCGCGCACCGCTCGCCGAGTTCGCGCCTTTCAAGAAGCGCATGGGTTGGAAGTTCAACTGGGTCTCGTCCGCCGGCAATGAATTCAACTTCGACTACCATGTCTCCTACACGCCCGAGCAAGTCGCCTCCGGCAAGGTCGATTACAATTACGAAACGATCGAGCCGTGGGGCGAGGAAGCGCACGGCACCAGCGTCTTTTACAAGAACGACGCCGGGGAGATCTTCCACACCTACTCATGCTATGCGCGTGGGTGCGAACAAACCGTCGGCGCGCTGATCTACCTCGATCTCGTCCCGCTCGGCCGCAATGAGGAGAGCACCATGAACTGGGTGCGCCATCACGATCGCTACGAGGAAAAACCAGCCGACGCCTGCTGCGGCTCCGCCAAGAAGTGAAATGAAATCGTGCTGCCAGACGCCGGCGATAACGACAACAACATCGACGACAAAAGCCCGCCGCCTCGCCGGGTGGCTCATCCCCGGCGGGCTGCTGGTGCTTATGCCGAAATGCCCGATGTGCGTCGCCGGCTACGTCGCGCTCTTCACCGGGCTTGGCATCTCGCTACCGGTGGCGACGTGGCTGCGCTACGGCTTGATCGCGTGTTGCGTTTCGCTGCTGCTCCTGCGGTTCCTCCCGCGTGGACTGCGTGCGGAACGGCCACAAGAGTAAGGGTTTCTGTCCGGAGATATCCGTGTTAGCGGCACTTTTCGTCGCAACGCGATGACCTATTCTTCGTCGCAACGCGACGGCTCATAATAGCCTGGCACGAAGTGCCAGGTAAGGCCGAACAAACCGATCGCGTCCCAACGGGACGCCTCATGCGGGGTGCGGCGGTATTATCCCAAATATCCCACCCATCGGTGAGGGTGCCGTAATCTTTTTTGTCCGATACAAAGCGCCGCTCAAGGGAGGCGTCGATCCGGGCCGACAACCGGGCCGCCAGATGCATGAAGCGTCACGTTGTGACGCGGTGATCTCCGGCGCTTCACCTGGCACTTCGTGCCAGGCTATTATGAGCCGTCGCGTTGCGACGAAGAGAGGATCGCTCCGTTGGGACGAAGAACTTCTCCTACTCCTTTCCGGTGCTTTGCCGGCGCGCCCAACTGTCCAACCGCCTTCACGAAAATTTCACGAATCCCCTGAAGTATTCCCCCCGTCCACTACGTTTCATACAGCAGCGCTTCACCGCGCTACCATGAGCCACCACACCGCTCCCGAGCGTCATGTCCCCGGCCGGCTTTCAGCGCTGGCCTTCCACCTCAAGTCCCGCGCCTTCCAATTGCGCCGCGGCTTGAGTGAGTTCTCCACCCGGCCACCGCGTCATGCCCATCGCGCCGGCCTGGTTTCAGCCCCGGTCATCGCCGAGCTGCGCACGCCGCTATGGCGCGAGCTTTCCGCCGCCGAATTCCCGCTCACCGCTGGCAAGGTCGAGAACCTCCGCCGCTCCGCCCGCGCCTTCCACGGCGTGGAAATCCCGGCCAGCGAGGTCTTCAGCTTCTGGCGCCAACTCGGTCGCACGACGAAGGCGAAAGGCTTCACTGCGGGCCGCGAATTGCGCGAGGGCTGTCTGGTGCCGGCCATCGGCGGAGGGCTCTGCCAGCTCAGCGGCCTTCTCTATCAGGCGGCGCTGGAGGCCGGCCTGGAAGTCGTGGAACGCCACGGTCATTCGCGCGTCGTTCCCGGCTCTCTGGCGGAGAAGGACCTCGACGCCACCGTCTTCTGGAACTACGTCGACCTGCGCTTCCGCAGCAGCGCGCCATGGCGGCTCGAAGTGGAACTAACCGCCGCCGATCTCATCGTGCGCATCCGCTCTGCACGCGACGGCTCGGTGAAGGCCGCCGCACCGGTGGCCGAGCCATCACCTCGCTCCGCACCCTCGGGCGATTGCCTGACCTGCGGGATGCTCACGTGCTTCCGTCATCCTGCGGCGACCGCGGCGCATGCCCCGTCACTGGGACACTCGGCATTTCTGCTAGACGCGCGCTGGCCGGAGTTCGACCGCTGGTGTCGCGGTCATTCGCGCGAGGGCGACCGCTGGCTGGTGCCACTCGATGGCCGCCGCTGGAAAAAGCCAAACTACCAGTGGTCCCCGCCACCGGGCGTAACGACCGAACGCGCGACGCTTCAGGCGCTGCTGCGTTCATGGCGTCAGCGCCGCTTGCCCGGCCAAGGTGCGAAGCGACAGCTCGCGTTGTTAGATGGCGATGCCGCCCTGGCACGTCGTTATGCCGCGATGCTTTCGCCCGAGTGCCGTCATGTCGTGGTTTCCCAAAACCTGCTGCCTTACCTCTGGCAATCCGGCGCGCTCGGCGGCCGTAGCTTCGACGTGCTAATCCAGCGTTGGCCGATGGATGAGCTCCAGCGCCGGCTCGATCACGCGAAGGAAAAGCATCCGCAATCCACCACGCTCGGCGACTTCCGTGCCGATCCCGAACTGGTCCGCGCCGAACGCAAGGCCCTCGCCGCGGCGGCCCGCCTCGTCACACCGCACCGCGCGATGGCCCGGCACTTCGGCGAGCGCGCCTGGCTCATCGATTGGGAAATGCCGAACCCGCTCGAATTGCAGCCGGTGGCAAAGGAGACGGTCTTCTTCCCCGCCTCTCGGCTCGGCAGGAAGGGCGCTTTCGAACTGGCGGCAGCCCTGTTAGACGAGCCGCTGGTGGAGGTGAAGTGCTTCGGCCGCGCGACCGAGGGGGCGGCCGATCCCTTCAAGGAAATCCCCTGCTCGCCCGGCACCCCGGCCGACCTCGCGAGCGCCCGCGTGCTCGTCCTCCCGGCATGGATCGAGCACCAGCCGCGGCTCGCGCTGCTGGCGCTGGCAAGCGGCATCCCGGTCATCGCCACCGAGGCCTGCGGACTGCCAGAGCACCCGCTGATGCACACCCTTTCCTCGCCTGATCCCGCGGCCTTGCGTATGGTGCTGCGCGCGGTGCTCCAACCCGCGGTCCCTGCATGCGTCGCTTCCTGATCACCTTGCTGCCACTGGCCTGCCTTTGCGCTTGCCGGGAAAAGGCGCGCAAGGAACAAGATCCCGCCGTGCCCGAGGAACGCGCCACCAGCTCCGAAGATCCGGCACCCCGGGAGCGCCGGTCTTCAGACTGGCCCGAACGGTCCCCCGATGCCGACCTCAAAGCCGGCGCGCCCGAAATCGACGACCGCGCTAGCCCAGGCCTCTCGGTCCCGGACGCAGCCGAAGCACTCCTCGTCAAACCCGCGCGACCGCCCCAAGGCATCGTGCTCCCCGAAGAACAAGCCGTCAGCTCCGCCCTCCCCGGCCCCGAACGCGCCAAGGCCGCCGCCGAGCGCGTGCGCCCGGCATTGGAAAAGGCACTCGCCGCGCAGGGCCTGCACTTCGGCGATCCCGTCTTCCTGCGCGCCTTCAAGGAGGAAGGCCAGCTCGAGCTGTGGGTGCGCAAGCGCGACACCGGGAAGTACGAGCACTTTCGTACTTGGGACGTGGCCGCGCAATCGGGCAAGCCGGGGCCGAAGCTCGCCGAGGGAGATGGCCAGGTGCCGGAGGGCTTCTACTTCGTCCCGCCGTCGGGGATGAAGCCGGACAGCACCTTCCACCTCGCCTTCAACATCGGCTACCCGAATGCCTACGACCTGCACCACGGTCGCACCGGCACCTTCATCATGATCCACGGCAATTGCGTGTCGATCGGCTGCCTCGCCATGACCGACCCGAAGATCGAGGAGATCTACACGCTCTGCGACGCCGCCTTGAAGATCGGTCAGCCGTACTTCCGCGTGAACCTCTTCCCCTTCCGCATGTCACCCGAGCGACTGGCTCGCGCGAAGGACAGCGAGTGGTTCGACTTCTGGACGAACCTCAAAGAGGGCTACGACCACTTCGAGCGCACCCAGGTACCGCCTGAGGTGGAAGTGGAAGACGGCCGCTACCGATTCAAGTAAGCTCCCGGCATCGGTGGCTTGTCGAACAGCCCCTGCACCGACGGCCGCTGCAGCACCAGGATCGTGAAGACACCGAGCGCCGTGCCGAGCGGGAAATGAACGCAGGACAGGCACGCCATCACGAAACAATACGTGTGCTTCCTCCGCGCCGAAAGGCAGCGTCCAGCATAGATCAGCAGCACTGCGAAGGTCCAGAAGATGAGGATGAACATGCTGCCCATCCCGATGAAGACCCAGCCGAACTCGTTTCCCATTCCGGCCCCGGGACTGGTCGGGGAGCCCGTGGCAAATTTGCCATTCAGCATCATGATGCCCATGATGACATGAAGGATCGGAAACGATCCGAAGAGCATCGTCATACCGCCGACCACATAGTGGAAGATCGCGAGGAGCTTGAGATGCTCCGCGTCTTGTATGGCTTGGGGATGAGGCGGCGGTCCGGGGCTGTCCATGCGCCGAAGCCAACCCGAAGCCGTCCGCCCGCGCGAGCCGAAAGCCGATTTGTCCACGCCCGGTTTCCATGGGGGGAATCCATCCCATCCTCTCAATCTGTGTTCATCTGCGTCATCTGTGGTTAAATCTTTTTCCCCTTTCCATGGCCAAAGCCCGAGCCAACCGGCCCGCCCCCATCCCCCCAAACGCCTCCGTGAAATTTCCATGAATCCCCGCTTCAACTTGCAGGATTCCACGGAGCATCCACCTTGTGCGGTCGTATCGCGCCGGACCAACTATTATCTCCGGCGACGGCCTCATCCCACAACATCCCATCCCAGACCATGAATCCCCGTTTCGCCATTCTGACCACGCTGGCACTGTTCGCTGCCGCGCCCACCGTCATTGCCGAGCCTGCCATCCCGACCGCCCCAAAGGAGGCCCCGAAGGAAACTCCCGCCCCGCCGGTGAAGCCCGAGGAGTATGCCAAGACCCTGCTCGGCTCCTGGCGTAGCGACATGAAAGAGGGACCGGTCACCGGTCACTCGATCACCACCTACCTCGAGGATGGCAAGGCCACTTCCACCGGCAACTTCGAAGCTGGCGGCCAGAAGATCTCCGTCACCGCCAAGGCCAAGTGGACGCTGGAAAAGGACAAGCTGATCACCGAGATCACCGATTCCTCCATGCCCGAGATGATGCCGGTCGGCACCAAGATCGAGCAGACCATCCTTTCCCTTTCCGACAAGGAATTCCGCTACACCCAGAGCGGCAAAGAGCTGACCGAGAAGCGGGTTAAGGACGAGAAGCCCAAGGCTGTCCCCGCGAAGTAAGGGAGGAAGCAGCAAGCAAGCAAGTTTCAGCCCGGAATCAGTCAAAACCAGCCGCCCCGGCCAGCCCGGGGCGGCTCATTCCCGCCTGCCCGAAGTGGAAAAGTCTCTCCCCGCCCTTACTTTCCGATCCTTTCGCGTTTTGACTTCGCCCGCCGGTGCCGCTACACCACGCGCAGGCACCCGTAGCTCAGTTGGATAGAGCATCCGCCTTCTAAGCGGACGGTCACTGGTTCGAGTCCAGTCGGGTGCGCTTCATTTTCCATCACTTACAACAGACGCCGGAAACCTCACTGCCGCTTAGCTGCCTTTATTCACTCCGTTAGTTTCGGTGAAGCTCATGAGGCCGCAACAATTAAACGGAACGGTGATTTCCGGACCGTGCATGCTGACAACATCGGTGAGGCGGTGGTCGGAGCCTCCCTAAGAGGCTGTCTGAAAAATGCTCAGGCCGCGATTCTGGCGAGCATGCGCTTGGTCATGGAGAGATAGATTAGCGCTTTGGAGTGTTCGATCCGGACTTCATGGTCGCGGATCAACCGGCGGGATTGGACCAGCCAGCCAAAGGTCCGTTCCACGATCCATCGCTTGGGCAGGACCTTGAAGCCCTTCACGTCGTCACTCCGTTTGACGATCTCAAGGTCAATCTTGTTCCGCGCGGCCATGCCAGGGAGAGGACGATTATGGAGACAACCATCACTTTCCCTAAACGATAAACTTCCAGCGAATTCGGCCCGGCCTGTTTCAGAGGAGCAGGCTCTCGGACATCTACCGCGCCATCCAGCACGAGCACTGGCGAAGTCGCTACCGCCAGTTTGACGAGACGTCGATCGACTACCTCGAGCCCGGCAGCGGCCAGGCTAAAACCGGCTACCTGTGGACTTCCAGCATCCCCGGCGGCACCGTCCGCTATCATTGGCGTGCCGGTCGCGACGTCGGCGGCATCGTGGATCTTTTCGGCAATTCCGGCCCAGCCGCCTGCACCATCCAGTGCGACGACTACGAGGCCTAACCCGCCTGGGCCAAGGACAAACCGCACATCACGCTCGCCGGCTGCCACGCCCACCTGCGGCGCAAGTTTATCGAAGCCAAGGAACAGGAACCGAAGCTCGTCGCCTGGATCCTGCGGCCTGCGGCAACTCGGTCACCTCTACCGGATCGAGAGAGAATTGCGCGAGGCCAAGGCCGGACCCGCCCTGCCCGAAGCAATGCGAGCCTCGCAAAGCCGCATGATCCACCGGCGGCTCAAAGCCCTCATCGACCGCCTCGCGCTGCGCCCGATCCTGCCCAAGAGCAAGCTCGGCAAGGCGATCCACTACGCAGCCAGGCAGTGGCGCAAGCTCGAGGTCTATCTCGGCGACGGCCGGATCGAGATCGACAACAACCTCGTCGAGAACGCCATCCGCCCGACCAAGCTTGGAGCCAAGAACTGGCTGTTCATCGGCTGTCGCGAAGCGGGGCAGCGCGCCGCGATCCTCTACACCATCGTCGAGAACTGCCAGCGGCTGGGCATCGACACCCGGGAATATCTTGAAGACGTGCTCACCCGGCTGCCCGCGATGAAGGAAAGCGAAGTGGCGACCTTAATCCCGGCGAACTGGCTGCGATCCAAGCTGAGAAGGCAGGCCCACAAAGCGGCCTGACGAGAAAACCCGGCAAGGGAAAACGGATGCCGGCCCGGACCACGCTTACTCAATTTTCGTAGTGTGGCTACTTAAGCGACAGCTGCATGAATCTGGTTTCTCGATGCTCTCGGACGAACTGGCCCCATTGCTTCCCGTTATGGAAAGCGTGCTGGTGGACGGACTCGCGCCGCTATGGCTGTCCCCCGACTGAGCCAGCAAAGGCGTAGGCGTAGGCATCGGACCGGCGGAAGGCGAGCGCGCCGGCGTTGTCCACATTGCCGTCAGCGAACCGGTGGTGCCGGCGTTCCCGATTTGCAGCAATGGCTGCTCAGCCCGGAAATGTCACTCTGCAGGAGCGATCCACCTCAATCGTCCGTCACCCGCAGCCGCAGGAAGCGGCGAGGCTCGTCCTCGATCGCCACATCATCCCTAAACTTTATTCGCACAAAGCCTTCGGGAATTCCAGTCTGATCCACGGGCACCGACCGATCCAGTGCCGTCCACATACCTGGGGGCGCAGCAAGGTCGCTGCTGGCGATCACGGCGAAGCGGAGTGTGGCATCATCCGTCTGGCGGACGTAGGTCATGCTCAGGTATCTTTTCCCGCCGGACTCTTCGAAGCCCATCAACGGCAGCCCCCACGCCCCAGAAGCGGTGGGATCCAGACCCAGCCCGTTCTCGATGATGTTGGCAATGCCATCCTGATCAGGATCGGCGAGTGGCCCCACAATCTGCGGGTCGGAAATTCCAGGCCAGTAGTAGTCCTTCCACCCATCCCGCAGCGGAGTGCCAGTCGGGATCACACCCAGCACCACACTCCGCGTGTGGAAAAGCTCGCCGTCACTCGCGCGGAAATTCATCACATGATTGCCGACCTGCGCGGCTGATGGGGTCCAGGAGAAATCCGCCATCCCGCTCCCCGCGAGGCTGAAGCTTGCCCCCTGTGGCAACGGATCAGCGGACAACGTCAGCACGTCGCCATTTGGATCACTGGCCCGCACCCTCATCGCAAAGTGTCCGCCAGCATGGAGGAAGCGATGCTGCAGCGGATCGATGACAGGCGGCTGGTTTCCCACTATCGCCAGCCGCAGAAACCGCTGCGGCGCATCCTCCACCGCTACCGAGTCACGAATTTTCACTCGCTGGAATCCATCCGACACCCCCTCTTGGCTCACCGGCAGCTCATTCATCTGCGCGAGCCAAGATCCCGCCCCCAAGTTTCCGGATCCACCCACGAAATACTGCAGCCGAGGATCATCCGTCTGCCGGACATAGGTCATCGCCAGGTAGCGTTTCCCGTCGATCTGCACCAGCTCGACCCCGGGCAACGCGCCGAAGTTCGGCACATTCGGATTCAGACCCAGCGCATACTCCACGAGATTCGTAATGCCATCACGGTCCGGATCCGCCAGGTCGCCGCGGGTTGCCTCCCCTTCTTCATCCGGCCAATGGTGGTTCTTCCATGCGGCAAGCAGGGTCACCCCGTGGGTACTACGGATACCGTACTACTTGCCCGCGCGAAGAGGTTGCTGTCGGAGGCCTTGAATTGCACCGGGAAGGTCCCCAATTGCTCGGGGGACGGAGTCCATCGGGAATGCCCGGCGGCGGGACGGCCATGGTTGACGGTGACGCCAGCAAGGCGGCTGCCAGTGCGGTGAGAGAGAACAGAACGCGAAGACGTGGGTTCCTCGCATGGAGGTTGGTTTGATAATACAAGACGATCGAATTCGTTCGATCGAACACCGTTCCGGGTTCTTGCTGGGCAACTGGTTTGCGATTTCAGTGGAGCGAGGCAACTCGGACGGAAAGAGAGCCCGCTTGGTGGAAATCCATCAAACAAGCTGTGCGACCGCGAGCCGGGCCACACCGGGGGAACCTACACGAGCACGGCCCCGGCAGCGCTGCGTCAGACTCAGGGAGCGACGTGTGTGTGGAAGATCTTGCTGACCACTGTCCATTTGCCATCGACTTTCAGCAGATGGAAAAAGTCGGTGAAGCAGAAGCCCGACATGTCATTGGCATCAATGCGCGCGCTGGCGGCGGTGCCGACGATCTCAATCCTGACGATCGCGCCCTGTGCTTCAGGAGAAGGGCGGAAGGCGCTGTCGATGCCGTCGAACAGGCCTTGAATCGCTCCACCAGCCAACTTGCCATCGGCATCGACGCTATACATCGTCGCCTGCTCGTTGAAGGCTGGTTTCATGATGCTGCTCTTGGCCTGCTTGCAGCCTTCGAGGTATTGTTTCAAAACCGTGACAATGGCTTTGTATTCGTGGACGTAGGTTGGTTTGCTCATGGTATTTTCCTTGGTTTGTTGTTGGTGTGACGTTTCTGATTTGGATGAAGACTGCTTTTTCGGATCGCTTTGGGTCGGTTCGGCGGATGAAATGTATATCCATCCGCCTACCAACACCGCGACGACGGGTTGGATGAAGTGAGTCTTTTGATTCATCGGTCAGGCTTGGTTTTCGAACTGATGATAGACCTTGGCGATCACCATCCAGGTGCCGTCGATCTTTATCAGAGTGAGGTAGTCATTGTAATCGGCGCCAATGGCATCGTTTTCCATGTCGATCCGCACCACTGCGATGGTTGGAGTGATTGCCAAAACGTCGACCCGAGTCTCGATTTTCGGAGCTTTCCCGTTTTGTTCAACGAAGTCGTAGAGGTTTTGAATCGGACCTCCCAGCAGTTCACCGTTGGTGAAGCCATACATCACCGCGTCCTTGTGGAATGCATCGGCGACATCCGCCGGACTTCCGCCCCGCAGGCCATCGACATACTTGTTGGCTGTTGCCACGACTTCCGTGTATTCCTTGGTGGGGACGGCTTTGATATTTTTTGACATGGTTTTCTCCTTTTGTGGTTTGGTTGTTCAGAATGATATTCAAACAACAGCATCCGACGATTTTCGCTCCAGTGCCGGACTAACGGCGGTTGCTTCCACCATCACCAGTCCAACGAATCCATCCTCGGCCTCGTATTGGCACATCGGGGAAAGAGCGAGGCGATTGCGAAACGTCACGCTTCGGAGCGTCAGTGGGTCAAACAATTGGGGCATTGCGTTGGGTTCCTCGGGTGGGGCTTGCAGAAGCGAACGGTAGACGCTATTTCTGTAGCAAGCGTTACGGATGGAACAGATTTATGTAACGCTCATTACAGACCGTCAAATTCTTTCGAACTCGGCCCGAGAAAACCATGCCTGCGAGAAAACAAACCAGCCCCGGAGCTCACGTATGCAAAGGCCGCCCGCGAACGTTCGATCGGCAGGCTGCCTTGGAAAAGGCTCTCGCAGTCTTCTGGCTCAGAGGATACGAGCCAGCGACCATGGCGGAGCTGTGTGGCGCGATGGAAATCAATCCTCCAAGCCTCTACGCCGCCTTCGGAAACAAGGCCCAATTGTTCCTGGAGGCCGTGAAGCACTACGAGAATGTCTATTGGGATTCAACTTGGACAGAAATGGGAGAATCCCTCGATATCCGCGAGGGACTGCTGGACTTCTTCAAGAATGCGGCCCGAATCCTCACCTCTCTGGATGTCCCGTGTGGCTGCATGGTCATTTTGGGGGCCACGAATGTTTCTCCCGAGGCACAAGAAGTGAACGATGCACTGCGGGAGCTTCGCAAGGAAGGCAAGGATTTCATCCTGGCCCGACTGGAGCGTGCCGTTGAGGATGGCCAGTTGGTTCCCTCCACCGACGTTGAGGGGTTAGCCTTCACGTTGAACACGCTCCTTGAGGGGATGTCATTGCAGGCACGGGACGGAATGACCCGATCGGACATGGAGCGCATTGCGGAAACCTTGATGGCCCTGCTGCCGGTAGCCCGGTAACCCGGACCGAGCGGCCACGAAACTCGGGACCGGTTGTGGTTTAAATTGGGGGAGTCTAATGCCCACATATTCAAAAAGCAGAACGAAAGCTGGACCACAGTGCGGTGTGCAAGTTGGCAGGCGGAGCCGGGCAAGTTTTTGAACTTGGGGCTGAATCCATTGGCAAGCCACAGGATAGCCCGAGGAAATTTCATGCTGCCGATCTCCCCAAAGCGAATCCCTGCTGATGCGGATTCCGCTTGGGGAGATCCTCAGCATGAAAAGTGTAAACGGCTTAAAGCTGGTAACCTAGCCTAGTTTCCCCAAAGGTCGTAGACCGAAAACGACGGGCCGAGGGGGCCTATGGGAGCAATACGCGGCCCGAAGGAACGCGCCATGATCCAACGAAAAGGGACGGGGGTGGACTAGTGAAAGCCAGAGGGTCTTCCACCTCAGCAGGATGCTTCGCGTCTAGCACGCCCCGGTGTGATAGCCCTGCATCCCACCTCCCTGACGGCCGTACGATCAAATGCCGTTGTGCCGGTCCCGACGACGGGCAAGGCTCGCGAGTTGACCTGGGAACTGGAGCCGCCGGATCTCATCCCGCCTATCGCGGCTGATGCTCGCGCTGGGATTGGTGCAGCATGCAGTCGCACTCGAAATCCTTCGCATGAGCTTCGGCATCAAGCTCGCGGAGGATCGCTACCTCTTGATCGAATGCGTCCAAAAAGACGATCTTGCCGGGTCCTTCGATGACGCCGGAGGTCTCGCCGTTGTGAAAGCCGAGTACCACCGTGCTGTCCGGTTGCCCGACGATCTTGCCGGCCATGGTGCCACCGGCCGGTCCGTCGATGGCCAGATGATCGAAAGTCACTTCCATGCTGCCGCCGCCGAAGGAGGGCAGGGAAAGCGTGAGCGGCAACTGGTCGGTCGAGAGCCGGGAGGCGTTCTCGGCGATGGTCTTGAATTCGATGACTTCGGCCTTCCGCAGATGCCGCAGATCGGTGAGCCGTTGGGCATATTCATGCTCGTTGCGCGAGAGCTTGGCGGCCCATTCCTCGGCCTTGGCTGCGTCCGTAATGGTCATGCCGACCAATGGCGACGGTTTCGATGAGGAACTCCGCTCGCGGGTCTTTGCCGGCGGGGATGTGGCTGTTAGCTCGGCGGATGCGGGATCGGTGGGCGAAGGATGGGCGACACCCCGCCCTTTGAGCAGGAGCATGGCGAGAAGGAGCGCCGCGAGGGCAAGTGCGGCGGGAAGAATTTTCCTGACGGTTTTCATGGGTTTTGGGTCCGTAGGGGTTGCGACAAAGGGCTCCTCTCCCGCCTCGGAAAGAGGGAGAGGAGCCGCAGACAAAGGAACGCTCTTCAATCAATCGACCTTCTGGACCGGCTTGAAGCGCTGGTTGTTGCTGCCGGACCAGTCGTATTGAATCAACTGGGTGCCCTGCGTCTGCGAGGACCCGGGGACATCCAGCACGCCGTTACCATCATCGCGGCGGACACGCGAGAAGCCGTCGGCCTGTTCCTCGATGAAGTAGCGTTGCTTGCCGGCGGCCCAGTTCTGGAGGGTCAGGCCGGTGCCGTTGGCATTCGCGGTGAGGCTCACGAATCTCGCGCCGCTGCCGCTGCGCTCAAAGGTGCTCGCACCGCCGCTGAAGTCGTTGAACTGCCACTGTTGGTTCGTGCCGTAGTGCGGTGCCCACTGGATGATCGGCGTGCCGGGAGTGGTGGTGCCGCCTTGGACATCGACCGCCAGACTACTATGCTTGGCGATCATGAACCAGGTGACCGAGGTCGTCGCGGCATCAACGTTCAAGGCGCGCCGGCCTGCGGAGGTCGGGCGGTTGGCGGTGATCTTCGCGGAGCTGTTGTGCGTGGCGTCTCCCAGTGCGTAGCCTTGGTAGGTGATGTTGGGATTGCTGAAGTACGGCAGCGAGTTGCCATTCATGATCGTGTTCCCGACCGGCGTCTGGAAGCCGTCCGAGTGGCTGCAACCGAAGTTGTGGCCCATCTCGTGGCGGAAGACGGTGTTGCCCACGCCGCCATGGAAGGCGAACTCCCCGGGCACGTAGGCCTTGCCTGCACCGGAGCCGACGGAATCGAAGTAGGACAGGTGGTCCGCGCCTTGGGTGGTATAGGCGGTCCAGGTGCCTTGGGCATCCTGGTTGCGGATCCGGTCCCAAAGGGTTCCGAATTCGTCGAAGGGCGTTTCGACAATCGGTGAGACCTCCATTGGATAGACCATCTGGGCCTCGAAGCTGATCTGGGAGTTCCGGAGTGCTGTGTTCAGCATCTCGAAGGACACCTTGATCTTCGACATCATCTGGTTGTATCCGCCCTGCGAATCCTTGAGACGCGTGGTGTAGAGCGGCTTCACATAGGTGACGTATTCTTGTTCGGCGGCCGGAGCGAGGAGCGGCAGAAGCACCGCAAGGGAGCAGACAATAGCGCTTTGTTTCATCAGTAATCAGGGTTTGGTGTAAAGCGCCCTTTTTTGTCCATTAAGATGACGAAAAAGGACACCGATCAGAATGCAAATAGCTCGCCTTGTCGGAAAAGCAAATACTATTTGATGTTTTCCCCAAGACGCCCTGTTTTCGGCACAACACAGGGTTTGACCGAAACGTCCGTTTGATTCCTGCAGGCCAGTGGGCTTGCAGGACAACTTTTTGTATTGGACTGAGGCCCCGGCGAAATCGCGCCAGCAGGTCAGCGGATCGTTTCCTCCGCCATTGTGCCTTCGTGGTCCGGCTGGTCCACGCTCCCACCACCCGAGCGGAGCGAAAGAACGCAGCAGCTCACCCCCGCCCGGCGAATTCAGGCCGTCTCCGCCTTTAGAGACGCCAACAGCTTCACAAGATCCCCGGTGTCCACCGGCTTGACCAGGTGGTGATCGAAGCCCGCTTCATCCGAACGGCGCTTGTCCTCGTCCTGCCCCCAGCCGGTCATGGCAATCAGGATGGCCTTTTTGCCCCACGTCTGTTCCCGGATGCGACGGCAGGTTTCATAGCCGTTCAGCTTCGGCATCCCGATGTCGAGCAAGATGACTTCGGGCAGGAATCTCTCCGCCACCTCCAGCGCATGCAAGCCGTCGTTCGCGGTGCTGACGTCGTTCCCGAGCAATTCGAGGAACATCCCCAGCGATTCGGCCGAGTCGACATTGTCATCGGTTACCAGAATGCGGCGGCTGGCGAAGCCGACCGGCTCATCGACTGCTTGCTGTCCGACGTTCTGAACCGGTGACTTCACCATCGGCAGACGCGCGATGAATTCGCTACCCCGCCCCTCGCCTTCGCTGCGGGCCTCGATGGTCCCGCCGTGCATCTCGACAAGCCCCTTGACCAGCGATAACCCAATTCCCAATCCGCCCGTCGTCTTCTCCAGCGTGCGGTCCATTTGAGTGAACATCTCGAAAATCCTGCCGAGCATGTGGGGCGGGATGCCGATCCCGTTGTCTGCGATCGACAGCACAGCCATGCCGTCCTCACGACGAACGGCCAGCCTGACGTGCCCCCCCGGGTGGGTGTATTTGGCGGAGTTGGTCAGCAGGTTGGACACAACCTGGGCGAGCCGGGTCGAGTCGCCATCCAAGAGGATCGGTTCGTCCGGCACGGCAACTTCCAGTTCGTGTCCTGCCACATCGAAGGCCGGCCGGCTCGTCTCCACGGCGGCATCGATCACCGCCCTCAGTTCGACCAGCTCCCGGCGGAGTTCGAACTTGCCGCTCGTCACCCTGCTCACGTCGAGAAGGTCGTCCACCAGCCGGACCAACTGCGTCACTTGCCGCTCCATCATGGTGCGGGCCCGTTCGATCGGCCCCTCCACACCGGCCAGTCGCATGACTTGGAGACCGTTTCGGATCGGTGCCAGCGGGTTGCGGAGTTCGTGGGCCAAGGTCGCCAGGAACTCATCCTTCCGCCGGTCGGCATCCCGGAGCTGGCCGAGGAACTGCTCCCGCTCCACCGCGGCCATTCTGCGTGCGGTGACATCGTTGAAAAGGATGGCGACTTTGCGGCTGCCATCGTCCCCGATCCTGAAGGCCGAAACTTCGAACCAGCGCCCTCCCATGGGCTCCGCCTTGTGCTCGAACCGGGTCGGCTCGCCGGTCGAAGCGACCCGTCCGTAGGTCTCATACCAGAACTCCTCAAGCTCCGGGATCGCGTTCCGGATCGACTTGCCGACCAACCCATGCATCCCGGTGTGTTGCTCGAATGCCGGGTTCATCACCTCGATGCGGTAATCGACTGGCCGTCCCGCAAGGTTGAATTCCATTTCGATCACGCAAAACCCTTCGTCCATCGACTCAAACAATGTTCGCAACCTTTCCTCGCTTTCCCTCAAGCTCGCCTCGGCCCGCTTCTGGTCGCTCACATCGAGCGTCACACCGTCGAACCGGGTCGGGGTGCCGTCGGCAGCGTAGGCCGTCCGCCCGAGGGCGCGGACCCACGTCACGTCACCGGTGTCCGGATCCACCGTGCGATAGTGGACGTTGTAGCGCGTCCGTCCCGCGATGCTCCGCTCGATGGCCAGCCGGGTCGGTTCCCGGTCGTCCGGATGGAGACGGTCGTAAAATGTCTGGATCGTGACGACCGCATCGGGAGCCAGGTGGAAGTGAGCTTTCACCAACTCGTCCCACTCGAGAACCTCGAACGGCAGGTCGCAGTACCAGAATCCGACCCCGCTGCTGCTGCGCACAAAGGCCGATCGCTCCTCGCTCTGACGCAGCGCTGCTTCGGCTACCTTCCGGGCGGTGATGTCCATGTTGATGCCGACCAGCCGAACGGTCGTGTCCACCCCGTTGCGGACGGCGTGACCCCACTCCTCCATCCACTGAACGCTTCCGTTATCCGGGCGAACGATCCGGAACTGGCTGGTGAATCCCTCACCCGCCGCCACCGCCGCAGCCACAGTCGCCCGGTGGTTGTCCACGTCGTCCGGATGGAGAATGGCGAATCCCCGGTCGATGCTTGCCATTTCCTCGTTCTGAGGAAATCCATACACGTCCGTCGCGTTTCCCGACGTGAAGACCGCCCCTGACGCCGGGTCATACTCCCATGCCACCATCCGTGCGGCGCTCAGGGCCATCCGCAGTCGCTCCTCGCTTTGACGCAACGCTGCCTCGGCCCGCACCCGCCCGACGACCGCCCAGGTACGCTCGGCGGTTTCTTCGATCAGAGAGATCTCGGCCGGCGTCCACGGCCGCACGTTGGCTACATGGACCGCGAGACCCGCGACGAAGGCCCCGCCCTTGACCAACGGCACTCCGACGTAGGATCGGATCTGGAGAGCCGCATATGTGTCTTTCTCGGCTGGTGTGCGGGAGGACAGCAAGTTCACGTCCGCCTCGGATGCGGTACGGCCGGCCTCGTAACGAGCGAGAATGTCGGGGCCGAAGTCGGCGATCGGGTAGCGGCCCACGATGGATGGGGCCGCGTCCGTGTAGTCCCGCTCGACCACATAGTTCTCGCCCCGCACCTCGAAGTAGACCACCCGGTTCGCCCCCAGCCGCTCACCCAGAAGCCTGCTGGCCTCGGCTTGTACGTCAGTCGGTTCGGAAAGTGGGCGCAAGGTATCGGCCAACTGAACCAAGAACGCCTGCCGCTCTTCGGCTTGGCGGCGGTCGGTGACATCCCCGACGATGCCCAGCATCCACCCCACTTGCCCGTCGGCATCCCGCTGGATGAGGGCCTTGGTCCAGATGTGCCGGACAGCCCCGTCCGCCCTGCGGATGCGACACTCGACGCTCCAGACCGAGTTGCTCGCCACCGACTTCTGGAAGGATGCGTCCACCGCCGCACGTTCATCCGGGATGACATGTTCCAGGAACATCTCGTAGGTCCATTCCGGGAGGAGCGCGTCGTAGCCGAATAACTGGTCATGCCGGAGGGTGCGGCGAGCGGTGCGGTCGGCCAGGTTCAAGGACCACTGGCCCAAGTCGGCGGCGGCGAGAGCGAAGTCCAACTGCTCCTGACCGTACCGCAACTGCCGCTCCGTCTCCTTTCGCTCGGTCACGTCGCGGGTGGTCCCGGCTACCGCCTCGACCTCGCCGTCCGCCCCGATGACGGGCACGAAGATGTAGTCGTATTGCCGCCGCCCGTTCGTCCCGTTGAACGGCACCTCGCCACGGATCGGCTGGCGCGTGGCCCGCACCTCGTCGATTTCCCGGTCGTGCATTTCCGCGTGCCATGGCTCGTAGCCGATCTCCAGGAATGTCTTCCCGATCGCCCCTTCATGGCCGCGCCCCCACATTTTGATGAGGGCGTCGTTGGCGTAGAGAACCTTGTGGTCGAGGCTGAACACGTACACGAAGTCGGGCGTGTTCGTCAGCACCGTCTCATACAACCGTTGCTGACGGTCGGACTCGGTGGCGAGCCGGACCACCTCCCGCTCGGCCCGCAGGACGCGGCTGATGTCGAGGTTGATGCCCGCCCAGCCCAAGAGGATGCCCGTTTCATTCCTGAGCGGGACGCCCCTCGCCAGGATGTCGTGCCACCCACCGTCGGCGCCCTTGAAGCGGTGCTGCCGATCCCACGTCCCTTGCGTTCGGGCGCACTCCTTCCAAGCAGCAATCGTCGCGTCAACGTCGTCGGGGTGCAGCAATTCGGCCCAGCCGAAGTCGGAACACTCTTCCTGGGTGATCCCAACCAACTGTAGGAAAGATTCACTCGCATAAGTGTTCCTGCCCTCCGCGTCACACACCCACACGCCGTAATCAATGGACTCCCCGATGGCCCGGTAGCGGGCCTCACTCTCGCGCAATGCGGACTCCTGCTTCTTCCGGTCAATGACGATGCCCGCCAGATGCGTGGCGACCGGAAGGACGTGCGGGTCCGACGGGGCGGGATCGCCTGGTTCCCGGCGGTAAACGGCGAAGGTCGCAGCCGGCTTGCCGTCCGATCCGACAATTGGCGTGGACCGGCAGGAGCGCAGGCCATGGGCCAACGCCCGATCCCGCCATGCGCCCGACCAGCGTGGATCGGCTTCGATATCCGTGACGACGACCGCTTCGCCGGTGTGCAAGGCCATGCCGCAGGGTCCGGGGTAAGGCGGCTCGATGCCCAGCCCGTCGAGCGCCGACAGGTAGCCTTCTGGCATGCTCGGCCCGGCCCCGACCCGGAGGTGCGCGCCGCCTTCATCCAGCAGGATGATCGAGCAGAGCAAACCGGGTTCTTGTTCCTCGATGACGACGGCGAGTGTCGTCAGTACCTCGGCAAGCGGGACATCCGTGGCAACCGTTTCCAAGACCCGCTTCTGCCCGGCAAGCAGGGCTTCGGCCCGTTTGCGATCGGTGATGTCGCGGATGTAGGTCGTCAACCCGCCGTCCGCCGTCGGAAACCCCTTGAGGGAATACCAGCGGCCGAACGGCTCATAGTGGTTCTCGAACTCGACCGTCACTTGTTCCGCCACCGCCCGCAGGTATTCGGCCTCCAGCCTCGTCCCGACGATGGCGGGGAAAACGTCCCAGAGGATTTGGCCGAGCATTTCCGAGCGGGTGAGTCGGTTGATCCGCTCGGCCTCCGCGTTCACATAGACGATCCGCCAGTCCCGGTCGTAGCGCATGAACCCGTCCGTGACGCTTTCCAGCGTCGTCGCGAGCTGCTGGCGGGCTTCGAGTTGTTCGACTTCCGCCCGGTGGCGTTCGCTGATGTCGTGGAACACCAGGATGCAACCGACGATTTCCCCGTCGTCGCGCCGGATCGGGGCGGCGCTGTCGTCAATCGGCCGTTCGGTGCCGTCTTTGGCAATGAGCACGGTATGGTTCGCCAGCCCGACGACCACCCCGTCCTTTAAAGCCCGCAACGCCGGGTTCTCGACCTCCAACCGGGTGGACTCGTTGACGATGCGGAATACCTCCGTCAGCGGCATCCCTGCCGCTTCATCCTTGGTCCACCCAGTCATCGCCTCCGCGACGGCGTTCATGGTGGTGACTCGGCCGCCGGGGTCGGTGGCGATGACGCCGTCGCCGATGCTGGTGAGCGTGATTCCCAGCAGCTCGGCCTGCTGGCGAGCGGCCGATTCCGCCTCCAGGCAATCCTGATGGGCGCGGCGGAGGGCTTCACCGAAGCCGATGATGATCAACGAGGTGGCCAGAAACAGGAACGAACCGACGAGGTTGCGGGGTTCGTCCAAGCCGAACTGACCGCGGGGTGCAATAAACAGATAGGAACAGGCCAGGAAGCCGAGAGCGGCAACGAGCAAGGCCGGACGATACCCGCCGATCCAGACCGCGACACCGATGGCCGCCAACAAAGTGGTGAGCGGAAAGGTATCTCCCAACACCGGGTCCAGCAGCCAGCGAACCAGCACCGCCGTCGCCAGGCAAGCGAGCGACATCCCATAAGCGATCGCGGGGCCCCGGGCTGCCCCCCTGAGCCGGTCCCCGGAGCTGCCCCTCCGCGAGGCTGGGCGACCCCGTTCAGGAGACTCTCCATCTTGGTCCGGCGGCTGAGCCAGCATGCACTTCATCCCACACACCCGCCGATCGATGAACAAGAAAACAAAGCGCCGTGCGCGCAACAACCGCCGCGCCGTCGCGGTGCGGAGACCGCTGGATCGGCTTCGCCCGGACGGAACTGCCTCGTCCACTTACCACGGGAAGTCCCAATGGCCGGTCGAATGGCGCAAGCTCGTGGTCCGCACGATCACCAAGCAAGCCGTGTCTGACGCCGACCGCCTCAACGACGTGACACGCCGGTATCATGCCGGGCTTGGCTGCGATGCCTGTCGCGACTCGAGACCGCATACCACCACCTGGTCAGAGTGGCGGCAGGCCGGCTTCATCCACTTCCCGTCCGCGATCATCGTCGAAGAGAAGAACGGGGGTCTAACGGCTCTCGGGAACGCCAAGCTCCCCAACTTCTCGCCCGGCCCGGGTCCTTCAATCATGGACAAGAACGCTCCTGCAAAAAGCGACGGCTTGCCTCCAAGGATAACGCGGATGAAATGCCGCTCCCCACCCGTGGTGCCCGCAACGCCGACCCCATCTCCCGGCGGGCGGCATTCGACGCCATTTGCAAATCCCACCCTAGCGGATAGTTTGCCGGGCTATGTCAGACGACAAATCAAAAACAGGGGGTCCAGATCGCGATCGAATCAACACGGGAGAAGATTACGAGGTTCGGGATTGGTCGAAGAAGTTTGGAGTGACACCCGAAGAACTCAAGAAAGCAGCCGATAAGGTGGGGCCAATGGCAGACGATGTGAAACGGGAACTCGGCAAGTAGCCGCACTCTAGTTTCATAAAACTCCCAGCTCTCGCAGCAGCGAGATCTTTACCGTCTGCGGGCCAACGTCCCGCCACTCTTTCGGCTGCTCTGCCGGCTCGTGGATGGTGAAGCCAGACTTCGCAAGCTCCGGGAGTTGATCCCAGTTGATGGGCATCGAAACTGTGGCTCCCGGCCGCGCGCGGAGGCACCAGGGAGCGACACACGTTGCTCCCCGGCCGTTTCGCATCCAGTCGATGTAGATCTTCCCCGTGCGCTTGGACTTACTCGACGTGACGGTGAAGCGAGCAGGATTGAAGTCCGCCACCGCGGAAGCCACCGACTTCGCGAACGGCTTCATGACCGACCAATCGTGCTTCGGCTTCAGATGCAACATGATGTGCAGCCCTTTCCCGCCGGAGGTCTTCACCACGGGTTCGAGACCCCGCTCTCGCAGATAGTCGCGCAGCAACAAGGCAGCGCCAAGCACCTCGTTCCACGGCACTGACTCCTCGGGGTCGAGGTCCCACGTCAGGAAGTCAGGCTTCTCGACGTTCTTGAGCGACGAGCCCCAGGGATGGAATTCGATCGCGCTGAATTGAGCCAACGAGACCAACCCTTTGACGTCCTTCACGAAAAAGATGTCGTCGCCATCCGGCAGCTTCGCCTGATGGACACCCTCCGGCACGTGGGTTGTGAACGATTTCTGAAAGAACAACTCTCCTGTGATCCCTGACGGTGCTCGAAGCAAAGCCAGCGGTCGATTGGCAACGAACGGCAGCATTAGCTCCCCTACCCGCTCGTAATACTTGGCGACCTCAAGCTTCGCGACCCCGTCCCCAGGGAAGACCATGCGGTCGGGATTGCTGATCGTGATGCCCGCCACTTTCGCCCCCTTGCCGTCCGGGGTCGCGGTCTGGACTGCATCCAAGTGGACTTGATCGGGACTCTTATCCTCGCGCATGGCCACGAAGGAGGCCTGGCGCACGGACCCATCGCGTGTGATCTCGGCGAACTCCACCTCCGCGACAAGGGTCGGTTTCACCCATACGACTTCCTCATCGATTTCGAAAGCCGGTTTACTCGTCTTTAGCGGCCTGAACCTTGCCAGATACTCACGCCGGTCATCCTCACTAAACCCGGTTCCAACCTTGCCTCGCGGGATGAGCTTCCCGTTCTCATACGTGCCCAGAACCAATGATGAAAACGCCGGCAGCGAACTCTTCGGAGGGGTGTAGCCGCATACCACAAATTCCTGACGCGGGCGGCACTTGGATTTCGTCCAGTCCCGCCGGTCACCGGGCTTGTAGGTGCAGCTTAGTTTCTTGCTGATGATTCCCTCCAGCCCGAGCTGGCAGGCCTGCTTGTAGAGGTCGCCACCCATGTCCGAAGACCAGACCGTGGACCGCCTCACCACACCTTGTTCCTCGGTTACCAGCTTGGCCAACCGCTTGTGACGCTCGCCAAGCGGCAGGTCGCGCAGGTTCAGCCCATCGAAGTGGAGAAGGTCGAAAGCGACAAATGACACGTCCCCCGGACGGCCTTTCAGCGCTGCTTGGAGATCTCCGAAATTGCTGCGGCCCTTCTCGTCCCACACCACCGCTTCACCATCGAGGATGAAGTCCTTCTTGGAAATCGCCGTGAGGTGTTTGGCAAGGGGTGCGAACTTGTGCGTCCAGTCGTGGCCGTTGCGGGTGTAGACCGTCAGCTTGCCGCGGTGCTTCACGATGATCAGCCGGTAGCCGTCGAACTTCAGCTCGTGGATGATGTCGCGTCCCGCCGGCACGGTAGAGACCACCTGGGCCAACTGGGGAGCCACATACTGCGGTGTCTCCGGCTCCGCCTCGAAACTCGCCTGTGGATGAGTCGATGGCTCCAGCATCTTCAGCATCCAGTTGGGTTCCTCCTTCATGCGGGCCAGCAAATACGGGCCGTTCAGCCGGTCGCCCTTAAGGTAAAATTTCAGGGTGCCCTTCGCGAAATCCTTTCTCCATCCCGTTCCCATCGGCTCCCACGTGCCCTTGTCCCAAATGGCCACCGTGCCCGCACCATAGTTGCCCTCCGGGATCGTGCCCTCGAACTTGCCGTATTCCAACGGATGGTCCTCAACGTGAACCGCAAGACGCTTCGCCACCACATCTTCCGGGATGCCCTTCGGCACCGCCCAGCTTACAAGCACCCCATCGATCTCGAGCCGGAAGTCGAAATGGTGGCTTCGCGCGTGATGCTCCTGAATCACAAAGGAGCGCCCCGATCGATCTCCGACCTGAGGCCCCGGCTCCGGCGTCTTCTCGAAGTTCCGCTTCGCCTTATATTTTCCGAGAGGGGCGTCCGGCGCAGGCGATTCTGCGGCCTTCTTTTTCGTTGTCTTCACCGACGCTCGCTTCGAGGCCCGAGCGCGCTTCGTCGCACTCCCCAGTTCGATCCACGTCGGAGCATGGTCACTTGCCTTTTCCCAGCCACGCACTTCCACATCGACCTCTGCCTTCACCAGCCGGCCCGCTAGCGTGGGGCTCAGCAGCAGGTGATCCAGCCTCAGCCCCCCATTGCGGCCATAGGCGTTCCGGAGATAGTCCCAGAAGGTGTAGATTCGTTCGCTCGGGTGAAGATTACGGATCGAGTCGGTCCACCCTTGATCAACCAGCCTGCGGAAACACTCGCGCACCTCCGGCCGGAACAACGCGTCATCCACCCACTTCTCCGGCTTATAGACGTCCAGTTCGGTCGGCATGACGTTGTAGTCTCCCGCCAGCACCACCGGGATCTTCTGGCGGAGAAGCCCTTCGGCGTGATCCAGGAACCGCTCGAACCACCGGAGCTTGTATTCGAATTTCGGCCCCGGTGCCGGGTTACCATTTGGCAGGTAGAGGCAACCGACAAGGATACCCTCGACTGCCGCCTCCAAATAACGGCTGTGGGTGTCGTCCGGATCGTCTGGCAGACCGCGCCGTGTCTCAAGAGGATCCGCACCACGAGCGAGGATCGCCACCCCATTCCAACTCTTCTGGCCGTGCCAGACGGCCCCGTATCCCGCTTCCTGGAGGGCGGACAGAGGGAACTTGTCGTTGGACGCCTTCAGTTCCTGCAAGCACACCACGTCCGGCTTGGCTTCTCCCAGCCACCGCAACAGAACAGGCAGCCGTCCGTTGATCCCGTTGACGTTGTAGGTGGCGATCTTCATTGGGCTTACGGCTTCGCGCCCGGTGGCGTGACAAGGGTGACTGGCGGAGAATCTAGCAGACTTCGAACCGTCTTCCACGGGCTTGGCAGATCCCTGGCCAAACTGGAGCATCCGCCCGGTCACTTCCTGTGGCAGACCTGGCGAAGACCCGAGTCCCCTAGCGGCAGGAGTTTCGAACATTGGTACGCCGACCGCAGGGAATTCCGGATGACGGATCGCCCCGGGAATTCTGAACAAGGGATTGCCCTTGCAACGTCCCGCATCGTGACATGGCTGCGCGCGCTGCGACTGCCTTTCTATCCGATGTCCTGGCTGGGTTACACGACAGGGGCCGCACTGGTCGTTCCCTTATCGGACATCTGGAGACTGCCGGCCTACTGGTGGGGATTCGTGGTCGTTTTCCTGATTGAGGCTCTCACCGTGTTCGTGAACGACCTTTACGACTTCGAAAGCGATCGACGGAATCAGAACCATGGCAATTTCACGGGTGGTTCGCGGGTGTTGGTAGAGGGCCTTTTGACACCCGACGCCTTGAGATCGGCTTGCAAGGTAGTGGCAGTTGGAGCCGCGCTAGGAAGCTTCATTCTCCAGGCATATTCGCCGGCACCGCTTGCAGTGAACCTCGCATGCCTGGGAACCGCAGTGCTATTGGGCGTTGGCTACACGGCTCCACCGCTGAAGCTGAGCCATCGAGGTTGGGGCGAGGTGGTGGTGGCTTTTGCCCACAGCTTGCTGGTCGTACAATGCGGAGCCTTGGTGGTGGGCGGACAGTTCGGTGACCCTGCCGTCTTCAAAGTAGCTCTACCTCTGTTCTTCGCCATATTTCCCTCCATCAGTCTATCGGGCCTTCCTGACCATGATGCAGACATACACGCGGGTAAGCGCACCTTGGCGGTGAAGCTTGGACCACGTCCGGTTCTGGTGCTAGCGAGCGTCTCGGCGCTTGCGGCGTGCGTCCTCGTAATCTGGTGGTCCGCCCAGTGGCCTTCGTGGACCAGGGTCGGGGTCGTACTACACGCGCTGTTAGTTGTCGCCTCCGCGATGTCGCAATGGTCGAAATCCCAAAGCCGCCGCATCGATGGAGTGATGGTCAGCAGCCTCTCCTTTGTTCTGTGGTTCACGTTGGTTCCCCTTCTTGCTGGATTGGAATAGGACCGGGAGTGTCCGGGCTGCTGGTGGAGCGCTACGTCGCCAGGCCCCAGAAAAAAGTGGCTCGCCTTAAGGAAAAACAGAGGGTCACCAAACATTCTCGACCCGAGCGACCATTTCCCCGCGGATTTGTGCGATCACACCGGCCGCCATAACAGCGGCGGAGCGGTCAAGGTTAGCAGCCGACCGGCTTCCATCGTGCTAGTAGACTGCCGCCATGAATTCCCTAGAAAATCTCTCTGAAGTCCGGGTCGAGTTTTACGATCATTCCGAGCAGCCCTTGTTCGACGGCTACACTTCTCAAGGCATCGCGCCGATCCCGGCAGTAGGCGATACCTTTCAAGCGGGCACCCCGGATTCGGGGGACAAAGACCCGACTTACGTCGTCGAAAGGCGGCACTTTCACCTCACTCCGGGATCTCTCACTGCCCGCATCTACGGTCGAGATGTCCAGGTTACCGGGGGCCTATAGCCCTACGTTTTACGGAGCACCCCCGCGCAATCTGCAAGGCATGTCATGCCCCGTGCAATGGCTGTTGATTGATCAGCACCCTACTTTCCATGCGACGTGTGTTCGGGGAACCGGAAAACAGCAGCTGAAGCGGCTCAAGAGACGCGGGTCTCCGGTCTGCTAAGTCCACGGGATGGCGCGAACCCTCCCACCCGGAACCTCCTCCATCCTGAGACGACGCCGAATGATGCCCGCTCGTCGGACATGGGACCATTGGAGATACCCCGTGGCCTCTCCCTCCATGAACTCCGGCTAACGGTCAATGGCAGCAAGAAAGAACGGGAGGTGGAGTGTTGGACCAAGTTACTCGATCTCTTGCGTGAGCGTCTCCAACTCTTCGGGACGAAGAAGGGCTGCGATCATGGGCAGTGCGGAGCATGCACCGTGCTCGTGAATGGCGATCGGGTGAATTCCTGCCTGCTCCTCGCGGTGACGCTCAATGGATTAACGCTGCATCGCCCGGAACAGGTGCTTGCGGATGTCGCGCGCTGACCGGACGAGGCCCCCTAACATTCCCTCAGCCCCGCCGACGAGGTATACAGCCGGATGCCGTAGCGCCCTTCCATCTCACCCTTGCCATCCGGTGCGTAGATCATCTCTCTCTCTGAGGGACGACAGCGGGTAGCCACACTCCAGCGAGATCGCGCTGATCAGCATGTGGGAGAGCGAGTGGAGGATGATGTAGGTGGCGCCCGGAAAGTCGGCCTAGCTGCTGGGGCGGAGTTTCTTCCAGGCCCCCAGCGACTGTTCGAGTTCAGCGGCTCGCCGAATGACCGCATCATCCGGGCGGCCTGCACTTTCCGGCGCGGGCGAAACGCGTGGTGCATCTCTGCATGGCCGGGGGACCATCACACCTTGAGTCCTTCGATCCGAAGCCGCAGCTTGATGCGCTCAATGGCAAGGAGTTCCCCGCATCCTTCACCGCGGGGCAGCAGCTAGCGCAGTTGCAGGGTGCCAAGCTGATTGCCCGTGGATCGTTCACGAAGTTCAAGCGATACGGGCAAAGTGGCATCGAGATCTCCGACCTGTTCCCGCACATCGGCTCGATCGCAGACGACATCTGCGTGGTCCGCTCGATGGTCACCGAGCAGATCAACCACGACCCGGCCCACGCGTTCATGAACAGCGGCTCGATCCTGAAAGGCCGCCCCAGCATGGGCTCGTGGCTACTCTACGGGCTCGGCGCGGAGTCGCAGAATCTACCCGGCTACGTCGTCATGATCTCGCGCGGCTCGGACCCGGACCAACCGGTCTCGGCTCGCCAATGGAGCGCCGGCTTCCTGCCGAGCAAGTTCCAAGGCGTGCAGTTCCAAAGCAAAGGCAGCGCGGTCCATTACGTGGGCAGTCCCGATGGCGTCTGCCAATCCACCCAGAGGCAGGTCATCGACGAGATCCGCCGGCTCAATGGCATGCTTGCCGAGGACCGTTTCGATCCCGAGATCGAAACGCGGATGAGCCAGTACGAAATGGCCTTCCGCATGCAGACCTCCGTGCCGGACCTGACCGACATGCGCGACGAGCCGAAGCACATCCTCGACATGTATGGCGTGAAGACGCCGGGCGATGGCTCCTTCGCCAGCAACTGCCTGCTCGCGCGGCGCATGCTCGAGCGCGGCGTCCGCTTCGTGCAGCTCTATCACCGCGGCTGGGACCATCACGGCGAGATCGTGGCGAAGATGACCGAGTCGGCCAAACGCACCGACCAGGCCTCCGCGGCACTGGTCAAGGACCTGAAACAGCGCGGCCTGCTCGAAGACACGCTCGTCATCTGGGGCGGTGAATTCGGCCGCACCCCGATGGGGCAGGGAAGTGGCCGCGATCACCACATCAAGGGCTTCAGCCTGTGGATGGCCGGTGCGGGAATCAAACCGGGCATCGTCCATGGGGCCACCGACGAACTCGGCTACGCCTCGGTCCAGGACATCGTCCACGTCCGCGATCTCCATGCCACGCTGCTCCAGCAGTTCGGCATCGATCATGCCCGCTTCACCCACAAGTTCCAAGGGCTCGATCTCAAGCTCACCGGCGTGGAGGAGGCGAAGGTGGTGAAGGCGATTTTGGCGTAAGATAACTTCTGATTCTTTCAATGGATCAGCAGATTTCCATTCCAGCAGCTGCGATGAAGCCGTCTTGACCGGTAAGATCGTCCATGTATTCCCCACGATCATCCATGGGCACGGCGGGTCGGATTTTGATTTGATCCCCAGATGGATTTGCCCCGTCTGACCGCCCCCGTGCTGGCCTTGAATGCCCTTGCCCTATTCACTCCTTTGGCCGTGGGGCAGGAGAGCGATCAATCCGGCGCTGCAGGAAACCACGCTACCGTCAACCCGCTGCCCGAACTTTCCGCGAAATTTGAAAGCGCTTATGCCAGGGTGGAGGAAAACCAACTGGTCGTGGGAACTGGGACTTTGGAACGACGCTGGAAATTCACGGAGCAAGGCCTCGCCACTGTCAGCCTCAAGAGCGGCGGCGAAAAAACGGGGCGCGAATGGGCCGATCGTGCTCCCTCGGCGGCTGCGGATTGGGCGCACCCGCTCCTGATGCCGGAAGGCAGCGCTGGGAAGCTCGTGGCTTTGACCGCCGTGGAAGACGATGACGAAGACTTCATGGCAAAGAACCTCAAGCTGACGGCTGAGATTTTCTATCCGACGACGAATCTGACCCTGCGCTACGAGGTCCGCGCCTTCCCGGGAGTTGCCGGCCTCATGACGCAGCTTTGGATCAAGGGCGCGCCCTTACCGGGGCAAAACGCCGAAACCCTAGCCGCAGGCGTGGCCGGGGCGCGGGTGGACTACCTCCCCGTCACGGCCAAGGATCTGAGCCGCACCGCGTGGGGATTTTACAACGATCCCAACCAGCGCTACCGCGCCGAAACGCACCTGCGCCGCGAGGAGGCCCTGCCGCCGACTGCATCGGCGAACTGGGCCAGCGGTGTCCACTTCAGCGACGGCAAGGGCGGCGTGGTGATGCTCAAGGAATCCAACGTCTCCACCAAACACGGCACAAAAGACGGAGTCGGCACCAACACCGGCAAGTTCATCCTGGACGAGAATGGCCTTCAAAACACCGGCTGGGCCTTGACCGAAAGGGATCTCAAACCGGACAAGTTCCAGTGGTGCTGGGCAAGCTGGACTCTCGCCTACGACGGCGGTGAGGACGAAATGGAACTGGCTCTCAAACGGTTCGATCGCGCCCGCTTCCCTAGCGATTTCGAGTACAGCACCTGGAGTTTCCTCTGCGGTTGGGGCCACCAGCGCACCGCTGCGGAAGGCCGCAGTTATGCCGAGCAGTGGCCGGTCCTGAAAATGATCGAGGAATGCAAGGCCACCGGCATCGACATGCTGCTGATCGACGACGGCTGGCAAGCCGATGGCCGGCACACCATGGACCCGCAGGATGGCAAGTGGGAGCCCAAGATTGCGGACTACCCCCAAGGCTGGGCACCGGTGGCGAAGGCGGCGAAAGAAGCCAAAGTCAAACTCGGCCTGTGGGGGTTGTCGGATTCCATCAAGGCGGAGGAGATGATCTGGAATACCCAACAGCTTGATCTCAACCAGTTCAAACTGGATTTCGCAACCTTGCACACCTACCCCCGCCTCCACGCCGCGCGGGAAAAGTCCCGGACCTTCCTCAAGGCCACCGAGCACAAGTCCCCGATCACCTGGGACATCACCGACAACCGCATCGCCTACGGCTATTACTGGAACCGGGAATACGCGTCCATGCACGTCTTCAACCGCTCGTACTGGGGCGAGATCCCGGGAAAAAACAACGTCTATATCCCGAGCACTTCCCTGCGTGATTACTGGCAACTGGCCAAATACCACAATCTCAACAAGTGGCAGCTCATGATGAACAATCCTGAGATCATCGCGACCGCCCAGTCCGACGCCAAGAAGCACAGCATGGGCTACTGCCTGGCAACCACCCTCATGGGTGTGCCGGAGATCTGGTCAATGCCGCACATGATGGCGGCCGACACCAAGAAGGAGTTCACCAAGACGCTGGCGATGTACAAGCCGCACCAGAAGAACATCTTCCAAGGTTACGTGTTCCCCATCGGGGATTGCCCGAACAACGCCTCTTGGACCGGCTTCCAATCCATCGACGACACCTCCGCCGAGAGCGGCTACCTGATGGTGTTCCGTGAGATCAACAATCCGGACAACACTCACACATTCAAATTGCGCATGACGAGCGCCTTCGCTGGCAAAACCCTGCAGGTTGAGGACCTGCGCCGGTCGAGCAAGTCGGTGGTCCCCGTCGGTGCCGATGGCACCGTGACGCTGAAGATCGAGGCTCCCGCCGACTACCTCTTCCTGCGTTATCAACCTACCTCCTGAGAATTCCCGTTGGCGCGGCGACCGCCGGTTGAATTCCCGCCCCTCCCCTTCACCTCTTCATTTGCAACAGGCATCCCGTGCCCGGCCGCCGATTTTCACATCGCGCCTACTGGCATGGACAGCAACCCAGGCACGCAGTCCAAGCCCTTCGCCAGCTTGGAATGAGCGCGGACGGCTGCCCGCGCTAGCAAAGGCTCCACCGTCTGGCTGCATAACGGCAGCTATGTGTTGGACAAGACTTTCGTGCTCACCCCGGAGGACTCCGGCACGGCCTACCGTGCCGCGAAGGGCGAGACCCCGAAACTCACCGGCGGCCGCCCGATCACGGGTTGAAAGAAACTCGATGAGGAACCCGCGGGCGTGACGGTGCAGGCCAAGGGCAAGCTCTGGGTCGCCGATGTGCCCAAGGGCTGGCGCTTCCATTACCTGTATGTTGACGGCCAACCCGTCACCCGCGCCCGGTTGCACGACACCCACTGGCGCAAGTGGTCGTGCGGCATCACCTTCACCAAGCCCTCCCACGATGGCCAGGCGGTGACCTTCCAAGGCATCAACAAGGCGCAACTCGCGAACGTGCCCTCCAACGGCGATCTCGAGATGACCCTCGTCATGGCCCAGTACGGGGTCATGGGCAATGGCGTGTGTGGCTACGGCCCCGGCACGCTGGACGGGAACAAAAACAACACCATCACCCGCAACTGGATCCACGACATCGGCCTGGGCAAATACCAGTTCAAGCTGTGGGAAATGTTCCGCATCCGTTCCGAGGATTTCACTCAGGAAATGCGGGATGGCGTGCGCATGACGGGTGGCTTCAAGAAGGGCATGTTCCGCTTCAACCGCGAAAACATGAAACCCTATATGCACAGACGCAATAACCTGATTGAAAACAACATCGTCGTCGAGCCGGAGCAACTGCTCGACGAGGGCGGCGCGATCTACGCTTGGGCTACCGGGAAGGGCAACATCTGGAAGGACTACCTCATATTCAAGGCCTCCGGCATGCCCGGCTCCTCCATCCTCGCGCTGGATAACAACTCGGAATACTTCACCATCACCGGCAACGTGATCTGGATGGAAGGCCGGGCCGCCTGCGGCACCATTGGCGTGCGTCCTGACGAGCGTGGCAATGTCATCAAGGACAACATCCGGGCTGCTTCAAACCCGAATACGCGGACGGTGGCGCCGGCAACCGCAACGGCCTCAAGGACGGCTTCTACGCGACCGATGAGACCCGCGAGCCGGTGGACCGCATCCTCAAAACCATCACTGCCAAGGTCAGCGCGGCCGGCGGCTGGCTCGGCAATCCCAAGACCGGCATCCCCGGCCCGGGCGAACCCGTGAAGGTCAGCCCGCAGCGCGTGCTTCCGCCCGGGTCTCGCGTGACCATCCAGTGATCGGCGACACGGCGCATGGCATGACCCGAGTGGGGAAGCGCGGAGTTTACCCCTTGGCGTCGCCCCGGTAGGCGGACGGCGATACTCCCATGATCTTCACGAACAGGCGCGAGAAATAGAAGGGGTCTTCATGGCCGATCGCATAGGAAACCTCCTTCACACTCCAGTTGGTGGTGATCAGCAGCCGGCAGGCCGCCTGGATCCGAAGGGCGATATGGTGTTCGACCGGGGAGACTCCGGTCCGCGCCTTGAACAAGGCGGAGTAACGCGAAGGTGAAAGGCCCGCTTGCTGCGCCAGTTCCTGAAGACTCAACGAGCGGGAAATGTTGTCCCGCATGAACTGGATATTCCCGGTGAAATCGCGCATCGGCATCGCTGTCGCTTCCGCATGAAAGGACACGTTTTCGAACAGAAGCACCCCGAGCAAATGACGGAAAATGTGCGCGACCTGCAACAAGCCAGCCAAGGTGTGGCCGTCCCCCAGCGCGTGGAAGCACTCCTTGAAGAGGCGTTCGACTTGTTTGCCCGCCGTCGGCAAGACCGGAACCACGTATCCTTGGGGGATGAAGTGACTGGCGTAAACCGCCGCCGCCTGACCGGAAAAATGCGCCCAATAAATGGACCAAGGCTGTGCCTCATCGGCACCGTACCGGTGTGGCTTGCCGCTCGGCACGAGGAGGGCTTGTCCCGCTGAGACCTCCCGCCTTTGCCCGTCTATCTCAAACCACCCGCCCCCGGCGTGGCAGTAGATCAAGATATGCTCATCGGCTCCTTGAGGACGCTCGCGATAGTGACCGAGCGCCTTCGGAAACCAACCAATGTCCGGCACACACAAGCCGCCGCCCAGCGGGTGCCGGGCGATTTGCCTTCGCAAATCTGCCGGCCCAAAGTGCAGTACCTGCCCGCGGAATCCTTCTCCCCGGAGATTGGCTCTCGTTGCGATCCTTTTCATGATGCGGGCAGAAATGCACTCCGGACCTTGTTGCGCTCCCGTTGCGGACTGCGGCGCATTCATTATCCTAGTCACCCGGACTCACGGGGTCAAGCGACGAGCCCGGGAAAAAAGGAGAATAGTCCATGGATTCCAGGCTTCCGTCCACTGGTCAAAGGGAACGTGGCTCCTCCGCCGGCAAGACCATGGAGATGGAGAACTTGCACAAGAACACCAAGTCGGTGGCCCTCGATGCCCGGTGCCGCCCCCCTCGCACACCCGGCCACCGCGGATCTCGGTGCCCTTGCCCCAGAGCCGTTATTTCTTCGGCTCAATATACGACGGATTGGTCATCGCTTCCGGTGCGACATCCTTCAGGTTGGGCGGGACAGCGGCGTCCACGTCGCGAGTGGCCCAGCGGATCGCGCCGACGAGGATGTCTTGAAAAACCGGATTGGTCCAGACGTCGTTGCGGTGGCCCATGGCGGTGTAAAAGACCCGGCCTTTTCCTTCCTCCCGGGCCCAGGTGGTCGGGTATGCGGGACGCTGGTACATCGCCCCCTTCATGGCGGGAGCATCAATCACCGTGAGAACATGAATGTCCGGGTTGAAATCCTTGAGCGAATACCATTCCTCCTTGAACGCGAAGCTGTCCCCGGCTCCGGAAAAGCCAGGAAACCGTTTGTTGATGACCTTGTTGGTCGCGACCTGTTGATCCCCGTGGATGATGAACTCGCCGCCGAGAAAACAGACGTAGGGATCGGCTTCCTTACCGTGGTTGACGTAGCGATCCGGGCCCTTTTTTGATTCGTTCGCAGTGTGGAAGGTGTCACTGGCGGAGTGCAGGCCGATGAAGCCCTTACCGCTTTTCACGTAGTCGAAGAGCGCCTGCTTGCCGGCCGGGGTCATGGCCGGTTGATTGTCGGTGCCCATGCTAGTGAGGTCGCCGGTGGTGTAAAAGATGACCGCATCGAATCCGGCGAGGTACTCCGAGGAGAATTTCGAGCCGTCTTTGGAGAACTCGAATTGCCAGCCGTGCTTGGCACCGAGCGAGGTGAAGATCTTCTCCGCGAAACTGGGTCTGCCTTTCTTCCAGGAGATCACATCGTGCTCGAAACCGCTGGACTTGGTGAAGAATAACAACCGGCGGGTTGGCTCAGCGTGGAGCGATATGGAGCCGAGACCGAGAGTTAGAAACAGCAGCGTGGTGACTTTGGACATGACGCAAGCCTAGGAAGGCACGGCCGGATGACAATGCAGCAAATCGAGGGTAGAGGGACATCTAACAACCAATCAGGCTTCTGATACTCTCTCGACGATGTCGGCGGAAATCGAAGAGGAGCTGATGAGCAGCGCGGGTTCCGGTTCGGGCCGGAATGTCCTTGGATGAGGCTTAGGGGATCAAGTCGAGAATCTCTTATGGAAGGAGAATAGTCCATGGATTCGAGACTTCCGTCCATTGCTCAAAGCGATGCAGTTTGGATACGGTCGACGGCCTGAGCAACACAGCTCGGGAACACCCATGAATCCCACCGTGACTACGGAAATCGATCTCCCCCCAACGGTTGACCTGGAAGAGATGAAGGCTTCGTTTCGCCGCCACGGCTACGCGGTGGCGCGTGGCCTTTTCTCAGCAGAAGCCGTTGCCGAAATTGGACAGGCCTTCGAAAAGATCGCCGGAAGCGGGCCGATTCCCGGCTACTTCGAGCCCGTTTCCGCAGAGGAGGCGGAGGGGGATCCGCTCAAGACCCATCCACGCGTTCATCATCCGCACCGCTTCGATGCCGTCTCGCGCAAGCATCTGGTGCACGCGGGTGTGTTGAGATGCTTGCGCGAACTGATGGACGACGACGTTCTGGCCGCACAGAGCATGTTCTATTTCAAACCGCCGGGGGCGCGAGGCCAGGCGATGCACCAGGACAACTTCTACCTGATGGTAGAGCCGCAGACCTGTGTGGCCGCATGGACGGCGATCGATGATGCCGATCCGCAGAACGGCGGGATGTACCTCGTGGAGGACACCGCCGACGAACCCATCATGTGCCCCGGCTGGGCCGATCCAGAAAAATCATTCACGACTCACTTCGTCCCTGCACCGCCCGGAAAGAAGGCGGTGCCTTGCGTGATGAAAGCCGGAGATACCCTGTTCTTCAACGGAAACACGATCCACGGTTCAGGACCGAATCGCTCTAAGGAGCGCTTCCGTCGCTCGTTCATCTGTCACTATGTGCCGCGCTCGACCCGCCGCATCAGCAAGTTCTACCTCCCTCTTCTCACCCCGACCGGCGAGGACCTGATGATCGAGGCCTCCGAAGCCGGCGGACCTTGCGGCCAGGATCAAGCCAAGGGACTGCTGTGGGAAGGAGGGACGCATTGATCCCCGTGGTGGCTCCGGCCCGCCTCAAACACTTTGCCAGCCTCTGGACGCTGCTTCACTATCCGAACGGCAGCGAGTCGGAAGAATGGAGCCTCGACCGGAAGCTCGGCACAATCAAGGAGGCCGGTTTCGACGGCTTCCAATGGTTCGCGCAGCCTGAGTTCGCGGAAGCAAGCTCGCGTCACGGATTGGCTTTCCTGGGCGGCTGTGACGCCAACGCGGCAAACCATGTCCAACGGCTCGAGGACTTCGCCCCACTGAAACCTGAGCGAATCAACATCCAACTGGGCGATCATTCGATGGAACCGGCGGAAGCTGCGGCCCTGTGGATCCGGATGAACGACGTGGCAGATGACCTCGGCTTGATTCTCGATCTCGAAACCCACCGTGGCACCTGCACGGAGACCCCGGAGAAAACCTGGCGAATCGCGGAGATCTATGAGCAGAAGCGTTCCATGCCCATCCGGCTGACCTTCGACTTCTCGCATTTCGCGACGGTCAAACACTTGGTGCCGCCCTACGCCGAGCGCCTCTTGGAGAGGCCTGATCTGCTGCAGGCATCCCGGCAAATCCACCTCCGACCTTTCAACGGGCACCACTGCGAGATCCCCGCGACGAACCCCGATGGAGGCATGACGGAATGGGCGAAGCACTGGTTCGACCTCCTGGAGGCCGCCTTCCACTGCTGGCTCCAAGAGGAAGCGAACCAAGGCGTGACGCTCTGGGCCTGTCCCGAATTCGGAGCGATGAGTTCGGGCTATTGGCTGCCTTCATTTCCTGATCCATGGGAGGACGCGACCTTCGTGAAGCAGGAATCCGACCGCCTCTGGCAATCGATGATTTCCTGAATCTGCATTCCAACCCAAGATCCCGGAATGATACTCGCACCCGCAGACTCGTCGTCCGACACGGATAACTCTACCCCGTTCAACTACGGCTTCATTTGGCGTATTTCGCTCGTCGCCGCCATGGGGGGATTGCTCTTCGGCTATGACTGGGTGGTGATCGGCGGAGCGAAACCATTCTTCGAAAAATACTTTCAGCTCACGAATGCGGAGATGGTGGGCTGGGCCAATAGTTGTGCCCTACTCGGTTGTCTTCTGGGGTCTCTCATTTCCGGGGGGCTCAGCGACAAGTTCGGGCGCAAGAAGCTGTTGATCCTCGCGGCCGTGTTATTCGCCGTGTCCTCGGTCTTCACGGGATGGGCGTTCAGCTTCAATGCATTCGTTTTCTGGCGGATCATTGGGGGCGTGGCCATCGGCATGGCGTCGAACCTTTCGCCCATGTACATCGCCGAGGTCGCGCCGGCCAGAATGCGCGGCCAACTGGTGTCGATCAATCAATTGACCATCGTGATCGGAATCCTGATCGCTCAGGTGGCCAACCTGTTGATCGCGGAGCGGGTGGAAGACACGGCGACCGCGGAGGCCATTCGCCTCTCGTGGAACGGACAATTCGGCTGGCGATGGATGTTCACGGCAGTGACCCTTCCCTCCCTGGTCTTCCTCGTTGGCGCGATCTGCATTCCTGAAAGCCCGCGGTGGCTGATCAAGAATGGGATGGCGGACAAGGCTCGGGACATCCTCAAGCGCATTGGCGGTGAAGACTACGCGAACCGGGAAACGCAAAGCGTGATCTCGACCATCAGCGAGGAAGAGATTCAACACGTGCGTTTCCGGGATCTGCTGGAGCCAAAGATGCTAAGGATTCTCCTTATCGGCTGCACGCTTGCCGTCCTCCAGCAATGGAGCGGCATCAATGTAATCTTCAGCTACGCCGAGGAAATCTTCCGCGCCGCCGGCTATGGCGTCAGCTCCATTCTTGTCAACATCGTGATCACCGGTGTCGTGATGCTGGTGTTCACCTTAATCGCAATCAAGACGGTGGACCGCTTCGGCAGGCGGATCCTGATGACAGTCGGGTGCGCCGGCATCGCCATCTTCCATTTCCTCATCGGCTGCGCCTACCACTTCCATTTCACCGGGCTCAGCGTCGTCATTCCGGTCTTGGCCACCATCGCCTGCTACTCGTTCTCGCTCGCTCCTGTGACCTGGGTACTGATCTCCGAGATCTTCCCCAATCGCATCCGCGGGGCAGCGGTGTCGGTGGCGGTCTCTTCCCTGTGGATCGCCTGTTTCATCCTCACCTACACCTTCCCGGCGATGAATGAGGCGCTCGGCCCGGCGATGACTTTCTGGCTGTACTCCGCGATCTGCGCCGCCGGCTTCGTCTTCATCCTGCTCCGCGTTCCTGAAACGAAGGGTAAGACTCTGGAACAGATCGAAAAGGAATTGGTCGATTGAGAATCCTCCCGGAAAGCCATGCCCTACACCCTCGGCCTCGACTATGGCACCAACTCGGCCCGCGCCCTCGTCGTTGACTGTTCCGACGGCCGGGAAGTCGGCACCGCGGTGGTTGATTATCCCTCCGGCAACCAGGGCGTGATCCTCAATCCCGCGGATCACCACCTCGCCCGCCAGAATCCCGCTGACTATCTCCACGTCCTCGAAAGAGCAACCCAGCTCGCGCTGGACGTCGCGATGATCGCCGAGCCCTCCTTTTCCAAGGATCAGATCATCGGCATCGGCATGGATGGCACTGGCTCAAGTCCCCTGCCGGTGGACCGGCACAATCGCCCCCTCACCAGCGATCCGCGCTTCTCTAACAACCCAAACGCGCACTGTTGGCTCTGGAAGGACCATACGAGCATCCCCGAGGCAGCGGCCATCACCGCCACTGCACGGAGACTCCGCCCGCACTATCTCGCGAAGATCGGCGGCACCTACTCCTCCGAGTGGTTCTGGGCGAAGATCTGGCATTGTCTCAAGGTCGATCCCGACGTCTTCGAAGCCGCTTGGTCCTGGGTGGAACTCGCGGATTTCGTCCCCGCGGTGCTCGCCGGTGTCACCGACCCGCTGGTCATCCGCCGAGGCGTCTGTATGGCCGGTCACAAGGCGATGTATGCAGACGAGTGGGGCGGCCTGCCCGACCAGGAATTCTTGGCGGCCCTCGATCCTGCGCTGTCATGCCTTCGCGACCGGCTCTACACGAAAGCCCATGACGCCTCCGCCATTGCCGGCCATCTCTGCCCCGAATGGGCGGACAAGCTCGGCCTCGCTCCGGGCATCCCCATCGCCATTGGCGAAATGGATGTGCACTATGGAGCCATCGGCTGCGGCATTGACGAGGGAACGCTGGTGAAGGTCATCGGCACCTCCACCTGCGATTGCGCGGTGGTCTCCGCCGGCAAAACCGTCGCCGACATTCCCGGCATCTGTGGCATCGTCAAAGGATCGATCCTCCCCGGCTACTCTGGCATCGAGGCCGGCCAATCCGCCGTGGGAGATATTTTCAAATGGTTCGTCGAAGGGGTCTTGGAAGACGGCGACCTCCACGGACCCCTCACGGCGGATGCCTCCGCGCTGAAACCGGGCCAGGCCGGCCTGCTCGCGCTGGATTGGAACAATGGCAACCGCACCATCCTCGTGGACCAGCGTCTCACGGGATTGATCCTCGGCCAGACCCTCTACACCACGCGGGCGGAGATCTACCGCGCCCTGATCGAGGCCACGGCCTTTGGCGCACGGGTCATCATCGACCGCCTGCGCGACCATGACGTGCCCGTGGAGCGCATCGTATGCTCGGGCGGCATCGCGGAGAAGAATCCCCTGCTGATGCAGATCTACGCAGATGTCACCGGCTGCGAAATGAGTCTGTCTCGTTCTTCCCAGGCCTGCGCCCTCGGCTCCGCGATCGCTGCAGCCGTCGTCGCGGGAGCGCACCCGGACTTCGCCACCGCGCAGGCCGCCATGACCGGCCTTAAGGACACCACGTATCGCCCGATCCCCCGCAACCGGGACGTCTATCAGGAATTGTACGACCTTTACCGTAGTTTGCACGATGCCTTCGGCGGCGTCACGGAGTCCGCCAGCCTCGGCCACGTCATGAAGGACCTTCTTTCCATCAAGGCCCGGCAGTCCCTCTAAACCACCATGTCCTCCATCAATCGCTTCGACGCTTTGGAAATCTGGTTCGTCACCGGTTCCCAGCACCTTTACGGTCCCGAGGCGCTCGCCAAGGTCGACGACCACGCCAAGGTCGTCGTCGATGCCTTGAATGCCGCGGGAACCCTACCCCATCGGGTGGTTTTCAAGCCGGTTCTCACATCCTCTGCCGAGGTCACGGAGTTTGCGGTCCAGGCCAACTCCAGCACTCACTGCATTGGGATTGTCGCGTGGATGCACACGTTCTCTCCCGCGAAAATGTGGATCGAAGGTCTGCAACTCCTGCGCAAGCCGCTCGCGGACCTGCACACCCAGTTCAACCGCGACATTCCGTGGGAAACGATCGACATGGATTTCATGAACCTGAACCAGACCGCCCACGGCGGCCGCGAGTTCGGGCACATCGGCGCACGGCTGCGCCTGCCCCGCAAGGCGGTGGTGGGACACTGGCAGGATCCCGAAGTCCATGAACGCTTGGCCACCTGGTCCCGGGCCGCCCGCGGCTGGCACGCATCCCGGCAGCTCAAGCTCGCCCGCATCGGCGACAACATGCGCCACGTGGCGGTCACGGAGGGCGACAAGGTCTCGGCCCAAATGCGCTTCGGTTGGGAGGTCAACACCTTAGGGATCGGTGATCTCGTCGCGAGAATCGGCGCCGTGGCATCGGAGCGGGTGGACCAGCTCTGCGAGCTCTACGAAAGCCATTACCAGGTGACCGCCGAGTTGAAGAGTGGCGCATCACGCCACCAATCCCTGCGCGATTCCGCCGCCATCGAGATCGGATTACGCGACTTGTTAGAGGATGGAGGATTCACCGCCTTCACCACCACCTTCGAGGATCTCCACGGAATGAAGCAACTCCCGGGGCTGGCAGTGCAGCGCCTGATGGAGGACGGCTACGGTTTCGCCGGCGAGGGCGACTGGAAGACCGCCGCGCTGGTCCGCGTTATGAAAGCCATGGCCCACGGCCTCCCGGGCGGCACGTCCTTTATGGAGGACTACACCTATCACCTCGATCCAGGCAACCCGATGGTCCTCGGCTCCCACATGCTGGAGATCTGCCCGTCGATTTCCGCCGCGGTGCCGAAGATCGAGATCCACGCGCTCGGCATCGGAGGCAAGAATGACCCGTGCCGCATGGTGTTCGATTGCCCCGCCGGATCCGCGGTGAACGCGTCGGTCATCGATCTCGGAAATCGCTTCCGCTTCCTCGTCAATGAAGTGGACTGCGTGGCTCCAGCACACGAACTACCGAAGCTCCCCGTCGCCCGCGTGCTCTGGAAACCGCTGCCCGATCTCAAGATCGCCACCGCCGCATGGATCCATGCCGGCGGTGCCCACCACACCGCTCTCTCCTACGCTCTGACCAGCGAACACCTCGAGGACTTCGCGGAGATCGCGCGAATCGAGTTCAGCGTGATCGAAGCGGATACTCACCTCCGAGCCTACAAGACCGAACTCCGCCAGGCGGATCTCTACTATCATCTCGCCCAAGGGATTCATGGCTGACCCTCCCTTCCCATGACTTTCTCCGCACTCAAAGAGGAATGCCTCGCGGCGAACCTCGACCTGCCTACGACCGGCCTCGTTGACCTCACCTTCGGCAACGTTTCTGTAGCGGATCCGGAGCGCGGCGTGTTCGTCATCAAGCCCAGTGGCGTCAGCTATGGCGACCTCCGCGCCGATCACATCGTCGTGCTTGATTTCGAGGGGAATGTCATCGAGGGCTCATTGCGCCCCTCCTCCGATACCCCCACCCACCGCTATCTTTACCGGCACTTCTCCGGCGTCCGGTCGGTGGTGCACACTCACTCGCGCAATGCGGTGGCCTTCGCCCAAGCTGGAATGGATTTGCCGTGCTTGGGGACGACCCATTGCGACTATTTCAACGGGCCGGTGCCGGTGACCCGCGCCATGACGAGAGAGGAAACCGGCGGAGAATATGAATGGGAAACCGGCAAGGTCATCGTCGAGCGCTTCCGGGATATCGATCCGCTGGAGTTGCCCGCCGTCCTCGTCCGCAACCACGGCCCCTTCGCCTGGGGAGTCACCGCCGCCAAAGCCATCGAAACCGCAGTTGCGCTGGAAGCGATCGCCGACATGGCCCTCAAGACGCTTTTACTCAATCCTTCCGCCGAGGCGGCTCCCGCGTATCTGAGGACAAGGCACTTTTTCCGCAAGCACGGCTCCAGCGCTTACTACGGTCAAGTGAATCGTCCCTTACCGGATTGAGCAATTCTTGCAGCCGTCCTAATGAGGGCTGGTCTCCTTTTTTTTGCTAGCATCGTGGACATGCCCACATGCTTTTTGAAAAGCAGCGGTAGTTGATTGCGGCTGCACAGGCCCGCCAGATAAACGATCTGTTTCCACTGTCGTGGTGCGGGGTTCCCAGCCAGGACGAGGACGCGTCCCAATAAGATCGTCCATCCTTTTGCGCGGAAGTTCCATTCCCCACGACCTGCGCTTGTGATGGAATGTGGAACCTACCGAAGCGTGAATTCCCACTACGCCGTTAGACGCTCCCATCATCGTCAAACTCCATGAATTTGCCCCCTCCCTGCGTCTTCCCCGGGCTTCAGTCTTCTACCACGCAATCGCGGCGCCATTCGATCCGCAGGTGCCTGGGAATCCTCGCTGCAAGCTGTCCCATTTTGTTGGGCACGGCACAGGCCGCGCCGAAGACATGGACCGGCACGGATGGGAACATGAACACGTCCGGCAACTGGTCCGGCGGTACGCCCGTTGCGGGCGATCAGATCCTTTTTAACGGTTCGCCAGGATCAGTCACGAGCAACCTGACCGTCGGTGCAATCATTCCCGCCGCCAATGCCCTTGGCACGGCCAGCGTCACTGGAATTCAACTCAACGCGGCCCAAACAAGCAATGTGACGATCATCGGCTCCGGAACCGCGGGCAACCGTTTTCGCTTTGTCAACGCCACCGCAACCGCGATCCAGATGGAAAGCGGCGCGGGCAACCTCACCTTTGGTGACGGCACCGGTGGCGGAAGTGCCTTCAATTTGGCGACCAACGGCTCTGCCAATCTTACTTTCCGCAACAATTCGGCCACCAGCACGGGCACCTTCAAGTCGGATGTCACCTTTGTTCCCGGCGGCTCAGGCTCGAACGTCCAGTGGATTTTTGACGGTATCGGCAAATGGCAGGTGGATGGCGCGATCAATCAAGGCGCCGGTCCCACCGCCGTGACCGGCGTGACCAAGAATGGAGCGGGCACGCTGACGCTCAATGGGGCCAACACTTACACCTCGGCCACCACGATCAACGCCGGCACACTGAGCGCCGGCAATATTGTCGTCAGCGGGGGCAGCAGTAATCTGGGCAACGCCACCTCCGCAGTCATCCTCGGAGGCGCAGCCAGCCAAGGCACCCTTTCCTACACCGGCAACAGTGCCACCTACACCCGCGGCTTCACCATCGGGGCAGGCGGAGGTCGTCTGGACACCATTACGAGCGGGCAGGTGCTGACGGTTGCGACGAGCAACATCACCGGCACTTCCGGCACCTTCACCATCGGCGGCGCCGGCAATACTACCGTCGCCTCCGCGATTCAGACCGGAAGCGGTGGCCTGACCAAAGAGGATTCGGGGATGGCTACCCTCGGGGGCAACAACACCTACAGCGGTGCCACCCTGGTTTCCGCCGGCACGCTGCTGGTCTCCGGAGCGCTCGGCAACACGGCTGTCACCGTCGGATCGACCGGCACCATCGGTGGCGACGGCACCATCGCTGGGACCCTTCACTTCGACGCCGGGGCCAACTTCGTTTTCAATCCCACTCAAACGCTCACCGTCACCGGAAGCAGCGTGACCTTTGGTAGCTTCGGCGTCGCGGATCTCTTCGGCTTGGACAACTCCGTGGCCGTTGGGACCTACACACTGATTAACGGATCAGCCACAATCAGCATCTCCAACCTCAACAACCTCGGGATCGGCAATGCTTATAACCTCGGCGCAGGAAAGGCGGCCTACTTTGAAATCAGCAGCCTCAACCTCGTGGTCATGGCCATTCCGGAGCCCGGCCCCGCGTTCCTCGGCAGCCTAGGTCTTCTCATGTTGCTTCGCCGCCGCCGCGGATAATCCCTCCGGCTCCACGTCAGGATTACCCGTAACCGAATCTCAACGGCACCGGCACGCTGAAGCTCATTTTCCCACAGGCACCGGCCGCCCCCCGTTATCGCGGAACTCGCCTGATAACAATTTCCCGTCGAGGTTAAGAAGGGAAGAAATCACGCCGCGCGGAGCAATCCGCGCGGCGTTGATTTCGCATAAAGCAGATCGCTGCGTGAGCCTGCCACCTATTCTCAAAAAGCATGGTTCCGCCGGGGCTAGCTGCCACCACTGCCAAGGCGGCACCGGGAGCGAACCGGCGCAGACCTTCGAGAAGATCGTCCATCCTTTTGGGCGGAAGCTCCATTCTCCGCAGCCTTCGCTTGTGATTGGATGACAAGTCTGAAGCGCGGATTCCCGCCCCACGTGCTGCCTTTAAATTCGCCAAATCCCGAACCTCAAAAAAAACTCATGAACCTGTTCCTTCGCTCGGTCCTCCCAGGATCTCCGCCCTCCGATTCATCAGCGCGAATTGCGCCCGCGATCCCGTTGAAACTCGCCGCCGTTGTGTCCTCGCGCCGCCATTCTATTTGTTGGTGCCTGGGGGTCGCCGCCATAGCTGCTCCGATCGTGTCGGGCACGGCACAGGCGGCAGCGAAGCAGTGGACCGGAGCCACGGCCGACATGAACGATGCCGCCAACTGGACCCCCAACGGCGTGCCCACCACCGGCGATCAGATGCTCTTCGACGGTGGCAGCGCTTTCAACACCGTGACGTTCAGCACGGGATTCGGTACCGGCGGTCTTGGGACCGTCTCCCTGCCGGGAATACTGATGAACCAAGCTACCGACGTGCAGGTGAACCACACCGGGGCGTCAACGGTATTGCGAATCGCGGGAACTACGGCCTCGACCGTGGTTCAAATCGAATCCACTGCGGGAAACTTGACCCTGGGTGATGGTGCCGGTGCAAGCACCGCTTTCGTTCTGGCCGCCAACGCTCCTACCTCTGCGGTTAACTTTACCTTTTTAAATAACTCGCCCACAAGTGTCGGCACCCTTGAATCCGATGTCACGCTCGCCGGTGGGGGGAACAATCCCACGGCAAACTGGATCTTTGATGGTGTGGGCAACTGGAGCATCAAAGGAGTCATCGGCACCGGGACCACCTCCGATTCCATTTCCGTGATCAAGAACGGCGTCGGCACGCTGACACTTGCGGGGGCCAACACCTACAAATCGGCGACGTCGATCAATGCCGGCACATTGAAACTCTCCAACAGCCTCGCGCTGCAGAGCAGCATCTACTCGGGAGGTTTGGGCTCGCTGGTTTTCGACTCAACTGTGGCCACGCATGCCTTCACGTTCGGCAGTCTCAATGCGAGTACGAACTTGGTATTGGAGGACGACGCCATCAATGCAGTGGCTCTCACGGTCGGCAGCAACACCACGCCGGCAACCTACTCGGGCGCACTCAGCGGAACTGGCAGCCTGACCAAGGTCGGCTCCGGTACTCAGACACTCTCGGGCACCAACACCTACGCTGGCGTGACCACCATCAATTCCGGTGCGTTGGTGTTTGGCAGAACAGCCTCCCTGTATAACAACACCCCCACCAGTTGGACCCCGGCGAACATCAGCGTGGCTTCCGGCGCGACCTTGGGACTCGGCCTGGGTGACTCCGCCTCCGGGTACTTCGACGTCACGGCATTGGATACCCTGCTGGATGGCAGCCACTTGGGAGCAAGCACGACGACCACCGGTCTCAAGACGGGAGCGATCCTAGGCTTCGACACGACCAACGCCACGGGCGGCCTGTTCACCTATGGCAGCGTGATCGCGGATCACACCGGTGGCAGCGTCCTGAATTTGACCAAGCTCGGCGCCGGCACGCTCACCCTGGGCGGTGCAAACACCTACACCGGCACGACGACGGTTAGCGCAGGCACGTTGCAGATCGGCAGCTCGGAGCGGCTCGCGGATACGGGAATCGTAAACGTCACGGGCGGCACATTCGATCTGCAAGGCTTTAGCGAAACCATTGGACAGATCACGACCCTGACCAACGGCACAATCAGCGGAACTAGCGGCAACAAGCTCATTCTCACCGCGGCGGGCAACACCACCACCGCGACCGGAGCCAACACCATCAGCGCTGATCTGCAGTTGAACACAGGGACGGCCTTGACCCGCACTTTTTCGGTTACCAACTCGAATGAGACGCTGACCATCAGCGGGGCAGCCTCCCAAGGGGCAGCGGTCGGCAGCGTGACCAAAGCCGGCGTGGGAACCCTCGTCCTCAGCGGCACCAACACCTATACCGGCCCGACAACGATCACCGCTGGCACCCTGAGTGTCGGAGCAGCCTCCAATCTGGGAGGTGCCCCATCCGACCTGATTTTCAACGGCGGCAACCTCCAGATTACCGGAACCACGCTGAACAACTTCACCAGCCTCGGCCACTCCGCCTCGTTCACCGCCACCAAACTCGTGGGGCTGGACATCAACAACGCCGCCAACGTCTTCACTGTGGATCAGGTGCTCAACCAGACCACCGGCGGCTTCACCAAGCTGGGCGCGGGCACCGCAGTTCTAAACTTGGCCAACACCTACACCGGCGCGACCACGGTGGGTGCCGGCGCGTTGAACCTTCAATCTAACAGCGCGCTGGGCACCGGTGTCGGTGCCACCACCTCCGCCGTCAGCGTGACCAGCGGTGGAGCGCTGCAACTGCAAGGGGGGATCTCCACGACGACAGCCGTCGCACTAACCTTGAATGGTGGCGGCCTCGCGTCGAAGGGCGCTTTGGAAAACGTTGGCGGCGTGAACACTTACACCGGCTTGATCACCCTCGGCAGTGCCTCGTCGGTCGGCTCGACCACCGGCACCTTGAACCTGACCCACACCGGCACCATCACCGGCGCGACTGCAGGCTTGGGCCTTACCCTGACCGGTGCCGGCGATGGCAACCTCGCCAGCATCATCGGTACCGGGACTGGCGGGCTGAACAAAGGCGGCAGCGGCACTTGGATCCTCACGGGAGTCAATACCTACACCGGCAACACGACCCTCAGCGGGGGCGTGCTGCAGACGGCATTGACCGGCGGCGGCCTCCCTTCCACCAGTATCCTGCAACTTCGCGGGGGGGTAATCCAAAGCAACGGCACCTTCAGCCGCACTGTGGGAACCGCGGCGGGAAATGTGAATATCGGGAGTCTTGCTGTGAACCCGATCGGTGGCGGTTACGCCGCGAAGGGCGGAGTGTTGATCATCCAGTTGAACGGTGGCACCGCAAGCCAAGTTTGGGCAGCTTCAGGTTCCAGCTTTATGAATTCGGGCCAGTCGCTGATCTTCGGTTCTTCCACTGCGGACGATCTTGTGGATTTCCAGAACGCGATCAATCTGGGGTCATCGGGAACAAATACTCGAACCGTCACCGTCCTCGACAACCCCAGCTTGAGCACCGACCGGGCGAGAATCTCCGGAGCGCTGACTAACACTGCAGCCGGCCAAAGCCTTCTCAAGGACGGTGCTGGAATTCTGGAGCTGACCAACGCGAACACCTACACCGGTGCCACGACTGTCAATGCCGGCACCCTGCTGGCGAACAACGCCACCGGCTCTGCCGCCGGCACGGGTAGCGTCACCGTCAAGTCCACCGCCACCTTCGGCGGCACGGGCGCTGTAACTGGGGCCGTCGTCTTGGAATCCGGTGCCATCCTCGCTCCCGGCGCGTCCATCGAATCGCTCGCCACCGGTGAACTCACACTGCCCTCCGGCGCCACCCTCACCGCCGAGATCGATTCCTCGGGCAGTCCCTCCGCCGACGTAGTGACTGTCACGGGCAACGTCACCTTGGGAGGCGCTCTGACCGTCACCGACATCGCCGGAGTCCCGGCCGCCGTCGCGCTTGGCACCAAGCTGACCTTGATCGCCTACACCGGCTCGCTCACGGGCACTTTCAGCGGCAAGGCGGAGGGCAGTACCTTCGCGGTCGGCAGCAACACCTTCAAGATCCGCTACACCGACAGCGGGGCGGTGACCTTGGAAGCCGTCGCGGGAGTTGGAGGCTATAGTACCTGGGCCGATACCAACGCGCCTTCGCAGACCGCCAGCCAGGACTTCGATAACGACGGCGTCCCCAACGCCATCGAGTATGTCCTCGGCGGATTGGCCGCCACCAAGGACCTGGGCAAGCTTCCCACCTTGACCACTCCGGGTGGCAACCTCGTCTTCACCTTCCTGCGCGACCAGGTTTCCAAGACGGTGGATACCGGCGTCTTCATCGACGTGGGCACGACCCTCACCGCATGGCCGTCCACTTACACCGTCGGCAACAACACCGCCGGCTCCACCACCGGGGTGACTGTCACCGACAATCTCAACGGCACCGACACGGTGACGCTCACGATCCCGCGGGCACCGGATGACAAAAAGTTCGCCCGCCTCCGGGTGGAGATCTCGCCCTGAGCCCGGAAGCCCGGACAAGAATTTCCCGTCGAGGTCAAGAAGGGAAGGAACGGCGCCGCGCGGAGTAATCCGCGCGGCGTTTGTATTGTCGAAGGAGAGGGGCAGATCGTCGCATCGACGTGGGCGCTGGTGGATATTCTCGGAAAGCTTGCGATGGATCGCTTTCTCGTGGCAGCGATAGATCACGCAACGCCCCGGTGCCGGTTTCGCACCATGACGCGGGTGCAGGTTCGTCGAACGTTACCGTTCACTCCGGGCGAGTTTCCCCAGCGGCATGGCCCTGCGGAGGCGAATGGAAGAAAGGCTTCCCCCAATAAGATCATCCATCCTTTTGGGGTGAACGTCCATGGCCCAAACCTCGCGGCTGTGGTGTATTCAATGGAGTTACAAGCGCGCTCTCCCGCTCAAAAAACGCGGTATTCATGAAAAATCTTTCGTCACGCGAATCGCTCCGACCGAGTGGCCCGAGGGTCGCTGATTCCAACCCGGCCACTCACCCGCTGGGACCGGGCCTTACGAACTTGGCATCACGCCGTTCGGGATTCTCGCGAAAGAGGGGCTTCGCCATCATTGTGGTACTCATGCTGATGACTTTGCTCACCGTGATTGCCGTGGGACTATTGGGCCTTTCGTCAATCTCACTTCGTCAGAGCGCGTCCGGCTCCGCTATGGCCGAAGCCCGGGCCAATGCGCGGTTGGCCCTCATGTTGGCAATCGGAGATTTGCAGAAGTGCGCGGGATCGGACAAGGCGGTCACGGCGACCTCCGAACTTCACTCCGAAGAACCAAAGAAGGCGAATCTTACAGGGGTTTGGAGTTCTTGGGATGTTCTTGGCGAGATCAAGGATTTCTCCAACGCTTCCCCGGACTACGCAGGGGAAAAGTCGAAGCGATTTCAGCGTTGGCTGGTTTCCGATGCCGACCCTCAAGCGGCCACCAACCCCACCTACGGGGAGACGGATTACCAGGACCAAACGATCGAGTTGGTGGGAGAGGGCTCGCTGGGACAAGCCGGGCCGGACGCTCCGAAGATAAAAGCCGGGCGGGTTCTGGTGGCCCACAACGGAAAGCCGGCAGGAGCCTATGCATGGCATGTCTCAGATGAGGCCGTGAAAGCAAGAATCGGCACTTACCGGGATCCAGACCTAAACTCGTCCATGGCGGAGAAGCGGGCACTGCTGTCCGGAAACCGACCGGAGGTCTCAGTCATTGGTGACGCGGATGGAAAGATGCTGGACTTCCTTCCAAAGGACGACACGGCCAACTCGTTCGGCGAAGCGAAAACCGCGGCCGGCAAATTGGTGGACTTCAACCAGACGGAATTGTTCGCTAAAGATACGGGTATTCCTAAAAAATTCCGGAACGATATCACTCCCTATTCGCTTGGGCTGTTGACCGATGTGCGGAATGGCGGGATCAAAAAGGACCTCACCTCCATGTTCGAGGCCTCCGCCTTGCCTCCGGCATACGCCGGAAAAAAGCTCTTCGAATCCACCAGCGGAATTACCGCCCCGTCCGACCCTAACTGGTCGGCCCTCGCAAGCTACCACAAGACCTACAAAGATCTCATCAAACCGGATACAGCCCCCACCTTCCGGGTTGCCCCCAAAGAGAAGATCAACATAAACGATGCGAAATTTGCTCTTAAGGCACCCGTCGGTTTCGCCCCTGTTCCCGTCATCGCAAAAGTAGAGTTCCTCGTCAGCCTGGTGTTACGTGATGAACATTTGCTCACCCGAAAGCCGAGCATGCCCTATCTGATGCACTTGCTGAATACACCGCTGGTCACGCTTCACAACCCTTACAATGTGGTACTGGAGTTCGACCAGATGCAGGTGGTGATGCGAAACCTGCCACTCGGAATCAAATTCTATGTGAACAATGTCCCTATGAGCGCTGAGATGGCGAGGATCGGCGATTTGCGCATCACCCCTTCGAACCGCGGCGAGAAATCATTCGCCATGGACATCTCCAACTGGACGAGCCCGGATGCCAGCGGCACTCGCAAGCCTATTACCATGCAGCCGGGACAGACCTTGGTCTGTGGTCCCTATGTCGATCCAGGATTGAAGTTCATGCCGAATTCCACCAATCCGCTGTTTGACAATGGTAACAATGCCAGCGGGGTGAGTGGCACCGGCGCAGTCAACCCGGTAAAGGCCAAACCCGGCTTTGCTGGAAAAGGAGTGGGATACGACTGTGACTATATGGTCCCCGGTTACTCCACAGTTCCTACCAATCCCAATACCCAGTCAACCACCCCTGGCTCACTCGTGATCAAGCTGGCGGAACCCGCCGACACGATTCACTGCGAATTCGGCTTGATGCAGCCCGCCGCCCCGGCCGCACCCAACGACCGGCTCAAGGTTTATGCCACCATCCAAGGGACGCAGTATGGAGGAATCGTCGTCGTCTATAACGATCAACTGACCCTCGACAAGCGCTTCGGTGCCGTTAAGCGCTTCCCACAAAAGGGAGCAATGTCTGCCACCGAGTTTTACGAACCCAATACCAAACCGCTTGCTCATCAGGCCAAGGTCAAAACCATCGGCATGTTGTCGGCCTATGCCCGAACCTCCAATGGCGGGGTATATGAAACCGGCAGCCGGACACCGGGATCCGGGGTGAATTCGTTGCTGGACGGACGCTTGGCGGGCAAGCCGTTCCTGTTCGACAATTTCGCAAGCCCTGTCGAACAGCTGGAACTCAAGAACGATGTCGCAGGTAACTTCTCTCGCGAGCTAAACTTCCAGCCTCTGCCCGGAGAGATCGATGACGTGTTCGAAATCAATGGAACTCGCACCCCTGCGCTAACGGGCAACACCTCAATGAAGGGCATCAAATCCGGCGCTTCCTTCGAGTTGCCATCTGGACCGCTGCAGTCGATTGCCGATTTCCGCCGGTCCAATGCGCTGACTACTCCCTTTCAACCGGCCTTCGTCCAACCCGTGGCCAATTCGTCGGTCTCGCCGATGATGGCCACCACTTCGGTCAAGGCTAACGGTGTCAGCTACCCCCTGCTGGACCACTCGATCCTGGCGAACGACGCGCTATATGACGAATTCTATTTCTCCACTCTGGCTCCCGCCGCCGGTGTCGGCGCGGCCCAAGTATTCCGCGATTTCATGGCGGGTGCCCGCGCATTGCCGAATCAGAGCTTCCAGCATTGGTTGCCCGAGGGAGAGACCGCGGAATCGATGGCGAGCAAGTGCTACTCCGGATCCACTCCCTCCGCTGATGCCTACCAGCAGCTCGCCCTTTGCCAGATGGTGAAAGGGCCGTTCAACGTCAATTCCACCAGCGTTCAAGCATGGAAGGCGATGCTGTCGGCCATGAGCGGTAGCGAAGTGAACGTCCTGTGGGCGGCCAGCGGTCAGTTAAAGGATGAGAAACCGGCCGATGTGCCGATCATGGCAATGTCCCTCCCGGTTGCTGGTTCGACAAGCAAGCCATTCTCCGCCGCGGACATCGACAACGAGCGCACCCGGGACTTCAACGGATACCGCGAACTCTCTGCGGCCGAAGTGGAAAAGTTGGCCGGGTGCATCGTCGACCAAGTCCGCGCACGGGGGCCATTTCTCTCGCTCTCCGAATTCGTGAACCGAAGGATCGGCGCGGATTCCGAGATGACACGTGCCGGTGCCCTTCAGGTCGCGATCAAGAAATCCGGCATCAACCACGACGGGACATTCCTCAATCAGGTGCTGCTCAAATCGGAGGACTTCGATGCGAAGGACATCTCTGGCGCCCCGTTGTTCAACTACAAGACCCGCCCCCTTACCGGAGATAATCCGGCGGAAGGTGCGCCCGGCTGGATCAGCCAAGGTGATCTGATGCACCTTCTGGAACCTTCCGCGACCGTCCGTTCGGACACTTTCGTGATCCGCAGTTGCGGCGAGGCGACCGATGGGGACGGCGATGTCATCGCCCGTGCCTACGCCGAAGCAGTTGTCCAACGCGTCCCAGAATATGTGGATCCGGCCGATAGCGCGGCGACGAACATCTACCAATCGGATGTCTCCAGTAGTACGGTGAATCTCAAATTTGGCCGTCGCCTCAAGGTCATGTCTTTTCGCTGGCTCTCACCCTCTGAAATCTGAATCACCATGAAAACTTACTTACGATTCGTTTCAATTTTCGGCCTGCTCGGAATTTCTTTGGCGGCATCCGCCCAGACCCCTGGGGCTGCTAGAGTCGAAACCGATGCCGCCGCTGCCACCATCAGAACCGCGGAGATCAAGGTGAAAGTCTCCGCTACCGTCACCGCCGCCCGTACCATTGAGATTCGTGCCGTCCTCCAAGATCCAACGAATCCGGATGCAGTACTTCAGGTGCGAACGCCGTCCACCGGCCTCAACAAGCTGGATCTGATCGCAGAAGGATTGTCGGCACCCCGGCAGATCGAGGTGGTGAACAACACGATCTCGATCTACGGACCTTCGCCCGCAGATCCTAAGGTGAACCCACCTGTGCTCGCGACGGCAGTGATTCCCGCTGAGGTGCATCGCTGCATCTTGGTGGTCGCCCCCACGGCGGCAGGAGCCAAGGTGCCCTATCACCTTCTCGCGGTGGATGATTCGGCCGGAGCGTTTCCATTCGGCGAATCCAGGGTGATCAACCTCACCACCGCGCAGATGGGGATGCAGGCCGGGGCAACCAGACTCAGCCTCCCCGCGGGAAAGGTCACTTCGGTGCCCATGGTCAAGGACCTGAACGAGTACCACATGGGGCAGACCAATTTCTATGCCATGGCGGCCAAGGGAAAGGGAAAGGAATGGATGCCCTTCGTCGAGCGGCAGGTCCAGTATCTCAAGACCCTGCGTCGCATCTTCATCATTCACGTCACGCCCGGTGCGATCGCCCCCGCCGTGCGCACCGTGGTCGATCACGAGCCCTTCAAGCTCCCCACCCAAACCGCTAAGGACGAGCGTCCGCCACGTTAGTTTTTTTCGGATCTGAATTTCCTGCCTCCAAAACCCAATGAAAAAGACCCCTCGTTTCATCCACCTAAGCCTTCTTTTCGGTTCCACTTCGCTCCACTCGAACGCCGCGAGCGGCACTTGGACGAATCCCACGGCCGGCGGTCTTTGGAGCGCCACCGGCAACTGGTCGGCTGCCGCGATTGCCGATGGCTCTGGATCAACCGCTGACTTCAGCACGCTGGATCTAACGACGGACAATATCGTCCATCTGAACACTGCGCGCACCATCGGGAATCTGAACTTTGGAGACACCGACACCGCCACCGCCGCGGGTTGGCTTCTCGATAACAATGTTAGCGCCACCAACATCCTCACCCTGGTCGGTGGCACCCCGACCATCACCGTGGGCGACCTCGGCACGGGAAAGAGCGCCAACATCACTGCCGTCCTCGCAGGAACTTCCGGCTTGATCAAGAATGGCGCTGGAACGCTGACCCTGAGTGGAGCGAACACCTACGCGGGCGGTTCCACACTGAGTGGTGGCACCTTGGCCCTGAGCACCACCGGCACGCTCGGCGCAGTTGCCAACACCCTTTCAGTGAGCGCCAGCAACAGCGCGACGCTCGATCTGCTTGGAACGGCAAACCGCTCCCTCTCCACCGGCCTCGTCACCTTGAATGCGGGCAGCACGCTTGTAGTGAAACGCTCGGAATTCAACGTGGACACCCATGTGGGCTCGACCACCATTTCGGGCAACGTCTCCGGAACGGGAACCGTGGTTCTTGGCCCGAACGGGGGGGCGGTTGCCTTGACTCCTCATCGCCGCACGACCATCGGCACTGGCGGAGCGGGTTTCAACGCCTTCACCGGCAAGATCGTGGTGGAGAGCGGTTCGAATTTAGCCCTGTTCGCCGGCTCGCTGTTGGATCCCAACAACAATGATCTTGAAATCAAATCCGGTGGCGTTGTGTCTCTGCTCGCGGGTTCCAGCACCTTTGTCCGTGATTTGACGGGGCTCGGGAGCTTCACCAAGAATGCCGTCGCCAGTACGTCTATCCTGACCGTTGAAAGCGGCAGTTTTGGCGGGATCATTGCGGGAAATCTGTTTGGCGGCAACAGCACGACGGTCGACCTGACGAAAACCACTGCCGGCACACTTACCCTGAGCGGAGTCAATGCCTATTCGGGTGCCACCACGATCACCGGAGGAACACTTGAAATCAATGGTGCGGGCCAGTTACAAAACGGAGCCTATGCCGGGACGATCTCGAATGCAGGCACAATTCGTTTCAACAGTACGGCCAACCAGACCCTTTCCGGCGTCCTCAGCGGTGCCGGTGGGTTCATCAAGGACAACTCCGGGACCGTTGCTCTGTCCGCTGCCAATACCAACACCGGTGCCTTCACCGTCAACGGCGGCAATCTCGTGTTCGCGAAGCAGGTTTCACTCTACAACAACACGCCCGCCAACTGGACAGCCGCCAATCTCATCGTCAACAGCGGCGGGACTCTCGGGGTGAATGTGGGTGGCACCGGTGAGTTCACCGCCGCCGACCTCGATTCCTTGAAAGCACTTGGCACGGGCGCCGGAGGATTTCTCAGCGGTTCCTTGCTCGGCATCAATACCACCAATGCTGGAGGGAACTTCACCTACGCAAGCAACATCGGCGACTCGAATGGCGGTGCGAATGTCCTTGGCCTGCACAAGCTGGGCACCGGCGTGTTAACGCTAATTGGCACCAACACCTATACCGGTCCCACCCGGATCAGCGGTGGCGTCGCGCTCTTTCCGCAGAAGGTTTCGCTTTATAACAACACTCCGGCCAGTTGGAACGCCACCAATCTCATTGTCGGCAGCGGCGGCACCCTCGCCGTGAGCGTCGGGGGCGCAGGCGAGTTCACATCCGCCGACCTTGATGCGCTCAAGGCGCTTGGGAACGGCTCGGGTGGATTCCTGAACGATTCCGCGCTTGGCATCGATACCACCAACGCCGGCGGCACTTTCACCTACGCCAGCGACATCGCGAACACCAATGGTGAAGCGGATGCTTTGGGCCTCACCAAGCTGGGCACGGGCACGCTGGTCCTCACGGGTGCATTGACCTACACCGGCCCCACCAGCGTCCTGGGTGGATCGATCGAATACGCCAGCAACTCGGATCAACTGATTTCCGGCGTCGTCAGCGGTGCGAGCGCACTGACCAAATCCGGCAGCGGCAAGCTCACCCTCACCGGGGTGAACGCTTTCACCGGCAATATCGACATTCTCGGTGGCACGCTCGAAATCGGCGAAGCGGGCAGACTCGGCAATGGCACCTTCGCGGGGACCATTGCCAATGAGGGCGTCTTTCTTTACAACTCCTCCGCCAACCAGACGCTATCAGGCGTCATCAGCGGCTCCGGATCGTTGATAAAGGACAACTTCGGCACGCTGACCCTCAGCGGACTGAACACCTATTCCGGCACCACCCGTGTTAGAGACGGCATCCTGAGCATCAACTCGATCAAGTCCGTGAATGGCGGTCCCAGCGCCATCGGAGACGTGACCACCGGGTCAGCCGGCACCATCGACCTCGGCTCGGACGACTTCACCGCCACCCTCAGATACACCGGCCCCGGAGATACCTCCGACCGCGTCATCAATCTCGCCGGAACCACTGGCGGCGGCACCATCGATCAATCGGGTAGCGGCGTCCTCACCCTCACCGGTGCGCTTACCGCCACCGGCGCCGATAGCAAGACCCTCACTCTGACCGGCACGGGCACCGGTGTGCTCTCCGGTGGGATCCCTGACAATGCTCCAGGCACGAACCTGACGTCAGTTGTGAAGAACGGCACGGGCACTTGGATCCTCGGAGGTAGCAACACTTACGGCGGCACCACCACCATCGGCGCCGGCATCCTCCAGTTTCAACAGCTCGCGTCAGTGCCCGCCAACGACTACTCGAGAATCTCGATTGCCAATGGCGCGACCTTGGTGGTGAACGCCGGGGGTGCGGGTCAATTCGCCCAGAGCAACCTTGATGACTTGCTCCTCAACAACCCCGCCGCCTTCGATATCGGAGCCTTATTGGGAATCGATACCACCGGCGGCGACTTCTCCTTCGACCCGGTCAATCACTTCGGTGATCTCGGCTTGGCCAAGTTTGGTGCCAACAAGCTGACCCTGACCACCGTGGCTCCCCACACCGGTGCCACCCTCATCAATGGCGGCACGCTGGCCATCAGTGCCGACGATACCCTGCCAACGGCCGCCGTGGTCGCCCTGAACTCCACCGGCAGCGGCACCACTCCGGCCGCGCTCGATTTAGGCACCTTCAATCAGACGATTGGGGGGCTGACGGTGTCGAATTCTAACTCAACGAATGCCGATACCATCAGCATCGCGGGTGGCAAGATCCTCGCCGTCAATGGCCCCGTTACCATTGGCCGGAATGCCGACGCCAGCACCACGCTGGCGACGATCACCGGCGCAGGTGAGTTCACTGTCAGCAATCCCGGCGGCACGTTCCAGGTGGGTGGCGCCAGCGGGGGGGCCACCGTCGACAACGCCGCCAAGCTCGACATGAGCGGCCTGTCGGCATTCACCGCCAATCTGGGAACGGGGGGAACTTTCCGCGTGGGCGATGTGCTGGGTGCGTCCGAGGGCACCAGCGCGGGTGCATCCACGGTCATCCTTGCCAAAACCAGCACCGTCACTGCTGATACGCTCGATGTCGGCGGCACCACGAGTCACGCCTCGGTTCAGACACTCAAGCTCGGTGACACGACCAACACCATCAATGCCAACACCGTCACCATTGGCTCGGGTCCCACCAACGGCCAGCGGGCCAGCGGCGCGATCCAATTCAACACCGACAGCGGCACGCTCAAGATTCGCACGGCCGCCGATCCCATCGACGGACGCGCCACCATGAACGTGGTCAATACCCCCCAGGCAACGGGCGCGATCCTGTCGGGAACGGTGGACCTGACGGGCCATTCCTCCAACGTGCGGCTCGGAATTCTCACGATGGCTGTCAGGACAGGCAATTCCGGAGCCTCCGGCTGTGATGCCACATTCTCTTTTGACTCGGGCTCTCTGGATGTCAGCAGCATTGTCCTGGCGACGAAAACGGGCACCGGAACCGCCACCAGCACGGGCACCCTGAATATCGGCGGCGGCACCGCGAATATCGGCGGCATCGCGATGGCCAATGCAACCGGAACCCACATCGCCGACGCCGAGATCAACCTGACAGGCGGCACCGCTACCCTGGGCGGCAATATCACCAGGACCGGCACCACCGCCAACAGCTTCGCCACCATTAATCTCGATGGCGGCACACTCGACATGGGCGGGTTCGCGATCGGAGCCGCCAACCCCGTCACATTCAACGCGAAGGACGGAACACTCAGGAATCTGGGCCAGCTCAACAACGGGGGGATTTTCACTAAGTCCACCAGCGGCACGCTCATCCTCGCGAGTGCGAGCACCTATACCGGTGCGACATCCGTCACCGGCGGTGCCTTGCTGGCAAACAACCTCAGCGGCTCCGCCACCGGCACCAACACTATCACCGTAAAAGCCACCGCCACCCTCGGTGGCACCGGCGCTGTCAGCGGCGCGGTGGTCCTGGAATCCGGTGGCACCATCGCTCCGGGCACCAGCGGTATCGAGTCCCTCGCCACCGGTGCCCTCACGCTGCCTTCAGGTGCCGCCCTCGGTGCCCAAATCGATTCGTCCGGCACCCCCTCCGCCGATGTCGTCAACGTCACCGGCAACGTCACGCTGGGTGGAACCCTCGCCATCACCGACATCGCCGGGGTTCCCGCCACGATCGCCTCCGGCACCAAGCTCACGCTGATCACCTACACCGGCTCGCTTGGCGGTACCTTCAATGGGTTGGCGGAAGGAGCCACCTTCAATACCGGACTCAATACCTTCAAGATCCGCTATGCCGACAGCGGCGCGGTGACGCTCGAAGCCAATCCGGGCGGCGGAGGCTACAGCACCTGGGCCGGCACGAACGCGCCTTCGCAGGCCGCCAACCAGGACTTCGACAACGACGGCGTCCCCAACGCCATCGAGTATGTCCTCGGCGGACTGGCCACCACCAAGGATCTGGGCAAGCTTCCCAAATTGACCACTCCGGGAGGCAACCTCGTCTTCACCTTCCTGCGCGACCAGGATTCCAAGACGGTGGATACCAGCGTCTTCATCGACGTGGGCACCACGCTCGCCGCGTGGCCGTCCACTTACACCGTCGGCAACAACACCGCCGGTTCCACTGCCGGGGTGACCGTCACCGACAACCTCAACGGCACCGACACGGTGACGCTCACGATCCCGCGGGCACCGGACGCCAAAAAGTTCGCCCGCCTCCGGGTGGAGATCTCGCCCTAGGACGAGACGAGCATGAAGCACCCTCGGGACTGGCGCGAGAAGAGCCACGATAAGATCGTCCATTCTTTCGGGAGGAAAGTCCATTGTCCCCAGCCCGCGCCTGGGATGAGATTACAGGGGCATTCAGAGAACGCCTCCCTCGCCCGACTTGGTTCCCTGCAAGGCTCCTCGCTCTCTTTCGCCGTTGAAAATATCAACCCACGGGCTCCGCTCTATTTCCAAATTTCCTGATGCCAATCCGCCATGCATTGATACTCGCCTTGCTGCTGCTCGGCACGTCCCTACCCAGCCGCGCTGACGCCCCACCCGCCGGCGGGTTTCATGTTTCTCCGGCGGGAAATGATGCAAACCCGGGCACCGCAAGCGAGCCCTTTGCCTCTCTTGACCGCGCCCGCCAGATGGTCCGCACCGTCAATGCCGGGATGACAGGGGATCTGATCGTTCATCTCGCGCCGGGCGACTACCCGGTCACCGCTCCCATCGACTTCGCGGCCTCGGACTCCGGCACCAATGGCCATGAAGTCATCTATCGCGCCACCGGCCAGCCCGGTTCGGCGCGCCTGTTAGGTGGCGAGCGTGTGACTTCGTGGCAGCCGTGGCAGGGGCAAATCATGGTGGCGAACCTCGGCTTGCCGGCATTTCACACCCTCTTTGAGAATGGCCGTCGCGCCCGCAAGGCTCGCTTCCCCAACCTCGCGCCCGATCCCTTGTTACCGACCGCCAGCGCGACTTACCTCCGCGCCACCGGCACCCAAGGCTCCCTCCGTGAAATCCAGTATGCCGACGGCGCGCTCGATCCCACCGGCTGGGATCTAACTGATGCCCAGGTCCACCTTTGGCCCGGCGGTAAAATCGCCTGGTATACCGACACGGTCCCGATTGCCTCGATCGACCCCGCCGCCCGCAAGATCACCTTGGCGGAGGACACCCGCTATTCGATCTTCAATACCAACAACGGCACTCCCGGCACTGGCTCCCGCTTCTTTATCCAAGGAGTGCTCGCCCTGCTCGATGAACCGGGCGAGTTCCACTACGACGAAGCCGCGGGAAAACTCTACTACTGGCCAATGGACGGGCCGGTGGCTGACCAGGACATCATCGTCCCGCGGGTCCGCCGCATCCTCTCCCTCACCGGCGAAAGCGAAACGCAACGGGTCGAGCACCTTCGCTTCGAGGGGCTCGCTTTCGAATACACCGACTTCACCGGTTGGTTCCGCCACGCCTACCCGAGCGCAGGCGGCTCCGGAGAAACCCATCTCTATCCGCAGTACGACCGCCAGGCGTCGATGCCCCAGCACCGCGAGGGGGCCGTCTTCCTCGAAAATACCGCGCACCTGAGCTTCGATTCCTGCATCGTTAGCAATACCGGCTACTCGGCGTTCCACTCCTACGCGGCGAACCAAAACAATTCCTTCCAGCGCTGCCTGGTCAACCATACGGGCATCCACGGATTCTTCTTCGAAGGTCGCTATCCCGGCGAAGGCGATGTCCAATTCCTCAACACGGTGGACAACTGTCGGATCCACCACGTGGGCGAACTCGTCGGGCACGGTGCCGGCGTCCAATTGACCCAAGTCAACCGCCACGAGATCTCGTACACCGTGATCCACGACAGCCCGCGCTACGCCGTCGCGTTCGGGGCCTACGTCGATATTCCGCCCAACCACATTTACGTTTACGACAACCACCTCCACCACCTGAGGATCCGCGGCTGTTGCCAAGACTCCGGCGACACCGCCCCGGTCTACGGCTGGGGGGTCAGCGACGATCTGCCCTATCTTTCCAACACCATCGAGCAACTGATCATCGACGACACCCGGGCCCATTCTTCGATGACCGACTACGCCCCGAATGCCGTGTTCCTCGACAACGACACCCGCGGCCAGAAGCTCACCGACATCGACGTGCGCAATAGCCAGGGCAGCGCTTACCGCACCAATGACAGCACGGGCCACGTGCTCACGAACCTGAGTTGGGTAGCGGGTTTCGATCCGGCGCGGCTGCACTACGAAACGATCGGCGTAAAAGCCGATCACCCGTTCGCGGTGCCGCCGGTCAGGTTGGCAGCAACCAATCCCTCCGGCGCCGTTTCCCTAACATGGCTGCCGGTTGCCAACGCCGCCAGCTACACCGTGCACACCGCCGCCACCGCCGACGGCCCGTGGACGGTCTTAGCCGCCGGTCTCACTTCACCCAGGTATTCCGACAGCTCGGGTGAGTCCCGATACTTTCGCGTCGCCTCCATCGGGCCACTTGGCACGGAAAGCGAACCGACGGCGGTCGTGGGAGTATTCCCGCCCCCCGCCCCTGGCACCCTCAGCTTCGAGACGGATCAAGGCTACACCAACGGCAACATCGCCGCGACCAACGGTGGACAAGGGGCTCCCTTCAATGGCCAGCAGGGCTGGTCGCGCTCCACCTCCGACAACGCCGGCAACATTTTCACGACTTCCCCGAGCGGGGAATACCCCGGCGGACAAGCCCTGCGGTCGGGCGCCTCTGGTTCCTACATCGGCGGCAAGCGCGGAATCGTTCGGAAGAGCGCGATCAACACCCTCGTGTTCGATGCTTTCACCGGCCACTCCGTTAGCGTGGGATATCTCGGCGACCCCGACGCCGACGGACTGTTCGAGCACGCCGACTGCGGCATGCAGTTCGGCATCAATGGCGATACCAAGAGGTTCATCTATCGCGAAGCCGGCTTCGGCACGCAGTTCAACATCCCCGTCACCGCCAGCGCCGCTTGGCACCGCTTCAAGATCACCGTCGGCGAGAGCATGGGTGGCAACCGGACGATCAGTTTGTCGGCTTACAACTTGGCCTCTCGCCTTTGGATAGACCTCAATGGTGCGGCCCCCGGCAATGACTGGATCTTCACCGTCACCGACGCCCAGTTCGGCGTCGCTCCCGAGGACGCGGTGGGCGGATATGTCCGTCTCACGTCCAACGGCTATGTCGACAATCTCAGCCTTACTTCCCTCGGCACCGCCTACGAGGTGTGGCTGGAGGACTTTGCCGCCATCACGGGCGATGACCGCCGCGCCGATGCCGATCCGGATCACGACGGCATCGTGAATCAGCTCGAATTCGTCCTCGACGGAGATCCAACAACTTCCGATCCAGAGATTCTCCCCCAACTCTCAACCGCGAATGGGAACTTCGTCCTCACCCTCCATCGCCGCGATGACTCCGAAGCGTTTTCCAACCTCATCCTCCAACATGGAACCACGCTTGCCGATTGGACCGATGTTCCCATGGGTGCGGCAGCCGGGATCTCCGGCGTCGTGACGTGGACCGTGGACGAGAACGGACCGGACCCCGACCTCATAACAGTCAGCTTTCCCATGGGCACGGACCCGGCGAGATTCGTACGGTTCGCCGCCGCGGAGCCGCCCCAATAACCCGAACCTCCCGAGAGGACCTCAGCCTGGAGCCGACCGCGCCCAAAGCCTTTGAGGCGGGGGCCAAAGCCCAAAACGGTGACCGGCACCGATAAGATCGTCCATCCTTTTGGGCGGAAGTTCCATGGTCCGGACCTGGCGCTTGTGATTGGATTGCGGAGCTTGCCGAGGCGCCAATTTCCGCCTCGCCAGCGCTCGCTCCAACAACCCGTGGAATCGATGAGAATGTCCCTTCGTTCAAGCCGGTTCAGGCTCCAGCCCCGCAATCCGCTGGGGCAGATAGTCCCCGGCGGTCTCAATCGCTCCTGCGCCATGGATGCTCCACCCCTGCTCTTTCCTTCGCCCAGATAGTTGTGGAACTTGTTCGAATGACCCGATCAAGCATGGGTCGCTGACCTGTCCCCTTCCCTGCCCCCCGATCGACCCAGACACCGACACACCCCTTGCCATGAACATCCTGAATCCAACCGCGCTGCTGGCGCTCCCCCTGATCGCGGCGGCACCCGCTTCCGCCGCCCTTGTGATCGAACGTACGCTGGCCAGTCCCGGCGGCGCACTGGTCTTCACACTCGAACGCGACGATACTTCGCAGGCTTTGAGCCATAGCGTGACGTACTCCGGTCGCCCGGTGGTCACCCACGGCGCGCTCGGCATCCAAATCGACAAGGCCGACATCGTCGGCGATGAAGGAACCATCGAGAGGGTCGTCGAGAAGAGTTCCAGCACTGAGTGGACCAACCCCTTCGGCGAACGCTCCACGGTCCCCGACAATTATCGCGAGGAAACCCTCACCATCTCCCATGCCGGCCAAGGCTCGTTCGGCGTGAAGCTCCAGGTGCGCGCCTACGACGAGGGCGTTGCACTCCGCTACCTCATCGAAGGCAGTGGCACTGTGATGGCGGAAAAAACCAGCTTTCCATTGCCGGAGACGACCCAGGTCTGGGTCTCCGGCAGCACGCAAGCTCCCATCTCCAAGGCACCGATCGCCAAGATGAGCTCATCGGTCGGCCCCGTGCTGGCGGAACTTTCGCCGGATCTCTTTGCCGCCTTCGGCGAAGCGGCGCTGGCGGACGCGTCCGTGACGAAATTCACGCGGAGTGAAACCTCGACCATAAACGCCAGCATCGGGGGCCGGATGGAATTCCAGGGCTCATTCACCAGCGCCTGGCGCTATGTGCGGGTCGCCCAATCGCCTGGTGCCATGCTCGAGGGCAATCATTTCATGCTCAACTTATGCGAGCCCTCCCAAGTGGCCGACACCTCGTGGATCCGCCCAGGCAAGGTGCTCCGGGATATCACCCTGACCACTGAGGGCGGCAGGGCCTGCGTCGACTTCGCCGCCGCCCACAAGCTGGAGTATGTCTTGTTCGACGCCGGTTGGTATGGAAAGGAGACCAGTCGCGCTTCGGATGCCAGCAAGTCGGGACCCGATCCCGAGCGCTCGCCCGGGCCACTCGATGTCGAGTCCGTCATCGCCTACGGCAAGACCAAGGGCGTGGGCGTCATCCTCTACGTCAACCAGGTCGCCCTGACCCCGCAACTCGACAAGATCGCCCCTCTCTACCAGTCGTGGGGCGTGGCCGGCATCAAATTCGGCTACGTGACCGCCGGCTCCCAAGCCGCCACCCGCTGGCTAAACCAAGCGGTGAAAAAATGTGCCGACCACCACCTGCTGGTGGACATCCACGATGATTTCCGGCCGACCGGGATGTCGCGGACCTATCCAAACTTGATGACCCAGGAAGGCATCCGCGGTGACGAGGAATCGCCGAGTAATGCCACCGTCCTCAACAGCGTCTTCGTCCGCGGTCTCGCCGGTCCAGCTGACCAGACGAACTGCTACTTCGCGCCGCGCGTCACCAAGATGGGCTCGCATGCCTCGCAGCTCGCCAAGTCGGTGTGCATCTTCAGCCCTTGGCAGTTCCTCTTCTGGTATGACCGCCCGGCTGCTTCGCCGCCGCTTCCCGGGGCTAAGGGATTCAACCCCGCCAACTTGGAGGAGGTTCCCGAGCTGACCTTCTTCGAACGCTTGCCCACTACCTGGGATGAGACCCGTGTCCTCGACGGCTATCCCGGCAGCCACGCGACCATTGCGCGGCGCAAGGGGAAGGTGTGGTTCCTGGCCGGGCTGAACGGAGCCACCGCGCGGACCTTCGATGTCCCGCTCGAATTCCTCGATCCAGCCACGTCCTACAAGGCTGAGATCTTCGTCGATGATCCTGCCGTTACCACCACCACCAAGGTGCGCATCGACACGCAACCGGCCGACCACACGACCCAACTGAAACTGTCCGTGGCCCCTTCCAACGGCTTCGCGGTCATCTTGACGCCTTGAGCGTGCGCCTATCACTTGCCTCCATTAATGTCCCCGAGCTTAAGGGCCGTTCCCGATCCCTCGAAACCTTCTCGTGGAATGCCCGGCCTCTTCTACATCACTCACCTCCTTAGCGCGGGCTCTGTTCATTAACGCAGCGATAGACGGCTCGTCCGGCTCGCCGCCGACGGCGAGTGATATGCATTTCCCGTCGAGGTCAAGAGAGGGAACCAAGAGCGCCGCGCGGAGCAATCCGCACGGCGTTTGAGTTCCAATGTGCCGACGGGTCGGAACTCTTCAAATCGACCCACAGTCGCCGGTAAAACTACTCGTCGCGTTTGGCCTGCATCGCAGCGTTTTATCTGCGTGGCAGTAAGATTATCCATCGCTATCCCATCATCGTCCATTGCGAATGATGTGCGATATGTGATTGCATCAACGACTCCCCGGAAGCTCGGAGATCAGCTCAGGAAAACTCCTGCTCCATGCCTTCAAAGGGAAGGTGGCTCAAGGAGCCATGAGCGAGATCGGATTCGTCATCAAAACCCCATCCTCCGGTCACACGCGGGTCGGAAGACAGGGCGATCAAAACCCAATGTTCACATCATTCTCCATGAAAAATCCGGAATGCAGAACTCCTATCACCCGGCCACACGCCGACTCGCCGATCATCCAACCGGGAGCGGATTTTGGCAGCAGATCCAGCCTTGCCCGACAGCTTCCGGCGTTGGCCAAATCGATCTTCCACTGGGCGGGCTTGGTCGGCGTCCTGGCTTGTGGCGGAATGGCGGTGAACGCCGCGCCGATGCCGGATGACGTGAAACTTGTCGTGACGGTTGAGGGTCAGGCCCAGACTCTCCATCTCCACAGACGCTCTGTCCGTAGCTCCGATTTCAAACTTCTGACCTGGGATTCCGCCAACGGCTATGTGGAGATGACCACGGACCCTGAGGTCCGGTCCTTCCGCGGAACCATCGAGGGAAACTCGAACGCAATCGTGCTCGCTGGAATCGATTCGCACAACAACTTGTATGCCTATTGTTATGACTTGGAATATTCCCAGAATCTGAGGTGGACCGTGTCAGTCGATGTCAGCTCGCAACTGGTCACTCCGCTGAGTCCAGCGACAATGCCGTCCCAGACAATCGCCGCACCGCGCGCCGGTAGCACCGGGCCCCCGCTCTTGGGGCCGAAAGTTCCAACCGGCACCTCGCATCCCGTCGGAACTCCCGCGGTCGCGGTCAACTATGGCGATATCGTCGAGTATGATCTCGGGGCGGACCTGCTGGTTGTCGCCTACAATGGCGCGGGTCAGCATGTCGAAGACACCCTGCTTGCCTTCGAGCGCAATGCCATGATCTACGAGCAGATGCTGCTGCGAAGTTGCCTGACCCGTCTGAATGTTACCACGGTGGTGGTCCGCAAGGATAGCTTTCCGGGAGGTTCGACACTCTCCGCATGGAATCAGCAACCGTTGTTGACGCCCTCCCGCTGGGATTGCTTGTGGGTCTCGGAGGGGAACAGTTCCAACAGCGTAATGGGCCATGGCGTGGGGGTCGGGTATGGTGTCCTCTACCACGAAAACACCCACAATTGGAACGCCTCCCACTTGGGGTATCAGGGGGATACCCAAGGGGGCAACTGGCCCTCCATCGGCCCCATCACCTCCCAGAGGATGCTTGGCTCTCGGAAAAACTACATCGATGCGGGATGGTTTCCGAAGGCCCTGGATTATCTCGATCCGCTCCATCCCTACACTCATGTGGACGCCGCCCGTGTCACGATGGACACGCCGCAGGATATCGACGTGCTGGCCAATGACTGGGATTCGAATGGCGATACTCTGATCGTTTCCGATTGGACGCCTACCACCCGGCAGGGCGGCACCGTAACCCGGAACACGGATGGAAGCCTGCGCTATGTGCCTGCCAGCGGCTTTGTCGGAAAGGACATGATCGCCTACTCGGCGGAGGACAGCTCCACCATGCATCTGAAGACGAAGGAACTCGTCCACATCGAGGTGGTGAATAACGATCTGATGGCCGAGTATAAGTTCGACGAGGACCACGGCATCTTCGCCAAAAACAACGTTACCGGCGCCCATGCCACCACGGATGCCAGCATTCTCAACGGGAATTTCGCAAATGACTCAGTCCCGGCCCCGCTGGGGCGGGGCGTCTTTTCTCCGGGAACCGTGTCGACGGAATCCGGCAATGATGAGTCCGGCTATGGCGGTATCCGGGTGGGGACCGGCAAGGTGACGCCCACCGATCTGACGCTGGATACCGGCACTCCGTTCGAAAGTTCGATCAACAAGAACGGCTGCGGCTTCGACATCCTGGATGGGAACTACACCTTCGAGACTTGGTATCGCTGTGATGACTATGCTCTCGGGAACGCGACCATCGCTTCCAAATCCTGGGGTGGTGAGCAGAACTACGGCTGGAACATGTATGTCTATCCGTCAGGCGGTGGCTACCGTTTGAGGACTTATTGGCATCCTTTCAATGCGTCCGCTCCGAAGAAGAATCTCGATTCTTCGGTTCGGGACTTTATCCCCGGCCGCTGGTACCATGTCGCGAGCGTGTTTGACCGGACCTTGAATGAAGTCCGGATTTACCTCGACGGTGTCCGGGTCGCCACCCAGAGCAACGCCTTCTCACCCGGGGATGTCATCTTCGACGGCCGCCGCGCCCTCACATTGGGCGGAGGCCAGAAGGACCGGCACTGCTTGAGCAACACGCGGATTTATTCGCGGGCGCTGTCCGACTCTGATATCCAGGCACGCTACGTGATCCCCGGGAACCCGCCGAGATTCCTGGAGTCCTCGATCGCCTTCACGGTCCATACGGACCTCGGGATCAAAAGATCGCTGTGGTCCTCGATTTGGACCGGAACGGGAGGTGCTCCGGCATTTTCAAAGGTCAGCGGACCGGCCTGGTTGAGCGTCGATGCGAATGGCGAACTGACCGGCACTCCCGGGACGTCTGACCTCGGATCCACCATCGCGGTGATCCAGATGAGCAACAGCCACGGATCCTCCGACCTCATAGTGAATCTCACGGTGGTATCCTCCCAATTGCGAGCGCGCTGGCATTTCGACGAAGGCAGCGGCACGACGGCCGCGGATTCTTCCGGCAATGGCAAGACCGCCGCTCTCAGCGGAGCCACTTGGAAGGTGCCAAGCCGGGAAGGCGCTTCCTCCCTCGGCGTCGTGGGCGGCTCCGGCCAATATGTGCAGGCACCCTTCCTCAGCACTACCGGTGGCTTCACCATCGCGGCGTGGATCAACCCGGCCACGCGCTCGGGCAAGGACACGATCATTTCGCAGAAGGGCAGCTACGCGTTCAAGCTTGTCGGAAATACTCTGGAACTGGGGATCCCTTCGGCCGTCAACCAAAACTCGGGAAACTTGGGCATCAACTCCAACCAATGGAGGCATGTGGTCGTGACCTATCAGCCGAACGACCCCGAAGGCATCAAGTTCTACATCGATGGAGCACTGCGGGTGACACGGCCGGCGGGAACCTTCAATCAGAGCACTCATCCCACGCTGATTGGAAAATCGTCCGACTGGGTCAATGACGACTTCGACGGCGGACTCGATGACATCCGCGTGTATGGCTCGATCCTGAGCAAAGAGGAAATCCTGACAATGGCAGGTTCCTACCCGACTTACACCGCGCCGGTCATTCCCACCACGCTGACCCGTTCGCCCGCTGTGGCCGACGTGGCCTACCACGATACGCTCGCGGGCTCCGCCACCGATGTAGATCCCAGCACCACGTTCACCTTCACTAAGGTCAGTGGGCCGGCATGGCTCACGGTTGCCGCGGATGGGACCCTGAGTGGCACTCCCGCTTCATCGGATGTTGGCACGAATTCGTTCACGGTTCGCGTCAATGATCCTACGGGTTTGAGCGATGCCACCGTGCTTACTATCCCGGTCAATCAATACCTCGCGGCGCATTGGAAGGTAGATGAGGGAACCGGCACGACCTCGATCGATTCGTCGGGAACCGAGCATGATCTCACGCTGGAGAACACCGCCGCCTGGGGAGCTTCCCGTGTGGGTTCCTCCAGCCTTTTCCTGAGTGGATCAACCACTACCGTACCTTATGCGAGAGCTGCGGCGGTGAATACCAGTTTGGGTGTCACCCTGAGTCTGTGGATTTACCCCACCAGTCTCAGCGGCCAGCGCACCCTCATCACCCAGACGGGCAGCTACAGCTTCAGGACCAACGGCACCGGGCTTCTGTTCGGGATATCGGGGATCAACAGTGATACCGGGAGCGGGGTGCTGGTGGCCAACCAATGGCAGCACGTTGCCGTTTCCTTCAAGCCCAACACCGCGGGTGGTGTGAGATTCTACGTCAACGGCATTCTGAAGACCACAGGTAACACTACGCTGAGCATTCCCCAGAACAGTTCATCGACGTTGATTGGTGTCACTTCCGGGACCACGACCAGTTTGTGGGCTGGCCGCATGGATGATCTCCGGATCCACAGCGCGCCGATGACCGACGGCGAGGTACTGGCTCTCTACAATTCCTATCCGGGCTACACCGCGCCATCCTTCACCAATGACCCGGCCTCAGGCGTGACCTGGGGGGCGGACGGCCCCTATGTGGGCACCTTGGCGGGCAGCGCCACGGACCCGGATGCTGGCACGACTCTGAGTTACAGCAAGGTGAGCGGGCCCGCGTGGATGACGGTGGCTGCCGATGGCACGTTGGGCGGCACGCCGACCGGGGCCAACGTCGGGGTGAACTCCTTCACCGTGCAAGTAACCGACAACACCGGCCAGACCGACACGGCAGTGCTGAACATTTCGATCATCGGCAATGCAGCGCCCGTCTTCACCTCCAATCCGGTCAACGGGAACGGTGCCACCGAGGACAGCGGTTACTCAGCATCCCTCTCCAGCCATGCGACCGATGCGAATGGCGATGCACGCACCTTTTCCAAGGTCTCCGGTCCGGCGTGGCTGAACGTCGCCTCGAACGGCGCGCTTTCTGGAACTCCGTCCAATGAAGACGTTGGCGCGAACGCATTCGCCGTAAAGGTCACCGATGTGTGGGGGACCTTCGGAACGGCCACGCTCAATATCGCGGTGGCCAATGCCAACGACGCTCCCGTTTTCACGGCCGATCCGATCCTCAAGGCGGACGCCCTTTGCCTGGTTGCCTACAGTGACAGCCTCAATGGTGAGGCTACGGACATGGATGTAGGGGACACGCTGATGTATTCGAAGGTCAGCGGTCCGGCATGGTTGAGCGTCGCTTCCGACGGCACCCTGTCAGGAACCCCTGCGGACAGCGATTCCGGACTCAACAGCTTCGTGGTGCGGGTGACCGACAGCGATAGTGCGACAACGACGGCTGCGCTACAAATCAAGGTAACGGGTATCGCCTGGTCGAACAGGGCGGGCGGTTCGTGGCCCACCGCAGGTAACTGGAATGGCGAAATCGTCGCGAGCGGGGCGAACAAAATCGCGAATTTCGCGACGCTGGACCTGACTGCGGATACCACCGTTTCCCTCAACGGCGCCCGTACGATCGGCCATCTGACTTTCGGCGATACCACGCCATCCCACAACTGGATCGTCAACACCGGCAGCGGCGGTCCGCTCACGCTCGACGTTGCCAGCGGCAGGCCGCTGATCAAGGTCCTCAACCAAACAGCGACCCTCAGCGCGGCCATGGCAGGCAATGACGGCTTGACCAAAGCGGGACCAGGGACGCTGGTTCTCTCCAGCGCCAATACTTATACCGGCGGCACGACGATCTCCGAAGGCATTCTTGCGATTGGCAATGTCGGGGCGCTGGGGAACAGCGGCGTGACTCTCGGCAATGGGAGTACTCTGCGTGTGAACTACATCTCCGGGTCGCCGACGCTGGCCAACACCCTGACGGTGGCGGCGGACGACAGCGCCATTGTCGATGTCGTCGGCAGCGGCGTGCCGAACAACACACTGACGCTCGGCACCGGCGCGATCACGCTGGACGGCACGCTGCGCGTCACGCGCTCCGCCGGAAGCAATGGCGCGACCAATTTTTCCCGGGCACTGACAGGGTCCGGAACTCTTGAAGTGGGAAATACCCAAGCCGGTGCGGTTCCGATTTCCACTTCCGGTCTTCAAGGTCGCTGCACTTTTGCCAGCCCGACGGCGTATGCCGGATTCACCGGGAACATCCATGTTTTGAATGGCGGAAACCTGTTTCTCTCTCCTGGCACTCTCACCGGTCAGGACGTGAACATTGACTCCGGTGGTTACCTCAGCCTTGTGGATGGGCTCACTACTGTGATCGACAACTTGACCGGCAATGGCTCGATCACCAAGAACGCGGGCGGCACGGCAATTCTGGACGTTGCCAGCGGGAATTTCTCCGGCGTCATCGCGCAGAACCTGATTGGGGGTACCGGCGGCGTGTCGCTGGTCAAATCCGGCGTCGGCACGCTCACCCTGAGCGGCGCGAATACCTACACCACCACCACCACGGTCCGCGGCGGCATTTTGATCATCACCGGTTCACTGGCACCGACGGTCACCACCGTAGAAACCGGCACGCTCGCAGGAACCGGCACGCTCGGCGGCGCGGTGACGGTGCAGGGCGGTGGCACGATCGCCCCGGGCGTGGACGGCATCGGCACGCTCACGTTGGCCAGCAAGGCCCTCACCCTGTCCGGCACAACCGTGATGGAAGTCACCCAGAATGCCTCAGTCGTTTCGAACGACAAGATCGCGGGCATCACCAGCATGACCTATGGCGGGCACCTGACGGTGAGCCAACTGGATACGGAGGCGCTTTCCGCGGGCAGTTCGTTCGTCCTGTTCTCCGCCACCAGCTACTCCGGCAACTTCAGCACCTTCACCCTGCCGACGCTGGATGAGGGGCTCGTATGGGACACGACCGGCCTTCTGGCGAATGGCACGATTGCGGTCAATCGCGTGCCGGTTGCGGGAAACGACACCTTCGCAATTCTGGAAGACGAGTCCACATTGTTGAGCGTTCTTGATAACGATACCGATTTCGACTCGACTTTCCTTGAGATTGAATCGGTGACCCAAGGGGAGCATGGGGTGGTGACCATTGAGGAGCACCAGATCCGTTACACGCCCGAAACGAATTGGTTCGGGATGGACGAATTCACTTACACGCTCACCGACACGCGCGGCGGGACCGCAGTGGCGACGGTGACAGTCACCGTTGCTCCGGACAACGATGATCCCGTCTTCGGGCCACTGGCGGAGGACAGCGCTGCGGAAGACTCCGCGTTCAGCGGTTCGGTGGCTGGGGATGCCAGCGACATTGACTCGCCGGGTGTGCTGACCTTCAGCAAGGTCTCCGGTCCGGCCTGGCTGAGCGTTGCCTCGGATGGCACCCTCAGCGGCATCCCGCTGAATGGGGATGTGGGGGCGAACCACTTTGTGCTCCGCGTGCGGGACACGACGACCGGCGAAGCCGAAGCACCCCTGACCGTCAACGTGTCCAACACCAACGACGCGCCGACCTTCGCCGCCGATCCCTTCACGAAATTGGAAAGCATCTGCTACGTCGCCTATAGTGGCAGCATCGCGGGAGACGCCGGCGATGTGGATGAGGATGACACGTTCACCTTCTCCAGAGTCAGCGGACCGTCGTGGCTGAGTGTGGCCTCCAATGGCGCGCTCTCGGGCACGCCGATGGACAGCGATTGCGGACTCAACAGCTTTGTCATGCGGGTGACGGATGCTTCCAACGCCTCCACGACCGCTACCCTGCAGATCATGGTCACCGGCATCGCCTGGTCGAATCCGGCGGGTGGTTCTTGGACCACTACCGGCAACTGGAATGGGGGTGTCATTGCCAGCGGTGCCGACAAGATCGCGAACTTCGCCACGCTGGACTTGGCGGCTAACGCCACTGTAACGCTCGATGGCGCGCGCACGGTCGGCCATTTGACCTTCGGCGATACCACGGCGTCACACGATTGGATCCTCAACACCGGCAGTGCAGGCCCACTCACGCTCGACGTCACCACCGGCAGCCCATTGATCACCGTCCTAAACCAGACCGCCACCCTTGGTGCCGTCCTGGCGGGGAACGATGGTCTGATCAAGACGGGTCCGGGCACTTTGGTCCTCGGCGCGGCCAATACCTACACCGGCGGCACCACGATCACAGACGGCACCTTGGCCATCGCCCACATCGGCGCTTTGGGATCCGGCAATACGCTGGCCGTGCCCTCCGGCAGCACCGGCACACTCGACCTGATACTCAATGGCAACCTGACGCTCAACACGGGGACAATCAATGTGGGGGGCACCCTGCGAACCGTTCGCTCCAGTGGCTCGGCAGGGTCCACGGTCATCAACGGCGGGCTTAGCGGGGCAGGTATCCTGCAGATCGACACCAGTCCCGGGCCCGTTACCACCAGTCCCTTCCACCGCACCAGCTTCGGCACCAGCACCACTGCCTTCGACAACTTCACCGGCAGTATCGAAGTTCTCGGCGGTGGGAACCTCGGGCTGTTCAACGGCACGTTGACGAGTGCCAACAGCAACAATGTCACCATCGCCTCCGGGGGCTATGTCACCCTCCTGACAAACACCACCACCTACGTGGGTGCGCTGAATGGAAACGGGACGATCACCAAGAATGCGGCAGCCACCAATGCGACGCTTAGCATTGCCAGCGGAAACTTTTCCGGCGTCATCTCTCAAACCGCCCTGGCCGCGGCCGGCGCGGTAATCGTGACCAAAGCCGGCACGGGCACTCTGACCCTCAGCGGAGCGAACACCTATACCGGAGCCACCACCGTCAGCGGCGGCACCTTGGTCCTGACGGGCTCGCTCGCCAACACCACCACCACTGTGCAAAGCGGCGGCACGCTGGGCGGCACCGGCATACTTGGCGGAGCAGTCACGGTACAGAGCGGCGGCACCCTGGCCCCGGGAGTGGATGACACCGGCACCCTCACGCTGTCGAGCAAGTCACTCGCCTTGTCCGGCACTTCCTCGATGGAAATCGGCCGCACCGGCAGCACGCTCTCGAACGACAAGATCAGCGGCATCACCACCGTCACTTATGGCGGCACGCTGCAGGTCTCCAACGTCGGTGGGGACGCGCTGCAGGCGGGCGATTCGTTCCAACTCTTCAGCGCTACCACCCGCAGCGGCAGCTTCACCACGGTTTCCCTCCCGACTCTTGGCGAGGGCCTCCTCTGGAACACCAGCAACTTGGCGACCTCCGGCACCATCTCGGTGGCAGCCACGGGTGCGCTTGTTGTAGATCCCTACCTCGTATGGGCCGGTGCCCACGGCCTCGACGGTTCCAGCGACGATCCCGACCACGATGGCACGGGCAACTTGCTCGAGTTCTACCTCGACAGCAATCCAATGGCCGTGGACGGCTCTATTCTCCCGCTCACGACCGTAAATGCCACGCACGTGGTGCTCAGCTTCAAGCGCCGCGACGACGCCGAGGCCCACGCGGGCACCGAGTTGGTCCAGTGGGGGTCGGATCTCACCGGTTGGAGTGATGTCATTCTCGATGCTTCCAGCTCCGTGCCCGATGCCGACGGCATCGTCGTCGAGGTGACCGAAAATGGCGCTGCGCCGGATGAAATCACGGTGTCCATCCCGCGTGCCTTGGCGGCCGGTGGAAAGCTGTTCGCCCGACTCAAGGTTAACGAGTGATTTCCGGAATAACCAGCCTGCTGACCGGCGGCTTAAGTTTCCTCCGGTGCAGTGGCTGCACGCTTGTTGCCCCTCCCCCACTCCAGTGGAATCCATTTAGTCTTCAACTTCGCTTAAGAGAATTTCTTCGCTCCGTTGAACGAAGGTGCAATGGCGGACGCGACCCCTTCAGCCCATCGTAGATACTTGCCTCTCCGGCGAACCACGATCTTTAACAACAATCAGAAAACCTGCACATGCCCCGCTTTGGTTCGGGCGAGGATCTCTAACAGCCTCGACTTAGAAGCCTACGATTTTCCGCCAAGTCCTTCCTCGCCGCGGTCAGGTTCCTAGAGGGGCTGCATTGCAGCCTCTGCGACGATGCCGGGCACCAATGGGCTGGATCTCAAGATCCAACTCGCTTCCTGCCGCATCCGCTTTTTGCCGCTGATTCTCCTTACCGCCCATGACAACGCGGAGACCAGAAACCCCGCCAGGCCGACTCCACCGCCTCGTGTAGCCCTACCCTGTTCCACGTCATCTAGCAGGCGCTCCACTCACCCCCACAGCCTGACTCCCCTCTATCAACCCAACCATTATGGACACCACCATCATTTCAAGATCCGTGGCGATCGCCTTGGGAGCGGTCTTTTCTCCCGCGTCGGTTGCGCAGGAAATACTGCCCTTCCCGCCCACGCCCACGGCTTCCACCGCGGGTCTCTCCATGCAGGACTCGATCTATAAAAAGCGGATCGCCCCTGCCCGGCTACCCAAGGACGCTCCCAACATCCTCATCATCCTGATGGATGACGCAGGCCCAGGCCTGCCATCTACCTATGGCGGCGAGGTCCAGACCCCGACCCTTGATCGCGTGCACAAGGCGGGCATCTCCTTCAATCGCTTCCACTCCACCGCGATGTGCTCGCCGACGCGCGGTTCGCTGTTGACCGGACGCAATCACACGCGCATCGGGAACGGCCAGATCTGTGAACTCTCCAACGACTGGGATGGGTTCTCAGGCACCATTCCCAAGTCCTCGGCGACCGGCGCGGAAGTGCTGAAGGCCTACGGTTACAAGACCGGTGCCTGGGGCAAGTGGCACAATACCCCTGCGGAGCAAACCACCGCGGCTGGGCCATTCGATTACTGGCCTACGGGGTACGGCTTTGAATACTTTTATGGATTCCTCGCGGGTGAGGCATCGCAGTACGAGCCGAATCTGGTACGTAACACCACCATCGTTCATCCGACCAAGACCCCCGAGGATGGCTACCATCTCTCCGAGGACATCGCTGAAGATGCGATCAACTGGTTGCGCGAACAGCAGGCGTTTGCGCCGGACAAGCCGTTCTTCATGTATTGGGCACCCGGCGCCGCGCATGGCCCGCACCACATCATGAAGGAGTGGGTGGACAAGTACAAGGGCAAGTTTGACGACGGCTGGGACAAATATCGCGAGCGCACCTTCGCGCGGCAAAAGGCACTGGGCTGGATCCCGGAGAATACCGAACTCACCCCCCGTGCCCCAACGATGGCGGCTTGGGATGACATCCCGGAGAACGAGAAGCCCTTTCAACGCCGGCTCATGGAAGTCTTCGCAGGCTTCGCGGCGCATGCCGACTACAACGCTGGCCGCGTCATCGATGAGATCGAGAAGCAGGGCAAACTGGAGAACACTTTGATCTTCTACATCTGGGGTGACAACGGTTCCTCCGCCGAAGGCCAGAATGGCAGCCTCTCCGAGCTTCTCGCTCAGAATGGCATCCCAACCAAGATCGAGCAGCACATCAAGGCCATGGTTGATCTCGGGGGCCTCGACGTCCTGGGCTCACCGAAAGCCGATAACATGTACCATGCCGGCTGGGCCTGGGCGGGTAGCACACCCTATAGATCCACCAAACTCGTGGGTGCCCACTTCGGAGGCATCCGGCAGCCGATGGCAGTTTCCTGGCCAAAGCACATCAAGCACGACGACACGCCCCGCGCGCAGTTCCACCACGTCAACGACATCGTTCCGACGATCTATGACGTGCTCAAGATCACCCCGCCCCAGGTGGTGAACGGCGTCCCGCAAGGACCGATCGACGGAATCAGCATGACCTACACCTTCGCCGATCCGAAGGCAAAGGGTCACAAGCCCACCCAGTTCTTCGACATCATGGGGAGCCGCGGGATCTATCACGAAGGCTGGTTCGCCTGCACCTTCGGCCCTCGCACGCCCTGGCTGCCGGGACGTCCCGATATCAGCAAGTGGGACCCGGAGAAAGACACCTGGGAACTCTACAACTTGGACGAGGATTGGAGCCAAGCCAACGACCTCGCCGCCAGGATGCCGGACAAGCTGTCCGCCATGAAGTCGCTATTCCTCGCCGAATCCGCGAAGAACCTGAACCTGCCCATCGGCGGCGGTCTGTGGACAATGGTACATCCCGAGGACGGTCCCGCCACCCCCTACAGCGACTGGACCTTTACTGGTCCTGTCTCGCGGATGCCGGAATTCGCCGCACCGAAGATCGGCAAGTTCAACAACGTCGTGACCCTCGAAGTCGATGTCCCGGCGGACGCGAACGGCGTGCTCTACGCCCTCGGCGCATTCTCCGGAGGCCTCACCTGTTACGTGAAGGACGGGATCCTCAGCTACGAGTACAACCTCTTCGAAATCGAGCGCACCCAGATCAAGGCGAAGGAAAAGTTGGCCGCCGGCAAGGCCAAGATCGAAGTGGAAACGAAGCTTGCCTCCCCACATCCCGGTGCGGCGGCGGAAATCATCCTGAAGGTGAACGGCAAGGAAGTGGCGACCGGGAAAGTGCCGACGACCGCCCCGCTCGCCTTCACCGCGAACGACTGCCTCGACCTCGGTAGCGACCTCGGCTCGCCCGTCTCGCTCGACTACTTCGACAAGGCGCCCTTCCCCTTCAACGGCAAGCTCGGCAAGAGCACGATCCATTACGTGAAGTGACAAGGTGAGGATTCGCTCGCGGGTCGCCTCGTCCGAAGCGGCCCGCAGCCTCGGCAGCAAACGCAAATCCAGAGAAACGCATGAAAACCATCCGCAGCAGGTTTGCCTTGCTGGCGACTGCCATCGCCGGGCTTGCCGGGGCGCAAGCTCAGGATCCGCTACCCTCGTGGAACGATACCGCGCCCAAGCATGCCATCGTCGCTTTCGTCGGGAAAGTGACAAAGGAAGGTTCGGCCGATTTCGTCCCACCCGCCGAGCGCATCGCCACCTTTGATAACGATGGCACGCTTTGGTGTGAGAAGCCGCTGCCCGTTCAAATATTCTTCATCCTCGACCGGGTGAGAGCGCTCGCGCCGCAACATCCCGAATGGAAGGACAGGGAACCCTTCGCCTCGTTGCTCAAGGGCGATTTGCAGGGTTCGCTTTCGGGTGGCGAACCCGCTTTGCTCGAAATGCTTGCGGCCACCCATGCCGGCATGACCACGGAGGAGTTCGAGAAAATCGTGAAGGATTGGATCGCTACCGCCAAGCATCCCGCGACCAAGCGGCTTTTCACCGGGATGGTCTATCAGCCAATGCTCGAACTGCTCGCCTACCTGCGTGCGAACGGATTCAAGACCTTCATCGTTTCCGGCGGTGGCGTGGAGTTCATGCGCGCTTTTGCGGAAAAGACCTATGGCATTCCGCCTGAGCAGGTCGTCGGCAGCAGCGGCAAGCTTCAGTTCGAGATGAAGGATGGCAAGCCGGCGTTGATCAAGCTACCCGCGCTTAATTTCAACGACGACAAGGAAGGCAAGCCGATAGGCATCCAGACTTACATCGGCCGTCGCCCCATCGCCGCCTTTGGCAACTCCGACGGCGACCTGCAAATGCTCCAATGGACGGGGGCCGGTAGCGGTCCCCGCTTCGCTCTCTACGTCCACCACACCGACGCTGTGCGTGAATTTGCCTACGACCGCCACGACCCCGACCAGAAGCTCGACAAGGGCCTCGACGAAGCCGCCGCGAAAGGCTGGACCGTCGTGAACATGAAGGACGACTGGAAGAACATCTTCCCGGCAGCACCGTAACTCCCAAGCCTCGATCACGAGCACTATTCCAAGAAAAATTCCTTTTCATGAAGACCACCACTCTATTCCTCGCGCTCACCTTGGGACCATCGTCCGTGTGGGCACAGAAAACGCCGGGCTACAACCACAAGATCCCCGAGCAGATCATGACGCCCGATACCGTGGAAACGCGGATCGGAACGCTCAAGTTCTTCGATGGCCTTCCCAGCAAGGACACCACTCGTAGAGTCTATGACAACCTGGATTTCATGCGGGGCGTGGAGGCCTTCCTGAACTTCGTCCCGGCGGCTTCGATTGAGGGGATACGCCGGGGCATGGTGGAACAGGGTGCGACGAAGCCGAACCAGTGCTTGATGTTCGAGGAGCTGCTCGACTCGAGCCCGTTACTTCTCACCGGCAATACCGACACGGTATACGCGTCGGTGATCCTCGATCTGGAGAAAGACGGCCCGACGGTCGTCGAGATCCCGCCAGGATGCGGACCAGGCACGGTGAATGACGCCTACTTCCGCTTCGTGGTGGACATGGGCGCACCGGGCCCCGACCGGGGAAAAGGCGGCAAGTACCTGATCCTTCCTCCGGGATACAAGGGCGAAGTCCCAAGCGGCTACCACGAGGCCCGCTCGCCTTCCTACGTGAACTGGCTGATCCTGCGGGGCTTCCTGGTCGATGGCAAACCCGATGCTGCAGCCAGGAACTTCAGGGAGGGACTGAAGGTCTACCCACTTTCCCAGGCCGGCAGCCCGCCAGCCATGGAGTTCATCAACGGGTCACGAAAGGCTTTCAATACCGTCCACGCGAATAACTTCGAGTTTTATGAGGAGCTGGCTCATGTGATCGCCAGGGAGCCCATTGAATTCATCGACCCTGAGTTGCGGGGCCTGGCCAGCAGCATCGGCATCCGCAAGGACAAGCCCTTCAAGCCGGACGCCCGCATGAAGACAATCCTGACCGAAGCCGTGGCGGTGGGCAATGCGACGGCGCGGGCGCTCATTTTTGAAACCCGCGACCGGGAAGCCTACTACTATGAGAATAGTCGGTGGAAGGCGGCATTCGTCGGCGGCGACTATCAATGGTTGAGCGAAGGTGGAGTGGGCGGGCGGAATCTCGATGCTCGCACCCTGTTCTTCTATCAGGCCACCGTGAACACCCCGGCAATGGTACTGAAGATCCCGGGAGTCGGTTCGCAGTACGCCTACACCGAGCAGGACACGGAGGGAAGCTACCTGGACGGAAGCAAGCACTACCGGCTGAACATCCCTGCCAACGTGCCCGCGAAGGACTTCTGGTCCGTCGTTCTCTACGACCCACAGACGCGCTCGGAACTCCAGACGTCCCAGACCTTCCCGAGCAAGAACAACAAGCGGGACCAACTGGTCGCTAACGCCGATGGTTCCGTGGAGCTTAACTTCGGTCCCACAGCTCCGGCGGGGAAGGAATCGAACTGGATCCAGACCGTGCCGCACAAGGGCTGGTACACCATCCTTCGCCTCTACGGCCCTCTCGAACCTTGGTTCGAAAAGACCTGGCGCCCCGGCGAGATCGAACCGGTGAAATAGGCAGACACTCGAAGAAACGACCATGAAAACCAATCGCATCCGAAACCTCGTTGCCGGGCTCGTTACAACCGCGCTTGCGGCCCCTCTCCTTCCAGCGGAGACCGCGCCGAAACTAAAAATGACCACGGAGATCCCACCCGAGATCACCACGCCGGACAGCGTGGAGACCAGCATCGGGACTCTCCATCTTTCCGACGGCTTCCCGGACGACGCCACCACGCAAAAGGTCTACGACAACCTCGATTTCCAACGCGGTGTCCAGGCTTTCCTGAACGCCATGCCAGGCGCGGCGGTTACCGCGTTTCGTCCCGCGCTACGGGAGCACGGTGGCATGGACGGCGGCGTGATCATTTTCGAGGAGATGATGAACTCCAAGGCGCTATGGCTGACCGCGAATACCACGGTGGTCTACTACATGAGCTGGCTCGACACCAAGAATGGCCCCATCGTGATGGAGACCCCTCCGAATACCCTGGGTCTCGTGGACGACCACTGGTTCCGCTACGTCTGCGATTTCGGAAATGCCGGCCCGGACAAGGGCAAGGGCGGCAAATTCCTGTTCCTCCCGCCCGGCTACAAGGGCGACGTCCCGGAAGGTTACTTCGTGATGCGTCCGAACACGTTCGGTCTCTGGATGGCAGGACGGGGCTTTCTGATCAACGGAGATCCAAAGCCCGCCGTGGCCAGCATCAAGAAGCACCTGAAGATCTATCCGCTCTCGCAGGCGGCCAATCCGCCGGCGTCGAAATTCACCAACATGTCCGGCGTCCCGAATAACACCGTGCATGCGAATAACTTCCACTTCTACGAGGAGGTGAACGAGATCGTCCAAGAGGAACCTGCCGAGGCTCTCGATCCTGAAACCCTGGGCTTGCTGGCATCCATCGGAATCGAGAAAGGCAAGCCTTTCGCACCCGACGAGCGGATGAAAAGGATTCTGACCGATGCCGTCGCGGTCGGGAATGTGACGGCGCGTGCCCTTACATTCCGTCCGCGCATGAAGGAGGCTTACTACTATCCCAATAGTGCATGGTTCTCGAACATGCCCGGCGGCAGCTACGACTTCCTTTCCCAACCCGGGGTGCGACACCTCGATGCCCGAGTGCTGATGCATTACTACGCCACCGGAATCACTCCTGCCATGGCGATGAAGATGGTCGGCATCGGATCCCAGTACGCCGCTGCGACCACTGACTCAGAGGGCAAGGGGCTCGAGGGTAGCAAGACCTACAAGATCCACCTGCCGCCTAACATCCCCATGAAGGATTTCTGGTCATTCACCGTGTATGACAATCAGACCCGCTCGATGCTGCAAACCGACCAGCCGTTTCCGAGTGTCAATAGCACAGACAAGGGGGTCGTGACCAACCCCGATGGGTCAGTCGATGTCTGGTTCGGCCCCAGCGCCCCGGCCGGGCATGAATCCAACTGGGTGCAAACTGTCCCCGGCAAGGGCTGGAACGTCCTCTTCCGGCTCTATGGCCCGCTGGAGCCGTGGTTCGACAAGACCTGGAAGCCGGGTGAGTTCGAAAGGGTTGAATGAGTGGAGAGCGACTGCAAGCTCTCATCTGGCCTGCCACGCATGGGTCCACTTTGAGATAGAGCCCGCCCGCAAACTGAAAACTCAACCTCAAGCACCACCGATCCATGAACTCATTCCCGATTCATATTTCGTCAGCTGCAAGGAACGCTTTGTTCGTTCAAGCCTTTGATCGAAGGTCCAAAGCTGCTACATGCCGAAGCGCTGCATTAACCAGTTGATCGATGCGCGCCGCCTGCGGCTCACATGGCGCCCTCAGTACAACTTGCGACCGTAGACGAGGAAGTTGCGGAGGTGGAAGCGGCCCGGCGGCTTTGAGGTGCCCGATGGGGCCTGGCGTTCGAGGCGGACGTAGCGGGCGCGGGGCTTGCCGGAGAGGTCGACCCGCATCACCGCCTCGGCGGTGGTGCGGGTGGCGGCCTCGGTCCACGTCTTGCCGTCCGTAGAGACCAACACCTTGAAGGGCGCGGCCCACTGGAACTCGTCTTTGTCCTGCGCGTACTCATAGCGGTTCACCGCGACGATCGCGGTGATCTCCGCCTCGCCGGCGAGCATCACTTGCGCCCACGGCTTTTCTTCCGCGTTGGTGTCAAACCATCCGGGAGCGCTGCCATCCAGCACTGCCCCATACGATAGCGGGCGGTCATGTTTGGAGGAGCTGCTGGTTTGAAGGAGTCCGTCCTTCGACAGCAGGCTACCGGAAAGCGGCAGTTTCGGCGCGGCCTTGGCTTGGGCGGCAGTGAGATGGACGTAGCCGGGCTCGAGCGGTGGCAGGAAGCGGTCGGCCATCTCGGTCCAGAGTCGCCATGAGGAGAGGTCGCCGGCGGTGGAGGCAGCGCGGATCCCGGCGGTGATCTGCTGGCGCATTCGGTCGGCCCCCAGGCTGCCGCCGCTCGCGGCAAAGAATGAGCCGACCGATTTGGCAAAAGCGGCAGCCATTTCCGGCTTGGCAGCGAAGCGGGTGCGCCCCCAGTTGAGGACATCGCCGAAGACCCGGCTGGTCGCCGGGTTCTCGGAGAAATGAATGCCTAGCAGCTCTTCCAGGAAGGCGGACTCAAGCGCGGGGTCGCCCAGCGAGGCGGCCTGGGTGTTGAGTACACGAGCCAGGTTGTAGCCCATGAACTTCGGTGCCTTGGCCTGGGTAATCTGACGATGGCATTCAAGCAGCAACGCCAGGCGCTCGGCGGGCGTCAGCGTCGGCGCGACTTTCCCGTAGCATCGGTTGACCAAGGCCCAAGCGGCTTCGTGATAGGGCGCATAGGCGCGGGCAATCTGGGCGATCAATTTCTGCCAGGTGCCTTTCGGCAAGTCGCTGGCGTTTTCGAAGGCCTTGATCGTCTCGAGCAGCAGCGGGTAGTGGAGCGGCTGGGCGGTGATCGCCTGCAGGTAGCCGCCAGACCAATCGGCATTCCACGTGGCCGGGCCGGACCAATTCACCGCGAGCGACTTTTTGCCAATCCCCTGACCATACTCGAGCCGCACCGGATGGACGCCAGCCCGCAGTTTCAGTTCTACCAGTGGCTGGTTGCCCGCGACGGTCTGGGAGCCGACGGTCAGGCGCGAAACGCCATCGCTTTTGACTTGGACCATGAAGGGTCCGTCGCCGGACAGCTCCACCTCGCCCTCCCAGAGGACGCCGAAATTCACCGGGTTCACCGGCAGCACGGCAGAGAGATTGAAACTGTCCGCGGTGCCGGAATTCACCGGTTGGAGCTTCGCCATTTTATCGATCTTGCCGCCGGGTAAATCGAAGACGGAGTACTTCAAGCCGGGCATCACACGGACCAGCGGTTGGCGGCGATCGAGATAAACGTGCGCTGCCCACGCCAGGCGGGATGAGCGCAAGTATGCCGGCTTGTCGCCGTGCACCACTTCGTAGAGCCGGTGCATGGTCGGGAAGCCGGTCCCTTCATAGACCGAGGCGACGTTGGTTTCAGGTCCGGAGACGTCGTTGCCTGTCGGCCATTCCTCGCCGACGCGAACGACATAGGCGCAGTGGGCTGGCTGGCCGACCGTGGTCGACATCACACCATGGGCCTTGGCCACCCCGGCACCGAAGCCCGAAAGCGTGCCACATACGCCGCCCACGGTGCGGTGGATGGGAAACGGACGGTCACCGGTGCCGGTGCCTTCGCGGTGGGTCCACGGGTCGATGAAGCCCCAGCCCTGCACCGAGTAGCCATAGACATTCGGGTCGATGTAGGCGATGCGCCAGCACGCCCCGAGGTAGTCGCGCAGCCGGGCCTGCATGGTATCCACCATGAAGCGGTAGTCGCGGGCGGTGCCGGCCAGCGGGATCGCCCAGCGCATCTCGCGGGTGTCGAGGCTCTCGAACGACACGTGGAGCAGTCCTTCGCGATGCGTTCGCAGGATATCCCTATAGCGATCCAACAAACGATACCGGTTCATTCCATCCGCCTCCAGGGCCATCGCGGTGGCGAGGGTGCGGTGGAGCAACGGGGCGAGGTCGCCGCAGTTGCGATGAAGGAAGCGCAAGTTTTCAAGCGCCTGCGGCCACTTGGCGTCATCGTTGGCGAGGAACGATTCCAACCACGCGACGTCGCCGGTGAAGGCTTGGAGAAACTCGGCGCCGCCGGAACGGGCGGCGATTTGATCGACGGTTTCCGGTCCGCAGCGGCGGATCAATTCGTGACGGGCCAGATCAAGGCGAATCGTGTCGCTGGCAAGCGCACGGTCGAGCTCGTTGCGATGCGGTTCGAAGGCGGCAGTGAGCTTGTCCCGCAGTTCGCGACGGACTTTGAAGTGGTCGGTGGTGACGGCCGCTGCGGGCTCGGTCAGCCATGGTTCGACCGAGAAGCGCCCCGAACTGTTGGTCTGGCCGGCGGCGGCCTCGATTTCGGCGATGAGGATGTACCGGCGGTCCGGATTCCAGGAGGCGAAGTCCAGAATCGCTTCAACGCGGGCTTTCCCCGGCCCGAGGTCGGCGTCCGGCTTGGCCTCGGCCAGCACCGTGTCGCCCTCGAGCAAGGCGAGCCGCTTGACCTTGACGATAGATGCCCCGGCCGCGTGGGTCAGCGCCACCTTATAGCTGCCCGGGTGGGCGAAGAAGTAGCCGGTGTCGGCCATCTTCCACGTATTGGTGCCGGCCTTCACTTGCCCGGGCTTCCAGCCGTAGGTCAGGTACGGCGTTTCGCTGCGGCCATACATCCCGATGTAGCCGCGCGCACCGACACCCCAGAAGGTGTCCGGGTCGAAGTCCGCGATCTCCTGCTGGATCCGGAAGCGCTCGTCCTCACGGCCCTTCCAGCTTTTGTAGATGCGGAACTTCGCCACCATCATGCGCTGGATGTTCTCATGGCTGAGCACCTTGTTGCGCGGGTCGGCCAGCTCCTTGTCCACGCGGGCGAGGGCTTCCCGATAGTCAGCATCGGTCAGCGCGCGCTTGCCGCGCTGTGTATCGAGTGCCTCGTTCCATGTCGGCTTTACCCACGGCACGGCCCCTTTGGGATCGGAGGAGAAGCCGAGCCAACGCACGGCCCCACTGATGTCCTGCGGGTCGGCCGCGCGGATCTGGTCATGGACCGGCTTGTAGCAATGGCCGTTGCCGGTCCAGTTGCCCGCCCCGAGGACCTCAAGCGACTTGCGCAACAGTTCCGCTTGCTCCGGTCCCTTGGCATTGGCTGCCTTGGCAAGCCATTCGTCGCGAGCGATGCGGGTTTCGCGCAGCTTCTTGATCTGGGCGGCGAGTGTCGCCGGCAGCAGATCGCCGCGCGGGGTGTCTAGCGCGGCGATCCCGCGGCCTTCAGAATCGACCAGAGCCACGCGTGGGCAGCGGTTGCCGTCCCACCAAGTGAAAGCGGCATTACGGGTTGCCAACGTTTCGGCCGCCGCGACACGAGTGAGCGAAGCGGCCAGCCGGGCATCGTCGAGCACCGCGGCACGCAGGCAGGCCGGGATGTGATTGTTCCACTGCGAGCGGCCGACGAGCGAGATCTTCAGGGTAGCGCCAGGCCTTACCGGCTGGGCGAGCGCCAGCATCATCGTGCGTGCCTGGCGCGTTTGTCCGCCGCCATTCCACGCTTTCTTAGGCTGGTCCACGATGCCATCGACCAGCAATCCGCCAGCCGCCGCACCTTCCGGCGAGTTGCTCCACGCAGATGTCGTGGCCAGCGCCTTGTCACCATTGACAACGATCACTTCTGTGAGCGCGAAATTCCCATTGGAAGCGCGGCCGGCACCGCCATTCGGCAGCGAGGGGTCGGGCAAAAAATCGAGCCGCAGGATCTGTCCGCCGCTGCCGGCACGCAGGTTCAGCACCAATGTATCGCGCGCCGGATTATGCTCACCCTTTGGGTCGTCGAGCAGCCACGTGCCGTCGGCGCGCTTCTTGAAGTTGGCTCCACCCTCGGCGCGCACCGAAGCGACCTCGTTGGCCGGCAGCGCCGCGCCCGGGCCGGTGGCAGCACGGAACCGTGCCATGCCGGCCGGGTCATCAGTCGACCCCAGTGCCGGCGCTCCCGGGGTCTCCGGCCGGTCCACGGTGACCAGCACGAAGCCATCGCCCAACTGCGATTCGAATTCGGTGGTCTGCCAGACCTTTCGATACAGCGTTTCTCCCAGCCGGTTCCAATCGCTTCCACGTTGGAGAACCACGATGTCGCTGCCGGTCGGCTTGGCCAGTTCGAGCGCTTCGGTGAAATCCCGGGCACGGGTGACAGGAGCGGCTTGGGCAGTACAAGGGACCAACGCGGCTAAGGAGAGCCATAAGGCGGTGTAAAAGGTCATCGGGCGTGGGGTTGCAGCGATAGGGTGGCGTGGAGCCGGGTTCAAAAGTGAGGCTCGTCAACTGGCTCGCTTTTGCGTCAAAGGGAATTTCTGGTGAGATATGCACCGGGAGGAATGGCTACCTCTTCTCCGCATCCACTGGATCGGCGAAGGGCAGATTCGGACGCAGGTCTGGCGACTCAGCGCCGGCATGCGCGCCAAGGGCCAAGAAGTCCCAGCCCAGAGGCGCAATTCCATGGTAGTAGCCAGCCATGGGACGGCCCCGGAAGGGAATGGACTATCCGAGGAAATAGATGGACGATCCGATTGTTTGATGAATGCGATTTGACACGCGCGTGCCAAGGTCGCGAGAAATGTCGGCTTCATGATTCGACCCCCGAAATTCTCTTTCGCGGTCCTGCTCGCCGCCGTTGGCATGCTCTCCATCCCAGTCCTCTACCTCACGAGGCCTTCGACCACGCCTCCTGGCGAAGCGAAGAGAACCCGCCTAGCCTATCCGCATGATGGGGGTCCGCCGTCCCGTTCGCCGGCTGCAACACCCGCTACCCAAGCAGGGAAGCTACCGTTCCGCCTCAAGCCGCGTCTGACTGAGGAACAGCAATCAATCGTCAAAGGCAATCCGGGTGCCCACCTGATGGCGCACCCCAAGGACGGCGACATCCTCGTCGCGTGGGCCAGCGTCGATCCACAGGCCGCGGTCCGTTGGTTGGAATCCGTTGGAGATGTCGATGGACACTATTTCGATCACCTGTCGGCGGTGTGCGCCGGACTGATGGTTCACGGCGGGATCGAAGAGATGCAGGACTACCTCAAACAACACCGGAATGATGCATTGCTGCCGCCAAAGTATCAGGATGGCAGTTTCGACGATCACCCATGGTATCTGATGGCACGGGAAGACACGGCTCCGCAGGCGATCGAATACCTGCTAGACCATCCGGATCGGCTTGACCTTGCGGGGGCGTTCATTAGCGGAATCCCCGACACGGACCGCATGCTTGCAGCGGTGAATTACTTCGCGGCCAATGGAATCGGGTGTTCCATCGACTATCCCTTTCTCAGGGACAGGGTGGAAGAAGACGGTCATCTGCTCGCGGATTGGGCCGCAGGATCTCGCCCTGACCTGCTTGAGGAAATCCTTATCGGATGGCATTCCGAAAAGGCGGAGGAGGTCAAGGGCTGGCTCGACGCGAACGCCTCGCGACCGGAGCTGGCGGAAACCGTCCTCGAGACGCGCCGCCTCATCGAGGCGGATATCCCGCCAGCGGACTTCACCGCCGATGAGTGATCGGGCGGCCGGCTCACGACACGAGCCGGACTCCACCTCTCGTTCAGGATTCCAATGACGGATCTTGCGGTTCTGGCCGCAGGCTCTCAGGGAGCTTCCTCCACGCGGTAAAAAGCCCGGGAAGCGGGTGGTGAGGGATCGGTGATTATAGCGGTCACACCGAGGGGCGTGAAGGCGCTTCCGACAGACTCGAAGGACTCGAGGTTGGTGGCTCGCTTCAACAGGTATTGCTTGCCGGTATCGAAGCCAGTGACGGTCAGTTCGAAAGCTCCGCCGTTGAAGCCGCAGGCGGTCACTATCAGGGGCTGGGGTTCGGCAAGCAGTTCAATGCTCACCGCGTCGAGCTGAATGGCAGTGGCGTTGGCGTTGGCCGCGTTCAGCGCGAAGACGAACGCCACCGGCTCCGAGCCGCTGAAGGGGAGGTCCGGCATTGTGAGATCGACGCTCACCTGTTTCCACTCACCTTTCGCCAGATTGAGCGCGGTGCCGAAGCCCGTGGTTCCCAGTTTCTCGTAGTCGGCCTTGGCATGGAAGCTCGCGGAGTTCTGCGCCTGGAGACCGACGGTGAAACGCATGTTGGTGTCCTGATAAGTGTTGGCGGTCAACCCGCGGCCGGCTTGGAAGGTAATGCGAAAGGTCCTTCCCGCCGCCTCCTCGCCGGTGAGGGAGTGAACCGCCGGGTTGGCCGAGGTGGTGCCTTGTATGACTTGGTAGGCCCAGCCAAGGTCGCCCGTCGACGACTTGAACAGGGCTAAGTCCTGGATCCCGTCAGGGACATTGGTCGTGTTGCCATTGAACTGATTACTGAACAAGCCGGTGTTCGGGTTTTCCACCCGTGATCCTGAGGCAGAGTTTGTCCAGCCCGTCATGATTTCGTCCTGCACCCCATCCGCTTTGGCGGGTGCCTCAAACGAAGAACCCGCGAGCGGCGAGACCGTTAGCAACGTGGCGGCAGGCCCAGCCGGCTCCAGGGTCGAAGAGACCTTGACCGAAAATGCCCCCCCGGCTGGCAGTTCGAATGGTCCCGGGAAAGGGTTTCCGGTATTCCTCGCCACTCCCAGGTAGTCGGTATCGAGCTGATAGGGACTGCCATCGGCCTGCTCGAACGGTGCATTGGGGATGGCTGCGCTGCCCAGCAGGAGGGAGGTGACTCGCGAGCGTGTCCGCTGGTCATCCCAAGTTCCGTCGAGCGTGATATCGAGATAGAAGCCATCGGACTCCCGCCGCAACTGCAGGCCGGGATCAAAGGATGAGGAGACGATCGGCGTCGTCTCCCGCGTCGAGGAAACGGCTCCCTTGACGAAAACGTTGCCGTTCATCGATACGGGCAGAATCGTGTTGTTGTAGTTGCCTAGAGAGACGGCTCCGACGAAGAGATTATTATAATACCTGCTATCTCCTCCCTTGATGTTGGAGGTGCCTACCAACTCAGTGGAATGAGGCGCGAAGAAAGGGGTGACACGGGTGTCGTTTGAACTCTCGATCGCGCCGGCGAAGAGATTGTGGGCATACGCCCCACCCTGGGATTTGTCCTTAAGACATCTGCTGGATAGGAAGACGTTGTGATCCACCAAGAACGGCCCGTGATTGACCTCGACGTAAAGATCCTCCTGCCAGTCGTTGTCGTGAAACAGATTGCGGGTGACATGAGTGCCTTGGGTCATCCAGTCGAGCCAGATTCCACGACAGCATCGGAAAATGTGGTTGGCGCTGATCTCGGTGTCGATCGCTCCATGGAACTTGATACCACCCATTTCCCAACCAGAGAACAAGCGCCGGATGTGAATGTCATGGATGGCATTGCCGGTGATAGTGCTAAAAGCACCCCCGAAACCACCGCAAATGCCAACCTGCTCGCAATTCGAGATCTCGTTGTTCCGGACAATGTGGCTACCGACATGCTCCTTGCTCCAGCCGTCCGCGAGCGCGCGATCGATCGTATCCTCGAAAGCGGTCGCCGTGTTTCCCGAGGTGCTATCCCAGCGGTCGCCGTATTTGCCGAGGCTCACGCCGGCGCAGGTCGAATAGCGGATGACATTGTCCTCAATCACCCAGCCTTTGCTCCAATGAGTGCCGATGAGCGCGAACTGCTCGCCATTGGGCACCTCCCACTGGGTCGCGGCTTGCTCCATGGTGAAGCCCCGAACGGTGATGAAATCCAGTTCCGGAAGGGATGGGTAGAACACGGAATCGCGCGCGCTGATCTCCACGTTCGAGACATTTGGATCCACTCCCTTGAACTGAGCGCGGATGGTAGTGTTACCCGTCGCAAATTGTTTTGACCGGAACACCAGGCAAAGCGACTGCACCCCACTGGTCGGCGCGATGTCCGCCGTGACGGTTTGCCACGTTTGCCAGCCGCCGGTGCTCGGGACCGGACAGGAGCCGAGCAGGCTACCAGTGGGGGAACCGGCATGCACCTCGATGATCCCGCCGCCGACTTGCGACGCGACGCGGAATTGGACTTGGGTCGTTTCGGTTCCGAAATTCACCGAAGCATAGCGAGCCCAGTCACCATCCTCGATGTAACCGAGGCATTGGCCTCCCTCGCTTGAAGCGGCCGGCATCACGCCGTTGCGTGTGGTATAGTTGATCGTGTCAACGCGCCCGGCGGGTGCTGCACCGATCACCGGTCGCATCCAGGAGACGTTCAACAAATAACCACCGCCGTCGACATCGGCATGCCACAGCGGGGTGGCACCGGCTGGCTGGAGCGCCAAGGCGCTGGTGGTCGTTTCGGTCAACCAGTGCCCGTTAAGGAAAACCGAGCCACAGTGATGCACCCTGCCGTTGTCGATGAACCAATCGCCGCGAAGGCGGACGTTGAATGGGTTGAACAACCCGAAACTGCTGTTGGGCAGGGTGAGTTTCCAGGTGTCGTTGGCCTCATGGACCCAGCCGGTGGCAGGCTCCGATCCCTTAATGACAACGTTTTCCCCGGGTGCGGCCTGATAGACGATGCGGTGGGCATCGTCGGTCCCGCCGCGAGGCGGGTCGATGCGTTCACGATAGACCCCTTCATGGACGGTTATCGTGTCACCCGGCTGGGCCCGCCTCGCCCCCTCCGAAATGGTCTTCAGCATGGCTACGGAAGAGCCTTGGTTGGCATCATTCCCCGCCGGTGAGACGTGATATTCGGTGGCCGAAGCGGCTAGGCATGCCGCCGCAAGAACTGCGACGATGCGATATGGAAAGTTCATGAGGGAAGAGCAGGAGTAGGGAAGTCGGGAACAACACTTCCCCCGATCATCACGAAGGAAGCTGCTCGGGTTACGACGGGCGCTTTTATCTCCGCCGACGGGCCATGAGGCCCAGCATCCCGGCGAGGCCGAGAAGGCTGGCGGAGGCAGGCTCGGGGATGAGCGTGACGCTCACATTGTCGAGATGGATGGAAGTGGCATTGGCACCGGTCAGGCCGAAGGACAGCACCAGGTTTTCGGATCCGTTGGTAGGCGCTCCCGGCATGGTGAAATCCACCGTTATTTGACGCCACTCGTTCTTGGCCAGATTGAGGGCAGTGCCGAAGCCGGTGCTTCCAAGTTTCTCGTAAGAGGCGGACGCATAGGTGGTGAAGGTCGTGCCGCCCTGAAGTCCGACGGTAAAGCCCATATTGGTGTCCTCGTAGGTGTTGAGGAGCAACCCGCGCCCGGCCCAGAAGGTTACCTGAATGGTCTGTCCCGCGGCCTCGTTGGCGGTCAGGATGTGGGTGATCGGGTTGGCCCCGGTGGTGCCCTGGAGGGCTTGGTAGGCACTCCCGAGTCCACCTGTTGAAGTCCGGAACAGGACAAAATCCTGTATGCCGTTGGGAACATTGGTCGTGTTGCCGGCAAACTGGTTGCCAAACAAGGTCGTGGCCGGGTTCTCCACCCGTGACCCGTCGGGACTGCTGGTCCAGCCGGTCATCGTCTCGTCCTGGACGCCATCCGCTTTGGCGGGACCCTCGAACGATGGGTTTGTGAGAGGGCTGATCGAAACGACGGCGGCCGAACTGCAAGCGAGGCTGGCAGCAAGGGTGAGGACGGTGGCGAGGGTATTCTTCATTTTGTGTCGATTGCGAGAGGAGGATGATTCAAGATCGTCAGGGGGCTTCCTCGACCCGGTAAAAGGCGCTGGAGGCAGGCGGTGAGGGATCCGTGACAATCGCGGTCACACCGGACGGCGTGAAAGCGGTGCCGATAGGCTCGAACTGCTCCAAGGCGGCGGAGCGCTTCAGGAGGTACTGTTTGTTGGTATCGAAACCGGTGACGGTCAGTTCGAAAGCTCCTGCATTGAATCCAGACTGGGTCACCTTCAGGGCAGGAGCCGCGGCGAGCAGTTCGATGCTCACCGCGTCGAGATGGATGGACGTGGCATTGGCATTGGCTGCGTTCAGGCCGAAGGCGACCACCAGGTTTTCGGCTCCGTTGACGGGGGCTTCCGGCATCGTGAAATCCGCCGTCACTTCCACCCACTGATCCTTGGCCAGATTGAGAGCCGTGCCGAAGCCCGTGGTTTCGAGCTTCTCGTAAGCGGCCGAGGCGTGCGTGCTGAAGGTCGTTCCTCCTTTGAGACTAACGGTAAAGCCCATGTTGGAGTCCTCGTAGGTGTTGAGGAGCAACCCGCGCCCCGCCCGGAACCTCACACGAATGGTCTGTCCCGCAGCCTCATCGGATGTCAGGATGTGGGCGATCGGGTTGGCTCCCGTGGTGCCTTGGATCGCTTGGTAGGCATTGCCGAGCCCGCCGGTTGACGTCCTGAACAGGACAAAATCCTGACTGCCGTCGGGAACGTTGGTCGTGTTGTCGCTGAACTGGTTGCTGAACAAGGCCGTCAGCGGGTTCTCCACCCGTGATCCGTCGGAATTGCTGGTCCAGCCCGTGATGGTCTCGTCCTGGACGCCGTCTGTTTTGACAGGAGCCTCGAAGGAGGCGTTGTTGAGCGGCGAGACGGAAAGCAACTGAGCCGAGGCCACCGGAATACCGACCAAGAGGCTTGCGACTAACACCGTACGGCCGGAGATCCGGCGCTGGGGAAACAGCGAATGAATGAGCATCTTTGCTATCGGGAGGATGGGTTAATTCGGGGAATGACAGGTCGCGGGCGTGCCCCGCAATTGCACGAAACGCCTTCAACATAGACCCTCCGTCACCGAGACACGGTCCGTCCCAGGAAAACCTGACGTGGTTTTCTCAACAATTTTTCCCCACCTGGCCGGATCGGCCCACCGCAGAGCGCCCCACTAGCCTCAGTTGACCAACTCGATGTCGATCTGATCGATCAGGATCAGAGTCTCGGGTGGCGTGGAGGGATCAAGCGACAGGCAGAAGTAGGCGTCGCCGCGCATGTCCCCGGGCTCGACCTTGAGATCGAAGGAGACCCGGGTGAGTTCGTCGTTCTTCAAATCGAGCGATTGGTCGGCCGTTTCCCAGCGCCCTCCGCCGGTATGGATGTGACAGGCCGCCGCGAACCGCCACGGGGGGCGGTCCTCCACAATACCTATGGCAAGGCGCATGTCGTTGCCAGTCCACCTACCGCTGCCGAGGTCCGGGCGAGCAAGGGACAGCGTGACCCGGAGCGTTCTGCCGGCGAGATCTCCAAGTTGCAACACCTTGTGCCCGCTGGCCGACATGCCATTGAGTCGTTGTTTCGCCCAACCAAACGGTGTGCCTGCGGGTCCGTGACCGAGGTAGAGGACATTGGAACCGTCGATCAAGCGCTCGGAACGTGGCAGATGGGGGCCGCCATAGGGGTTGTTCTGCCGCTCGGTGGCGGGATTGAGCACCACCGAGAAATTCCTGCCGCCCAGCAACCAGCCTTTGCAGGTGGTATTGACGGAATTCACGCTATTGATGGATTTCCCGTCGGCCAATACATCCTGCTCGAATGAGGGGTTCTCTAGCTGGCTGACCGACAGGATCTCGGGTGCGGCGCGCAGCCACAGGAACACAATCCACCCAAGGATTGCGGACAGCGAAACGACTGTCACCGCTTTCCACCACCTGCTGATTGCATACGGCGGGGCGGCGACGGGCACGTCACGCGCGCCTGCGCGATTGGAGGGTTCCACGGTGACCTGCCCGGTAATGCTGAGCGTGACATTGGACCTCTGCCCCGCCTGCTCGAAGACCAGATCCCGTCTCTCATGAATTTCAATCCGCAGCGGACGGGTCAAGGCACCCATCTCAGCATGAAGGCGGATGCGTTCCGCACAGTAAGTCCGGGCCCGGGCATTCTCGCGCAGCAATTGTTCAAGTAGGCGAGCGCCACTCTCGTCGAGGCGTTGATCGAGATAACGGTCCACCAACCCGATCAGTTCGGAATCCGGCGGCTGGGGGTCTGACGGGATGAGGTTCATGGGTCGGAACTCACCAGATGCTTCAAAATGCAGTCCTGGAGGACAGTGCGAAGCCTTTCCAGCCGCTTGTAGAGGGCATCGACCTTCCAACCCCGCGCCTCGGCCAGACTGGCGATGCTGTTTTCGTTGCTGTTCTTGCTGTAACGGACCTCAAGGATCTCGCGATGAGGAACGGGAAGCGAATCCAGACAGAGTTGCAATGCCTCAAGCCGCTGCCGGGAGGGAGTCGGATCAGCCTCCTCATGGGAGATGATCTCATTGCCGACACTTTCCAGCACGTCAGGCGCAAGGGTTACCATTCGTTTGCCCATCCGCTGGTTTCTCCGGTGGTACGCCCGACCTTCTATGGTTGCGCAACGGAATGCAAAGCGATGGAAATCCTCCCTGCTCCAACTAGGATCGTGTTTCTTCCACAGGACGAGGGAGATCTCCTGAAGACAATCCTGGGCGACGTCCAGATCGCCACCGATCCGGCTGATGAGAAACGCGGTCAAGGCCGGTCTAAGTTCCGAGAGATGCAGGGAAAAGCGCTCGATCACCAGCCGATCGGCCGGGGCAAGATCGGTTGGTATTTCAAGATCGAGATTGATGGCACTGGTGTGCATCTGTCAAAAACCGGTCCGGAGAGATGGGATCATCCACCCGGCAACTCCCCAAGGCAGGTGCCGCTGGCCAGCATCAGTTTGGCAACGTTCTGAATGGTTTGCCCGCACGTCCGACATTCCTCTTTAACGATGGACAAAACCTTGATTCAAACCGCGCCCGAAGGGCCGGTTGGCAGGTAAGAATCCCTCTCCGAAAAGCTGGAGGAGGTCAAGAGCTGGCTCGACAGTCACCTTGAGACCGCCGGACCGTTTGTCGCCAACCGGACCCATCGGTTAGATCCGTCCTTATTTGGCCCAGCGACTGATCGGGGCTGGAAGGTCGTGGATGACCCGCGGAAAATAGATGGACGATCCGATTGCCCAGAGGGAGAATCTATCTTGCCTTACGTTATCTATCCGCATTCGACGCGGCAGGAGCCGGATAGGCTTTGTAGAGCTTCATTACATCGCCGCCCCCCATCGGGGCGCTGTAAATCCGGACGTCGTCAAGAGAACCCTGAAACAGCGTGTGGTCGGAGCCATAAGTGCAGCCAAGGTAAGTGATCTGGCTATTTTGGGGCAGATCCCCCGCGGGATCCACGGTTCCTTTCAGCGCTCCGTTGACATAGAACTTCACCCCTCCTGCGCTACCGGGATCGAAGGTCACAAGGACATGCTGCCACTGGTTGGCGGTCAGTAATCCGGCCTCCGTGTCACAGGCGGCCCTGCCGGGAATGCGAAAGGACAAGCCCGTGCCCTTGGTGACAAACCCGTAGCTGCTGATCTGGGTGACAATCGAGTGATCTCCCTCGAGGGTCGTCGGATGAATCCATGCGGCGAGGGTGAGTCCTCCGCTCGTATTCACGGCCGCCGCCTTGGCATGTTGGTTGCGGTGGCCCGGTCCGGACAAGGACAGGCATGACGCACCAACCACCGGAGAGCCCCAAGTCGCGCCGTTGAAAAAGGTGAGATTGTTTGCGGAACCCGACGCGTCGACGGAAGTCGTGCCGGCTCCCTCGTCGAGTTTCCAATGGGCGGCAAGGAAGCGGTTGACCGGAATGTTCAAAGTGCCGGTGTCGGACAGTCCCGTCACATCGGTAACGCTTACGTCGAAGGAATTCATTCCGATGTCACTTGCCGAGGGCTTGCCGCCCAAGGTGCCGTCCGGAGCGATTTTGAGCCAATCGGGACCACTGACCTTGGCGTAAGAGAGGACGGTGCACGCATCCGGGTCGACGGCGGAACCGGCAAGCGTCGCGTGATAGTCCTCACCCGGTATGGCGAGCGGCCGCTTCAGTTTCGGGGGTAGCACCGGAGCGGTGCAGGTCGGGTATTCTGCGGCGAGGGTTCGGATCTCTTCCCGCCCCAGAACCGTACCATAGACGCGCATGTCATCGAGACCGCCATCGAAGTAATCGTTCACCCAGTCCACCGATTTTCCCAGCAGGGTGGGATGGTCGGTTTGCTGGATGTCGGACGCCGGTTTGGTCGCTTTCAAGGAGCCATTGACGTAGAACTTGATTCCCTCGGGATCCCCGGGGACAAACGAAACGGCAACGTGCTGCCATCGATTGGCAACAATGTGACCGCCGCCGGAAGTCTGGTTGACCACCTTCGGAATTCCCAACTCCAGCGCAGAGCCGACGAGCTTGAACGCATAGCTACCCTGCTGGGAAATGATCGTGTCCTTGCCCGTCCGGGTGGAAGGATTGATCCAAACTGCAATCGTGAAACCGCCGTTCACATCGAGCGCGGGTGCCTCTGCGGATTGCTTTGACTCGCCTTCGAAGGCCAGACTGAAGGCACCTTCACGGCTCGGCCGCTTCCAAGTCGCACCCGCCAGCGTAAGAGTTTTCCCGTTGCCGGAGGAATCCTCCGCCGCCGAGCCGTTGCCTTCATCGAAATGCCAACGCGCGCGCAACCGGGCAGGTGCTACTGTGAGGTTCACCTTGAGGTCGGAGGCTCCGTGTTCGTTGCTCATCCGGATCACCGCGCTGGTCAATCCAACGTTAGACGTTGAGGGCCTGCCGGTCAGTTCGCCATTTGCATTGACGCTCAGCCACGCTGGCCCGCTTACCTTGGAAAAAGCTGGAGCGCTTCCCACTCCGGTCCAAATCCAAGCCCACAGGGATTTTTTCATTCCGAAGTCCGTGTGGACTGCAACCTCGATCGAGGGCTCTAGAAATTTCGGTTTTTTCCCGGGGGCACCGTAACGCGCCTGAACATCCGGATCGGACAGAGCCCGCGAATAAATCCGCGTGTTGCTCAAGCAGTGCCGCTTCTTCTGGGAGCCTCCCAGAATGACGGGACGGCGTCCGTCGAAGATGATATCGCCGGGCGAAAAGGCGTTGGCCTGGGTGGCGACCTTGACACCGTCGAGATACAACCGGACTTCATTCAAGGTCCGGTCAAACACGCTGACGATGTGATACCACCGGCCGGGGACGAAGTCCTGCACGGGGGAATCGAGATTCTTCTTCGGCGCGGACGCATGGAAAGGGTGCCAATAGGTTCTCAACCGGTAGCCGCAACCCGTCACCGGATTGATGCCCATGTTCCATCCGTAGTTTTGCTCGCCCCCCCAACCCTTGGAGACGATGGCGGCATTTCCCAGCGAGTAGTCATCGCAGCGGTACCAAGTCTCGAAGGTTTGATCCCCATCGAGGGGGTCAAAACAGCAGCCGTTCTTGTTGACCGCGTTTTCAAACGGCGTGCGGCCATCCAACACCAAATCGTTGGGGGTCAGCTTCCCCCGGCCCACACGAAGCCCGCCATAACCGGAATCATCATTGCCCGTCTGCGTCGCCACGTTTCCCGGAGAAAACACCCCTCGCCCCATCGGGGCCGGAACTGAATCGGTGGCGAAGTTCCCGCTCAGGATGGAGGCGTCCGTGGAGGCATGGGCATGGGGAGCACTGTTTTTAGCGACGTTACCGGTGGTTTCGTCGAACTTATACTCGGCCATCAGTCCGTTGTTCACCACCTCGATGTGCACGAGGTCCTTCGTCTTCAGCTTCATGACGGAGTCGTCCTGCGCCGTGTAAACAATCACGTCTTTACCGACAAAGCCGGGGGCGGGCACGTAATGCAGGGTGCCGTCCTCGTTCCGGGCGACGCTCCCACCCTGCCGGGTGGTACGAGTCCACTCGGAAATGGTCAGTTGATCGCCATTGGCGTCCCAGTCATTGGCCAGCACGTCGATATCCCGGGCCGTGTCCACGGACACCCGCACGGCATCCGGATGAGTGTATGGGAAGACCGGATCGGGATAGGCATCCGCCTTGGGAAACCATCCCGCGTCGATACCTTTTCTGCGAACCTCAAGCATCCTCTGCCCGGTGATGGGTCCGATGGAGGGATGGTTGCCGCCTTGGGTGTCCGCCTGATAACCTAGATGGGAGGCGCTCCAGTTGTGGGTGTTCTCGTGGTAGAGCGCGCCCGCGCCCACCCCGTGACCATGGCCCATCGAGCTGGAAGAACTGCCGCCATTCTGCCCCCAACCCCACATGCAATCCCACCGGGCGTCTCGAAGCGGGCCATCCTTCCTATTCCATTCGGGCCCGAGCAGGTAGGGTTTGGCGTCGCCCGGATCGGGACCGTAGAACTTCTCCTTGCGGACTACCACGGTCGAGTGAGTCAGTAGCACCAGGCAACTTCGTAGCAGCATCTGTTCATAGATCAGCCCCTCGAGTTCGTAGTTGAGGAGCGTGTCCTCCACGTTTCCACCCGCGTGATTATAAGCCCCGAGCGGTAGATCCGCCCCAAGTTCATACGCTACGATGTCTCCATAATTCACGGCCACAAGAGGGGCACCGGCGTCACCCACCGGGGCCGAGGTTCCGGCGGGCAGTTTCGGGCCAATCAGCGGTAGGCCGCCACTTCCGCCACGGGGCGCGGCGACGGCCTGAGGCGGCATCGGCGAAGGCGTCCTCGGGTCAGCCAGTTGGGACGCCACCTCGTCCTTGGCGTACCAAAGGGTGTTGGGCGTCTGTTCCATGTCGAAGCAGTAAGCCCGAACGATGTTCTTGCTGTCGATCGTGGCGACGACGAGAGCATTCGGATCCTCAGTCACGGTACCCCGGAAGGTCCGCACTTCGGGGCTGGGAGTCTCCTTGTAGCCGTTGGTGGCATCCCAGACGAACAGCTTGAAATCTTTCGCGCGGGTGGTGCGCTTGTGAAGATTGAGCGTCTTGGTCGTACCACTCACCGTGACCTTGAGCAGAACGTCATCCGGCAGCGTGGCGGCGTTTGCCGTGAACAAGCTCAATGCCGGAATGTATGCCAACCTTACGCGGCGGATGATCGAAATCGCCGTCGCGGGAAGCAGCCCAACGATGCTGAAGCCTTTGCCGGCATCCGCTTTCGGAGGCAAACCAGGCGGTTCCGAAATAGAAAGACATAGCGCGGACTCAGTGAGGGGTTCTCGGGCATTCATCAAATTCATAGAAACGATCACCCAGGGTACATCCCACTCCCCTGTCTCCCAATGGACTAAATGCGAATAAGAATGGACAATCGTATTGCACGATCCTTTTGAAAGGGCCATCATTCTCAGGGGCATGTTTTGCACCAGCCGAGTTCCCGGTCTGCATCCTTACCATCCCGGTCGGATGAGCCTCAGCCGGTTGGGAACTCAGCTACGGGACCATTGAGGAACCTGATGTCGCTGCGGATGGCTGATCGGTTCCCGGCGGCCGCTATGATGGCGGCGAATCCGGACGGGGCGTCAGTTCTCGGCTTGCGGAATCTGCCATTCGCAGTCTTCTGTGGCGGGGCTGATACCGCACTCGATCGCAATAAGATCTGTGCACCAAAGGGCTGGAACGCGATGCGTTAGAAAAGGAGAATTCTGGTAGCTACGACACGTCGTCCACATCTATGAAGGCCTGCCGCATTGGATCAACCAGAAGGATGCCAAAGGGATTCCAGGGATGGCGAAACACACGCGCCTGGCATGGCCAAAGCGGATCGTCTGGTTGCACGATGACGTTCCACACGAAAGCTTCTACTGGCTCGAAATCCCAAAAGGCAAACGGTTGATCCTCGGTGGTGGGGACCACGGCTGGCGGGTGCTGAAATTCACCGCCCTGCGCGGTTCATCCCCACGTGGGTGGTGACCACGACAACAACCCCTACATCGCGGATCCAGAGGGCTGTTCATCCCCTCGCAGGGTGGGCACCACAAGACCTTGCCGTGCCCCTTGTAGTCATTCGCCGGATCATCCCCACGCAAGGGGGACCAGATGGCAGGTTGTGCCGGGCACGGCGGCAACGTCGGCGAGATGCGGCACCCCTACCTCAATCGCCGTACCGGCATCGAACCGGTCGACCACATCCACCTGCTCTGCCAACCTATCTTGAAGCGCACACTCGGCGTGATTCGTTTCCAAGAGCAGATCCTCCGGATCGCGATGGATGTCGCCGGCTTCGCCGGTGCCGAAGCCGATGAACTCCGCCGGGCGATGGGCTCGAAGCGCTCGCGGAAGAAAATGGGCCAGGTGGTCGAGAAGCTCCGCCGGGGGGGATGGCGGAGCGAGGTGACGATGAGGTCGCCCAAGACAAGATCGTTCAAAGCATTGGAGCGTTCGCTCTTTATGGATTCCCAGAGAGCCACGCCATCTCGTTTGCCCTCATTGCCTACGCCTCGTGCTCCCTGAAGATCCATCATCCCGCGGAGTTCTACACGGGCCTGCTCAATAACCAGCCCATGGGATTCTACTCCCCGAACTCCCTGATCTAGGACGGAAAGCGTCGAAGCATTCGGTTTCTCCCGGTTTCGGTAATCCCTAGCGATGACCGAACGACCGTTGTCCCTAACGACACCGTCCGGCTCGGTCTGCTTCGCATCAAAGGTTAGGGCCGGGAGACTGCAGTACGCATCGCAACCGAACGAAGGAGGCGTCCCTTCGCCTCGCTGGCCGAATTCCTCGATCGATGCCAACCGAATCAAAAGGAACGGCCGCTGCTCGCAAAGGCGGGCGAGCTCAACGAGCTTCTTTCGATCGGCCACCGGCGCGCGGGCCTCTGGCAGGTGGAGCTACCGCTCTATTACGACCTGCTGCCTGCGGAGCCTCGAGAGGACGTTCTGCCTGCGATGGCGATGGCGGAGCGCCTCGCAGCCGACTACACGACTCAGGGTGCGTCGGCTGGCCCTCATCCGATCCGGTTGTGGCGTGAACGACATCCGGAACTGAAGCTGCCGCGCGCCGTCGATCTCGTGAGGCTTCCACACGGCCTCCCCGTGAGCATCGCCGGCATGGTCATCTATCGCCAACGACCGGGCACCGCGAAGGGGCACTGCTTCATCTCCCCTCGAGGACGAGACCGGTATTGCGAACCTGTTCGTGCCGAAGACGACCTTCCATGCCTACCGTCTGGTGATCACAGCCGAATCGTTCTTGCTCGCCGAGGGTAGGGTTCAAATCGGCGAAGGCAACCACGCGACTCTCTACGAAGAAGCCATGAAGCTACTTCTCCGTGGAGCCTGAATCCGGAACTCTCATCCCCAAGAACTTCACCGCCGCCTCGGTTCGGCAGCGGACATGGAGCTTTTCGTAAATCTCCTTGAAGTGCCAGCGGACGGTTTCGACGCTCATCATCAGTACGTCTGCAATCTCGTCCTCTCACCATCTTCGAATACTGTTAGAATCAGTAATCTCAGTTCGGGCATCTGCTGGTTGGCTTGGCAGTACGACCAAGTCGCACCACACCCGCCAGCCAGATAGGCGTATGACGGCCTTCTCCTTGCGAATCCAGTTGGCGGGAAGGACGGTTTCGCCGAGCGGGTAGGCGGCGAGCCATGCCGCAAGCGGCGGTGGCATGTGAATGAACCGGCGGCGCGTGGTCTTGGCGCTCACGGCTGGCACCGTGATTCCATCGGCAGTGAAGTCCTCCGGCGTCAGTCGCTCGATCTCCTCACGACGCATGCCGGTGAACAACGCGACGGCGAACGGCAAAGCGGTTTCGGGGTAATGCTTCTCGGCGGTCGTCAGCAGCTTCTTGACCTGCGCAGCAGTCAGCGTCTCGATGTGGGCGGAAACGGTCTCCTTCCGCTCGATGTAGTCCATTCTCCCCTCGTGGCACCACTCGCGCGGAGGCTGCGACGCCCATCGCCAGAATGCGGATTTAAGGCGAAAGCTCTGATTGAATGATCCGGGCCCGCCGGTGACGCGCTCCAGATGGCCTGCGATCTCAGGGCCGGTGATGGAACTCATCGGGCGATCGCCAAACTCCTCGACAAGCTTCTCCCCCATCAAGCGGTATGCCTGCACCTGCTTGTCGCTGCGGTCGTCCTTCCGGCGGCGGAACTCGGCGAGCGCCTTCGCAAGCGTGGAGGATTCCTGATTGCGCTTCTCGACCTCCACGAACTGCTGGGCAACCTCCAAGATGGAAACGCCGTAGGGCTCTAATAGCTTTGCCGCCGCGTGCGCCTGCTCGGCCAGAGCCTGCGCGATAGCGCGGGCTTGCTGACCGAATGTCTCGCGCTGTTCCCGAACGGCCTTGGCAGCCTTCTACGGCCTTTTCTCGGGATGGGAAGAAATGGCGCTCCCACTTGCCGCTCTCAGTGAACTTGGCAGGGATGTTCAACCGCCAGCCGTCCGGCGTCTGCTTGGGAGTGAATTTGGCCAGTCTCGCCATGGCCCAATCCTGCCCTAATTGCCCCTAAAACCCCGGAACTTGCCGAACAGACGGACTTTCTGGATCTTCTCAGAATTGCACATCAATCAGTTACGAAACGACCAGTGTTCTTCCAACCGGACGGTCACTGGTTCGAGCCCAGTCGGGTGTGCCGCTCCCTCAATTACTTACAACATAAACCGGTTGAAGTTTCGAGGCGTTCATCTTTATGGTTCCGAATCCATGGGCGGTGCAAAAGGAAGGATGCTCGCTTCGGAGGAATTCGCCGAAGGCGGTTAGAGCGAGTTGGGAGTAACGATTTTGGTTTCGCCATTCGTCACAAGTGTCACCGGCTTTGGGTGCTTGGCTGACAGGCGATAGGCTGCAACTTTACCGTCCTTCCATTCGATGTCGACGACCACCCCGCCGCGGGCACGCAGGCCGATGACTTTGCCAGCGGGCCAGGCCTTGGGCAGGGCAGGAAGCAATTCGATGAGCGGAGCACCGTTCGAATCCTTGCGGTGCGATTGAAGCAGCATCTCGGCGATCGCGGCGGTGCTGCCGAAATTGCTGTCGATCTGGAAGGGAGGGCAGGCGCCCAACAGGTTCGGATACATACCGCCCCCGCGGTTGTACACCACTCCAGTGGTCCGAGTGTAGCCGAGTCCGGCCTTGAGCCATTCGTAGGCTTGGTCGTTTTTTCGCAAGCGGGAATAAATCAGGCTTCGCCACGGGAATGCCCACCCGTTGGCAGCCTTGCCGCGACCTAACAGGGAAACTTCAGCGGCCTCCGCGAGCTTTGGCGTTTCCTGCGGGGTGATCTCGCTGCCGGGGAAGACCGCCCACAGATGAGAGGTGTGCCGGTGACCATCCTTGGCGCGGTCCACATCGCGGTTCCACTCCTGGAGCTGACCGTGGCGGCCGATCTTCGGCGGTGCCAACCGAGCGCGCGCATCGGCGAACTGCTTGGCAAGGTCCAGGTCTGTTCCCAGGATTTTCGACGCCTTGATGCAGTTGGCGAATAGCTCGCTCGCGATCTGCATGTCGCACGCCACTCCGAAGTCATAGCGGCCACCCGGATAGGTGTTTTCCGGGGATTCGGCGATGCCGGTCAGCAGCTTGCCATCCAGCTCGACCAGTCCATCGAACAGGCAGAGGGCAGCACCCTTCATGAGCGGATAGCCGGTTTCCTGGAGAAACTTCAGATCACCCGTGTAGAGGTAGTGCTCCCACGCGTGCTGGCTGAGCCAGCCAGCCGCGCCGCGCCAGTTCCAGCGGTTGTCGCTGTAGGCCCAAGGATTGGTATAAATCGGCGCGAACCAGCCGCGCGCATTGAATACCCGCTTGGCCACCCCTTCGCCGGTTTGCTGCAGCGATTCCATCAGATCGAAGAGCGGCAGGTGGCATTCGGAGAGGCCGGTCACCTCCGCGGGCCAGTAGTTCATCTCCACATTGATGTCGGTGTGCCAATCGCAGTCCCACATCGGGGAGTTGGACTCGTTCCAGATGCCTTGCAAATTCGCCGGCAGGGTGCCCGGGCGCGAGCTGCTGATCAGGAGGTAGCGGCCGTATTGGAAAATGAGCGCCTCGAGTTCGGGATCCGGCGCCGTCGCGGCTCGTTTTAGCCGCTCGTCCGTCGGCACTTGGGAAAGATCCTGCGTGCCTTTGAGTTCCAGCGCGCAACGTTTGTTCAGCGCCTGATAGTCGGCGACATGCGCGCGGCGCAGTTCAGCAAAGGGCTTTTTCAGCGCGGCTTGCAGATCGCGGTTGCAGACGATCTCCGGCTTCTCGCCGGTGTGTTGGGAGTAAATGCCCGCGGTGGCACTCTTGTAATCCGTCGCCGCTGTTAGAATCAGCTCCACCTCGTCCGCGCCGGTGACTTCTAGCGCATTGCCCGCCTGCATGACCTGGCCGCCCTTCGCGCGCACCGCCAATTGAGCCTCGAAGGCCAGGCCATTGTTCGCGATCACACCGGCAAGGATCAGCCGGTCGCTATCCACACGGGTGGTGGCTTTCTTGTGCGGGGTTGTTAGATTGGCGAGGAAACCTACCTGTCCCGGCTTGTCCGCGGTCAGACGCATCACCACCGAACGGTCGGGAAAGCTGGAGAAATACTCGCGTTGGTAAGTCACGCCTCCCACCGTGTAGCGAACGTTACCGGTCGCATCCGAAAGATCCAAGTGGCGGCGATAGTTTGTCGCTTCCCCCTCCGGGTGCTTCATCTCCAACCTCACATCGCCGAAAGCCTGATAGGCGCCGAAATACTTGCGGGGATCGACGTAGCCGGGGCCGCCGCGCGACGTGGCTGCAATCTGGCTGCCCACCTTATTGAAGCCGGCAATGTCCCCCTTGCGCATCATCTCGAGCGCTTCATCCGCCAACTTCGGATCGTTCACATGAGTCGAGGCAAACGGCTTCCCCGTCCACATGCTCTCTTCATTGAACTGAATCCGCTCCTTTTCCACGCCGCCGAAGAACATCGCCCCGATGCGTCCATTGCCGATCGGCAGCGCCTCGGTCATCCAAGTAGTCGCGGGCTTGTCGTACCAGAGTTGATCAGCGGCGGTCGCAGAATCGGCAAGCGTCAGACAGGCGACCAAGGAGACGACGGCGAATTTGAGCTTCATGGAAATGGAGGATCCCAGGTTGAGTTAGAAACCGTTGGAGGTGGGATTGGATAGGCTGGCATCCTCTACGCCAAAATCGCCTTCACCACCTTCGCCTCCTCCACGCCGGTGAGCTTGAGATCGAGCCCTTGGAACTTGTGGGTGAAGCGGGCGTGGTCGATCCCGAACTGCTGGAGCAGCGTGGCATGGAGATCGCGGACGTGGACGATGTCCTGGACCGAGGCGTAGCCGAGTTCGTCGGTGGCCCCATGGACGATGCCCGGTTTGATTCCCGCACCGGCCATCCACAGGCTGAAGCCCTTGATGTGGTGATCGCGGCCACTTCCCTGCCCCATCGGGGTGCGGCCGAATTCACCGCCCCAGATGACGAGCGTGTCTTCGAGCAGGCCGCGCTGTTTCAGGTCCTTGACCAGTGCCGCGGAGGCCTGGTCGGTGCGTTTGGCAGACTCGGTCATCTTCGCCACGATCTCCCCGTGATGGTCCCAGCCGCGGTGATAGAGCTGCACGAAACGGACGCCGCGCTCGAGCATGCGCCGCGCGAGCAGGCAATTGCTTGCGAAGGAGCCATCGCCCGGCGTCTTCACGCCATACATGTCGAGAATGTGCTTCGGCTCATCGCGCATGTCGGTGAGGTCCGGCACCGAGGTCTGCATGCGGAAGGCCATTTCGTACTGGCTCATCCGCGTTTCGATCTCGGGATCGAAACGGTCCTCGGCAAGCATGCCATTGAGCCGGCGGATCTCGTCGATGACCTGCCTCTGGGTGGATTGGCAGACGCCATCGGGACTGCCCACGTAGTGGACCGCGCTGCCCTTGCTTTGGAACTGCACGCCCTGGAACTTGCTCGGCAGGAAGCCGGCGCTCCATTGGCGAGCCGAGACCGGTTGGTCCGGGTCCGAGCCGCGCGAGATCATGACGACGTAGCCGGGTAGATTCTGCGACTCCGCGCCGAGTCCGTAGAGCAGCCACGAGCCCATGCTGGGGCGGCCTTTCAGGATCGAGCCGCTGTTCATGAACGCGTGCGCCGGGTCGTGGTTGATCTGTTCGGTGACCATCGAGCGGACCACGCAGATGTCGTCTGCGATCGAGCCGATGTGCGGGAACAGGTCGGAGATCTCGATGCCACTTTGCCCGTATCGCTTGAACTTCGTGAACGATCCACGGGCAATCAGCTTGGCACCCTGCAACTGCGCTAGCTGCTGCCCCGCGGTGAAGGATGCGGGGAACTCCTTGCCGTTGAGCGCATCAAGCTGCGGCTTCGGATCGAAGGACTCGAGATGTGATGGACCGCCGGCCATGCAGAGATGCACCACGCGTTTCGCCCGCGCCGGAAAGTGCAGGCCGCCCTGTCCTTGGATGAAGGGCAATCCGGCAGCTTCCGGACTTTGACCAGCACCCATGAGTTTGGAAAACGCCAGCCCGCCCAATCCGGCGAAGCTGCGCTGGAGGAAGGTGCGGCGGCTCCAGTCGAGTTGATGGCGCTCGAGTTGGTCGATGAAGGGATGTTTCATCGTCAGTAGCGGGTCAGGGTTTCGTGGAGGTTGAGGATCACGCGGCAGACTTGCGCCCAGGCGGCAAGCTCGGCAGGCGGGTGGCTCTCGCCGTGATCGGAAAGGCCGATCTTAAGGAAAGCGACGGCGTCTTCAGGCTTGGCGGCATAGTCGTCGCGCTGTTGCGCGAGGAAAGCCGTGAGGGACTTCAGCTCAGCAGGCTTTGCATCGCGACCCAGCGCGGTGCGGATGGCGGCGCGGACTCTCTCCTCATCGCCTGCTGCCGCATGCTCCGCCAGCAGGCGCAAGGCGAAGCTGCGGGCCGCCTCCACGAAGCTAGGATCATTGAGCAAGATGAGTGCCTGCTGCGGGCTGTTCGATTGCAAGCGGTCGGCGGCGCACTCCTCGCGGCTGGGAGCATCGAAGCCCGCCAGCATCGGGTGCATGAAGGTCCGCTGCCAATGCATGTAGAGGCCGCGGCGGTACTGCTGGTCTCCGGTATCGGCTGCGTAGTCGCGCTGCGGGAAGTTGAGATTCGCGTAGTAGCCGGCGGGCTGATAGGGCTTCGCGCTGGGTCCGCCGATCAGATCGTCCTCTAACAATCCTGAGATCGAGAGGACGTTGTCGCGGACGAACTCGGCATCGAGCCGGCGCGGCGATTGTTCGCAGAGCAAGCGGTTGGCGGGGTCGCGATCTGCCAGCTCCGGCCGTCCTGCCGAGCGCTGGCGGTAAGTGCGGCTCGTCACGATGAGACGAACCACGTGTTTCACGTCCCAGCCGGAATCGCGGAACTCTGCGGCCAGCCAGTCAAGGAGTTGGGGATGCGACGGCCATTCGCCCTGGTTGCCTAGGTCATCGAGGACATTCGAGAGACCTTTGCCGAAGAACTGCTTCCACAAGCGGTTGGCAAACTGGCGGGCAGGCAGCGGGTTGTCCGCGGCCGTGAGCCAGGTGGCGAGATCAAGACGGGTTAGACGCCCGGTCTTTCCTGCCAGCGACGCCTGAGGCAGGAAGGCGGGAACAGCAGGCAGCACTTCTTCGGCGGGCGCTGCCCAATTGCCACGCGGCAGGATGTGGGACTTCCTTATCTTGTCGGCAGAAAGCGATTGGGCAACCAGCGACCAGGCGTAGCCGGCGCGGCATTTGACGATCGCGTCACGGATCGTCCGGTAGGCCGCGGGAAGCTTCGCGTCCGGTGTGGTCGACTGCAACCAGCCCGCGACCAGTTCGCGGCGCTGGGTGTCTGTTAGAGCGTTTGGCGGAGACTTCAGTGCGACCGCGAGTTCACCGCGAAGGGCGTTGGTAAGTCCGGGCACGGCATCACCGAAAGGAGTGATGCTGATGCGGACGCGACCGATGTCGGCGGTCGCGAGCGTGATTGTTAGAAGCCGTCCGCGTGTGGCGGGCTGGGTTTCGGCAAGATGGTAAAGAGCGTGATGCGGCCGGGAAGCGGCGTCCAGCGGCTCCTCAAACGGTGCGGGCGCCGACGTCCACTTTGGCTCTAGCAGGGGTGAAGGATTGCCCTCCGTGTATTTGGCGGGTGTGCGGCGGTCCGCTTGGGACCACGCGATCTTCAAGGGCGTGGCATCGATCGCGAAGGTGGGCGTCACCGTGAACTTGCCATTCGCCTGGCGGCCGATCTTGCCCGCATTTCTGGCGTCCGGCAGCACTTCGAGCCGCAGCGAGCGCACGGCGACATCCGGCAGCTCGAGCTTGAGCGTGATCACTTCGTCCTTCACCGGCGGGCCGGTGAAGAGGATTGATTGATCCTGTTGCACCTCGTGCGGAGTCTTCTTGGCGGGGCTGACTTCCCTGGGTTCGAGTACCGCCCAGCCCGTGGGATGAGCGGAGACGAAGGAGGCCGCGCGCTGCTTCCACAGTTGGAAGGCGGGACCGTCCGCCGTACCGGAGGCCGACAGCGTCGCAACGCCATCCTCCTGCAGCGTGAGCAGCCGCTTGCGGATCGCCGCGTTCGGCGCGTGGATTTCCGGCGGGAACGGCGAGGTGTTGTCGAAACCCACCAGATCCTTGGTCGTGCTGTAGGATTGATTGGAATAGACGCCCCACTGACGGACATCGTCGAAGAAGGCTCCCAACGAATAGAAATCCTTGGCCGTGAGCGGATCGAACTTGTGATCGTGGCATTCGGCGCAGCCGGTGGTCAGGCCGAGCCAAGCGGCCCCGATGGCGCGCACGCGGTCACCGGCATATTTCGCGAGGTATTCCTTCTCCTGCGCGCCACCTTCGCGGGTCATCAAATTGAGACGGAGAAATCCGGTGGCGATGCGTTGCTCATCGGTCGCGCTTGGCAGCAGATCGCCAGCGAGTTGTTCGGTGGTGAACTGATCGAAGGGCTTGTTGTCGTTGAAGGCATTGATGACATAGTCCCGGTAGGGATAGATCCGCTGATTCTGGTCGCCGTGGTAGCCGACGGTGTCCGCGAAACGAACGACGTCCAGCCACGGGACGGCCATGCGCTCGCCATAATGCGGAGAGGCCAACAGACGCTCGACCTGCTTCGCATAGGCATCGGGACTTTGATCCGCGAGGAAGGCTGCGACTTCCGCGGGTGTCGGCGGGAGCCCGATGAGATCCAGCGAAAGGCGCCGCAACAACGTGGCCTTGTCCGCCTCGGGAGACGGATCGAGCTTCTCTGTTTCCAGCTTCGCCAGCACGAAGGCATCGATCGGATTGGCGACCGCTTCCGCGTGTTTTGTTAGAGCCGGTGCTGCGGCTTTCACCACGGGAGCGAAGGCCCAGTGCTGCTCATACTTCGCACCCTGCTGGATCCACCGCCGGATGAGCTGCTTCTGCAGCTCCGTTAGATCCTTGTGGAACTCGGGCGGCGGCATCACCTGCTTGGGATCTTTCGAAATGATGTGCCGCCAGATGGCGCTTTCGTCGGGCTTGCCCGGGACGATCGCGTGCTCCTCCGAGTCCTTTAGCTTCGCATAGGCACCTTCTGGAATGTCGAGCCGCAGGTCGGCCTTGCGATGGGACTTGTCGAAGCCATGGCAGGCGAAGCACGTGTTCGAGAAGATCGGCCGGATATGGGCATTGAAGGTGACCTGCTCGGGCAAGACCGGGGTGGCGGCCTGCAGTTTCCCGCCGCCTCCCGCGAGCGCGAGGAAGAAAACCGGCAGGAGAAAGATCGATCGGCTTGAGCGGAACATGATGAAGAGCGGGCTCTGATCGGACGAGATGGATGGACTACCCCACCGGGAGTAAGAGACTTTCAGACGCTGCACTCCGCCTCGTTCTCTCGTCGGATCTCCTCAGCCCGACAAGCAAGCCTGCGGGAGAGTTCGACCGCATGGGCATCGGAGTTGCTGAAAGCCAACGTCCGTTCGAGGTGATGCAGGGCTTCGTCGTTACGGCTCAGGCCGTGGCACGCGATCGCGATGAGCAGATGATTCTCGGCATCCCGGCGCGCCTGCAGGTCTTCATCAAAGACCAACAGGTTCGGCAACGAGGTCGCGAAGTAGTCGATCTCCGCTTTTTCGTCCAGCTTCGCTTCGCCGAAGGCGCGCAGCGACTCGAAGAACTCGCGGGCTTCCACGCGTTGGCCAAGCTCGCGCAGGGAAAGACCGCGGAACCAGCTCAGCGGGCTGTGGGCGGTCACCGCCATGTCGGAGAAATCGCCGTCTTCCGCGGCACTCGCTTCGAAACAACGCAGCGCTTTTTCCTCGCGACCGAGGACGATCAAGCTGCGACCCAACCAGTAGTTCACGTCCGCCTTTGCCTGGAGGAGGTGGTAGGCCTCGCCCAGATTGGCCGGGGTGTCCATGGCATGGGAGAAGTGGGCATAGGCCTGTTTCGCATCACCCGCCTCCAATGCCTCGCGCCCCAAGGCGAGATGCGCGGTCGTAAATTGCCGGAGGACAGAGCCTTCACCTCCTTCCCATGGATGGAAGCGACGGGTGGTGAGCAGTTCGAGCGCCCGCGCCGGCTGGCCGGTGAGGTTGTAGAGCGTGGCAAGTTCCACCGCGCAGTCGTCCCGCTCCAGCACAAGCTGGCGGCGCTCTTCCAGGAAAGTCAGGCGGTCCGCCAGAGGATCGTTGAGCTTCTTGCGAAGTTGGTCGAACTCGGCGAGCAACCGTGCATCGCAGGGATCCGCGGCAAGCGCCTTCTCATAGCTCGCGCGTGCTGCGAGTCCGTCGCGGTGCTGGTTCCAATAGGCGATCCCCAGGTTGCGGTGAACGGTCGCGAACTTCGCCCCCTCGGCAAGGGAGCGTTCCCAGGCGGCGATTGCCTCGCCATGACGCTTGCGGTCGTAGAGGAAGTTGCCCAGCGCGTAGGCGGCCACCGGATCGTTCCCCGGCTGGTCCACCGCCCACAGGAGCACCACGTATTCCTCCAGTCGCGAGGGAAAGAAGCGATCCGGCGATTGCGGGCGCGCGCCTTCGAGCGCCACCGCGCTGGCCAGCAGCCATGCCAGCAGATACCGGGTCATCGGCGTGGCGGCCAAGGGGTTCGGCACGGCGGACTGCGGTACCGGGTGGGCGTGGTGCCAGCGGATCAACCGCACGGCCTCTTCACGGAAGCCACTCCCGATGTAGTCGAAGGCGAGATCCAGGATCGTCTGGCCATCGTTGCGGGTAAGTTCGGCGAACGCCGTGCTGCCACCCTCCCTCTCCCAGCGCGCCCAGTGGTCCAGCGGGTCGTGCGCCAACGCCTGATCCAGAACCACCACCGCCTCGTCTTCCAGTCCGAGATGGCGCAGGCAGCGAGCCTTCAGCACGATGGCCTTGGCGTTGCGGCGGTTCACATCGAGTGCCTCCTCGAGGTATCCGAGCGCGCGCTGCCACTCCCCGCTCCGGCAATCGAGCGCGGCGAGCTGATAGTTGGCAGCTCCCCGCCACTCGGCATTCCACGCCGATTTCGCAAGGGCATCGCGGCTACCCTCCCCGTCGTCCAACCAGCCCAAAGTGATCCCGAGATAATAGTGAGCCTCCCCATTCACCGGATTCGGGTGATGCGAGGTCAAGCGGCCGGTCGCGATGCGGAGATGCTCCGCTGCCACGACAAACTCGCCGCGTTCCAGCGCACGCCGGCCCAGCGCCGTACGGCAGCGGGCATCCGCCGGATCGCGACGCAGCGCCTCCTCCCAATAGAGTTCCGGCGCCCGGGTGGGATGGCGATACTGCTCCAAGTGTTCGCCGGTGAAATAGAGTTCGTCCGCCGAGGCCATCTCCGCGGGTGCCGCCGGTTGGGTTGCCACCTGGCGCTCGCGAACGAGTGTGGTGCGATCCACCGGGCGGTAGGACAGCACTTCCTTGCCGTGGCCATCATAGACTCTGGCCGAGAGTGCGCGTTCACTTTCCTCCTTCAGTCGCAAGCCGGCTTTCCGCCAGGCAGGACCGGGGACCAAATCCACCGTTTCATCGATGAGTATCCGCTCGCCCTCACGCAGCACGATCCGAGCTCCCGGCATCGCCTCTGGAACAGCGACGCCGAAGTCGATTCCTCGCTTCTCATCCACGACTAGGCGCAACGCTGCGCGAGTGCTGGCGTTCTGCACCGGGCCGAGCCCCTGGATCGGCCACCAGAATTGGGAGAAGGTCTTCGTTTCGTAGGGAAGCAGATAGCTGAAGTCCGGCTGGTTATCCGTATAGACGCCCGCCATCAACTCGACATACGGCCCGTTGGTGTCCGTCAGCTCGCGGTCCCACGCATAGCCGAAATCGTGGTTGCCCCAGGTCCACTGCTTCTTGCCCGGCGCGATGTGACGGTCCGCGACATGGACGAATCCCCCGTCCGCCTCGAAGTCATAGCCGCCGAAGAAATCGAAGCGGGTCTGGCAGACCATGTAGCTGGTCGGCACCGGGATGTTCTTGTACCAGCTCAGGTCAGCCTTGCCCGGCCGCTCTTGATAGGGCACGCCGTAGTAGGGCTGCGTGGCATGAGGAAAGGACGACTGCGCCCGCACCGCGTGATCGGCTACGTAGTGCACGTCCGGCGGGAAGAACGCCTGATAGCGATCATGAACCCTCGCCGCGACATTCGCCCACCACAGGAAGGTCCGTGTCATGGCGGTGCGGTTGAAGAGCCGTCCGCGCAATTCGATCAGTGAAGATCCCGGTCGCAGCCGGATCCCGTGCATGCCCTTGAGTCGGTGGATCGGATCATGTTCGCTGAACCAAATCGTGCGGACGCCGTCCGGCTCCTCCTCGATCGCGACATCCGCCGGCAGGAAGGTGCCCGGGCGATGGTGTTGCGGCCAGTTGAACTCCACCCCGCCGGAAATCCATGGCCCGGCCAGGCCGACCAAGGCCGGCTTGATGACATCCTGACGGTAAAAGAAGTCGTAGTCGCGGTTCGACTTGTCCTGGCCGATGAAGATGCGCCCGCCGATCTCCGGCAGCATGACCAACTTCACGAGTTCGTTCTCCAAACGCGCCGACCGGTAGCACACTTGCTCTGGATGGTCGTGCACCTTGTCGATGAACGGCACCGGATAGACCTTGCCGTTCGATCCCTGATAGACGCGCTTCTCAAAGAACAGAGGATTCTTCTCCGGCTCGCCGACCGGGTAGGTGGGGATCACCAGAGACTCAAGTTTTGCAATGACAGACATGAAATAGGGTGACGGCGCTCCGGCTCAGTCCACGAGTTCGCGTTCGATTTGCTCCAGGCTCTTGCCCTTCGTTTCAGGCAGCCGCCGCTTCACCAGCAGGAAGCCGAGCACGCAGATCCCGGCGTAGGTCCAGAAGGTGTTCGCCGCTCCGAACTTCTCGTTCATGATCGGGAAGGTGTAGGTGAGGACGAAGCAAGCCAGCCACAGGAAGAACACCGCCGTGGACATCGCAGCGCCCCGAATCCGGTTCGGGAAGATCTCCGAAATCACCACCCACGTCACGGGTGCCAGGGTGGCCGCGTAGCAAGCGATCGCCATGAGTACCAGAGTCAGCACGCTACCCCCCAGCATGCCCTTGTAGTAACAGAAACCGATCAGCACGTAGACCAGCGCGAGTCCCGCCGAACCCGCCAGCATCAAGGGCCGGCGGCCGAGCTTGTCCACCACCGCCATCGCCACCAGCGTGAACACGAGGTTGACCGAACCGGTCCACGCAATGTTCTGCAGCGTGTCGTCGATGCTATAGCCCGCCGAGCGGAAGATCTCCCCGGCATAGTTGAAGATCACATTGATGCCGCACCATTGCTGGAAGACGGCCAAGCCAATCCCCAACAAGAGAATGCGCAGCATCTTCGGCTCCAAGAGTTCGCGGAATGCGACCTTCTCGCCGGACTCCACGGTGCCTTCGATGGAACCAAGGACGCGCCGCGCGTAATTCGGTCCGCCGATCCGTGAGAGGATCTTCTCCGCCTGCTCGGGCCGGCCCTTCTTCACCAGCCAGCGGGGGCTTTCCGGAACCACCAGCATGCCGATCAAGAACAGGATCGAAGGCACCACCGTGATGCCGAACATCCAGCGCCAGCCGCTCGTGTGGTTCCACGCCGACAAAGCCTCCTTGTCCCCCGCAGGCAGCCATGACAGCGCATAGGGCATCTTCTGGGCCACCCACAGATTCACCACCTGCGCCAGCAGCACGCCGGTCACGATGGTGAACTGGTTCAGCGAAACCAATCGGCCGCGAATGGCGGAGGGCGCGATCTCCGCAATATACATCGGCGATAGATTCGAGGCCAAGCCGATCGCCACCCCGCCGAGCATCCGCCATGCGACGAAAGCATTGAAGCTGTTAGCCAGGCCCGTGCCCACGGAGGTAACCGCGAACAAGACGGCTGAAACCACGAGCAGCCCCTTGCGCCCGAAGCGGTCGCTCAAGCCGCCGGAAAGCAGTGCGCCCGCCAGGCAACCGATTAAAGCGCAACTCTGCGCCCAGCCGCGATCCTCTGCTTCGGTCAAATGGAAGAATTCCTCATAGAAGGGTGCCGCGCCACCGATCACTACCCAATCGTAGCCGAACAACAGTCCTCCCAGCGCGGCAATCAGCGCGATCATCCACAGGTAGCCCCCATGCCTTTCGTCGAGCGGAATCACCTCGTCCGCAGCGGCAGATGTCGTCACTAGAGCCATGAATAATCCTCGGAATTGGGTTGCCCGACGCAGTCACCCGCGGGGTGAAACACCGCGCAGGCACTGGTTGCCATTCCATCATGCACTGAGGTTCCGGAACAATGGATGATTCGGGGAAAAAGATGGACGATCCCACGATTTCCCCGATCACCATCGCCCTTCCATTGCAGGCAACGGCGGCCTTCCGGCCGCGCTCAAGTCAGGATCATCGCGAGGGCATTCCCGCCAGACGCGCATTGCGATTGATATCCACCATGTCTCCGAGGATCGCGAGGGTCTCCCGCTTCTGGGGGTCCAGGGCACTGGGCCATGACAGAGTATCGCTGAGCGCGGCGGTTTCGTCCTTCGCCGTGCGAAGGTAGTCTTCGCTGGCGAGGGAGGGATCGTATTTCAAGGGATCGCCGCCCTTTGCCACCTGGTCGAGGGTGAGCTTGTAGAAGGTGAGTTGCTCCCTGTCCCGCTGTTGCATCGCGGCAAAACGCGCCTGCCGTTCTGCATTCCGCCGCTGTTGCCAGACGGCGACCTCATCCAGTTCCTTCTGCCGGGTGGCCAGATGCAATGAAACGCGGTTCGCACCGGCGATGGCTTTCGCTTTGGCAACATCCTCGATGATCTCGTTGAAGTCTTTCGATGCCGCGACCCGTCCCGCGCTGAGTTCCTTCAGGCGAGGTAGCGAGAGCGCTTCCTTCTTGAGGGGTGCGAATTCCGGCGCACGACCGATCCGGTCATGCCCCAGCGCATGCTCGAGAAAAGCCTCCCCGTATTCCGCCGCGTCACCGGGAGACGGCAGGATGATGTCGGGAACGACGCCAACCATCTGGGTCGAAGAGCCCGAAGGACGGTAGAATTTCTGGAACGTGATCTTGAGGCCGCCGGCATTGTCGCGGTCACCAAAGAAGGGCAGCATGCGGCCGATGTCGTGCGGTCCGTTCTGGACGGTGCCCTTGCCGAAGGTCGAGGTGTCTCCGACGATCACGGCGCGGTTGGCATCCTGGAGTGCCCCCGCGAGGATCTCACTGGCGGAGGCGCTGCCCTTGTTCGTGAGCACAACCACCGGGCCATCGTAAATCGGAACCCGGCGATCGGACTCCTTCACCTCGATCCCGCCCACGGAGCCCTTCACTTGAACCACCGGGCCACGAGGGGAAAAGAAACCGGTGATCCGCAGGACTTCGGCGAGCGATCCCCCGCCGTTGTTGCGGAGATCAACCAGCAAGCCATCGATCCGCTCGACCTTCAGCCGCTCCAACAAACGCTCCACATCGACCGAGCAACGGACTTGCCCGTCATCGAAGTCCGAATAGAAGGATGGCAGCGTGATCACGCCGAGGCGGGATGCTTCACTGCCCGCCGGCTTGACGTCGAAGATAGCAGCGCTTGCCTGCCCGTCCTTGCGGTTGAATTTACCGCGGACCAGATCGACTATGGAGGTCTCGTCTTGTGCCGCTCCGGCCCGCCGGGTCTTCAAAAAAACGGAGACATTCTCCGGGCCACGGACAAGATTGCTGACCTCGCCGGAGTTCATGAAAAGGATGTCCACCATCTCGCGGGGGCCGGTGCCATCCGGGTCCACCGCGACAATCCGATCCTTGGGCTGGAGAGTTCCCTGCTTGTCCGCGGGTCCCCCGATCACGATGCCCGTGACCTCGGTCGCGCCATCTTCTCCGCTCGCAAAGGTCACGCCGATCCCGGCAAGCTCGTTCCTCATGTCTTCCTGAAAGCGGGTCATCTCGGAGGAAGTGAAGTAGTCCGTGTGCGGATCGAAGGAATGGGCCACGGCGTTGAGAAACCGGGCAGCCACGTCTTCCTCGCCAGCGTGCCTGACGTCCTCCCGCAAACGCAGGTAACGACGGGCGATCTTGTCCTTCGGCTCCATGTCTTCGCCCTGCTGCTTCTCCGCGGCCTGCCTTGCGGGGATTTGAGCGGCCATGGAGCGGCGGAGAGCATCGGCGAGCACGTCCGCCTTCACCTGTTGTTGCCAGACCGCCACCGCCGCGGTCTCGTCCGGTGGCCAGGCCGCGTCCTTGCGGCTGCGCAGGATCGTCTCCTCCGTGGAGAAATCGAAGGCATTTGCGGCGAGCAACCGGTCGGCCTCGGCCACACGGGCTTCCACCCGCTGGCGGAAGATGCCGTAGATATCCTGAGCGGCCTTCATGCCCTCCCGCCGGAGGAGCATGTTTGCCAGCTTCCCACCGTAGTCGCGGCCGAAACGGCTGACATCCTCCTGCGTGAAGTAGAGCTTGTCCGGATCGAGGCTCCGCAGATAGGCGTCCAGAAACCGTTGGCTCATTTCGTCAAAAGGCGGACGGGCCACGTGGCCGTTCTGCAGCATAATGGCCATCTGCTTGCCGACCTCATTGTAGTCCGCCTGTCCGGCATGGCCGGTGAGAGGAGTGATGGTGAATCCAATCGCCAGGGCGGTGGTGAGGAAGTGTGAACGTTTCATGGATGATGCGCGGTCTCGCAAGGCTTTGAGCGGCAACCACAGGATAAATTGTCGATCTCAAACCAGACTTTTCCGACCGACCCAGTCACAGCCGCTTCAACAAGAGGTCAGCGCGGGATCTCGACCGGGACAACTGCCGGACACGAGAAACGGAAACACAAGTGCCGCGCGGATTGCTCCGCGCGGCACCGTTCCTTCCCTTCTTGACCTCGACGGGAAATCTATTTCATCGCGCTAGCCGCGAACTATCTGACTCAGGGCGCGACCTCCACCCGCAGGCGGGCGAATTTCTTCGCGTCCGGTGCTTGGGCTATAGTCAGCTTCACCGTGTCGGTGCCGTTGAGATTGTCGGTGACAGTCACCCTGGTCGTGGAACCCGCCGTGTTATTGCCGACCGTGAAGTTCAGCGGCCAGGTCACGAGCGTGGTGCCCACGTCGATGACCACCGACGTGTCGGGAGTCTTCGAATCCTGATCGCGCAGGAAGGTGAAGACCAGATCGCCGTTCGCAGTTGAAACGGTCGGCAGCTTGCTCAGATCATTGGTGGTGGCCAATCCGCCGAGGACATACTCGACGCCGTTGGCGACGCCGTCCCCATCGTAATCCTGATTGGCGGTTTGCCCGGGTGCATTGGTGCTCGCCCATGAGCTGAAGCCGCCGGCAGGTGCGAGGGCTTCCAGGGTCACCGCATTGCTGTCGGCGTAGCGGATCGTGAAGTTGTTGATGCCGACGTTCACGGTAGCACCCTCCGCCAAGCCGTTGAAGGTGCCGCCAAGTGTGCCGGTATAGGTGATGAGCGTCAGCTTGGTGCCAAGTGTGATGGCCGCCGGGGCACCGGCGATGTCGGTGAGGGCAAGGGTGCCCCCCAGGGTGACATTGCCCGTGACATTCACCACGTCCGCGGAAGGCGAGCCGGACGAGTTGATCTCCGCGGCAAAGATAGCACCCACGGGCAGCGTCAGTTCACCCGTCGCGAGCGACTCGATGGACTCGCCCGGGGCGAGCGTACCGCCGGATTCCACGACGATTGGTCCCGCCACAGCGCCAGTGCCGCCGAGGGTGGCGGTGGACTTGACGGTGACAGTGTTGGTACCGGTGGCGGAACCGCTGGCATTGTTCACCAGCACTTTGCCCGCGTTAAGGGTGGTGACACCGGTGTAGACATTGACTCCGGAAAGCGTGAGCGTGCCGGCACCCGTCTTGGTCAAGCCACTGACGAAGGCGCTGTCTCCACTCATCAACGGTGCGGAGACGGTCAGGGTCCCGCTGGTGACCGCAAAGGTCGTATGCGCACCAGCGCTACCGAGCATCACTTGGCCATTGCTACCGGCGGTGGTGCTGATCAGCGAGGTCCCGGTCGAAGTGACCGTGCCATTGATGTTCCAAGAGCCGTAGGTTTCGGCATCTCTCGGAGCATCGAGTGGCGACGCGCTTCCCGTGGTCGAAGTCAGGGTGCCACTGTTCAAGGTCACGTTGTTCAGCGCGTTGTTGATCGCATTGCTGACCGCGGGATCCGAGTTGGTGACCGTGCCACCGCTCACCACCAGGGAGGGCACGTTGGTGGTGTTGTGATTGCCGAAGGTGTTCGGCGCTTGGAACTCCAGCGTCGCGCCGCTGTTCACGGTGATCGTGCGGGCATTGCTCGCGCTACCGAAGACCGTGTTGGAACCGGTGCGGAGGGCCGCGCCGATCAGCTTGCCATCGTTCACCGTGATGTCGCCGGAGAACGAGCTGTTGGCGGTAGGCACCACGCCGGGACCGGTCAGTGTCAAGGTGCCGGGACTCGTCTTGGTGAGCGCCACCGTGCCGGTGGCCCCAAGGAGGCTCTGCGAGATCACGCCGGAGAAAGTGCCGTCGGCAACGCTCAGGGTGGAGATGCTAGCCGCGGTATTCTTGGTAATGGAGCCGCCGCCACCGAGAGTTCCCACAGTGGTTGTGCTGCCACCCACGAGGGAGATAAAGCCACCGGTATCGATCGTGAGATCCTGGCCCGTAAGGGTGCCATTGAACAGGGTCAGGTTGCCGCCATCGAGGACGTGAACGTTTCCGGTGAAGGAATTGTAGGCGTTGGCATTGGTGATATTGAAGCGACCTTGGCCATCAGGGCCGGGAGCGGTGCTGGACTGGGTATTGCCAACCTCGAGGGTTCCGGCTCCGACGAGGGCACCGGTAAAGTTTACAGCGCCGACTCCGGAGGAGGTGCGGGTGACTCGCAACGTGCCATCCAGATTGATGTTGCCCGAGCCGAGGGAGCGGGCACCGCTTCCGGCAAAGTTGACGAGCGCACTCTTGCCGGTGCCCACCGAAAGGGTGTTGGCATCGGTCAGGTTGCCGGTGGTGTTGACTTGGAGGGTGGTGTTGTTCGCGAGATCAACATTGCCTGTTCCCAGTGCGCCGAGATGGGAGATGGCAAGCGTGCCGCCGGCAATGGTGAGCCCCCCCGAATAGGTGTTGGCCCCGGCGAGCGTGAGCGTGCCGCTGTCGGCCTTGGTAATGCCGAAGGCACCCGAGACTCCGCCCCCCACGGTGAGAGTCTTGCCGGGGGCGACCGTCCATGACTGCGAGTCACCGAGCACGACCGCGGAATTGATCGTGGCGCTCTCGATGGCGTTGATCGCGCTCGCAGCGCCGGTGCCATTGCTCAGAAGGGTAATGTTGTGGCCGCCATCGGGCTTGATCGTGACCGGAGTGGAATCCACGAACGTGAGGCTCTTCGCTGCCATGTTGGCACCCAAGACGATATTGCTCTGTTCGACGGCGTCGGCGGTCGTCGAGAAGATGATATCCGTGGAAGCTCCGGGGGTAAGCCCGGTCGGCGTCAGGGTAGGGCCTGATGACCAGTTGCTGAGTGAACCGGTGGAGAGCGCCATGGCATTGCCGGCACCGGCAAGCTGGCCGCCATACCAATAGGCAGTAGGCAAGGGACTGGAAGGCGTGAGGGAACCGATTGTCACATCGGTGTCCGTCGCGTTCAGAACCGCGGTGAAGCCCGTCGTATTGGCCAGCACATAGGTGGCATTGCTGAGTCCGCTCGCCGCATGGAGGAGCGTGTGGCCTGATCCCGATGGCGTCGCCGCATTGAGATGGAACGTGACGACCCCTGACGTCGTCGCGGCAGCCGAGGTGGTCAAGGTATCGGTCGCAGCCCCTGCCCAATCGACGCGGATCGCGCCGGACGCGAAGTTAAGTCCCGCGAGAGTGTGGGCGCGCGCGGTGCCATCGGCAACGCTCAAGGTGGCGCCACTGCCCACCGAAAAGATGGATCCCGTCGGCAAGCTGGAGGGGCCCGCAAAGGCGAGTGTCCCGCCACTGACCGTGGTGGCTCCGGTGTAGAGGTTGGAGCCTGAGAGAGTCCAAATACCCGTGCCGCTCTTGGTAAGGGAGGTAGCCAACTGCCCCGCCGTTCCCAACGCCGCGTTCGCAATGGTCCCGGTGATTTCTCCCGTGCCCGCCGTCGAACCTTGCAGGGTGAGAGTCTTGCGTTGGTCCGTCGCAGCCGCCCCGGGAATCGAGAACCCGCCAGTCAAGACCAGCGATCCGGACCCGGATTGATCCAAAGTGGCACCGCCGGTGCCTCCGGCAAATGTCAGTGCTCGATCCGTGGTTTCCCCAGTTCCGGTGTAGCGAAGTGCGCCTGTCACGGTGGTGTTGCCCAGACTGATGCCGCCCGCCGCGCCAAGATTGCTGCTGGAGCTAGCCGCCGTGCCGATGTTGGCCACACTGAGCGTGCCCGCATTGATTCTCGTCCCGCCCGCGTAGGTGTTCGCTCCGCTGAGGGCGATTGTCCCGACACCGACCTTGGTCAGCAGGTTGCTGCCGCTGCCGTCCGAAATGGCTCCGGAGATGGTGTTAGTGCCGCTATTGGAGCCGATGCTGGCGTTGGAATTGAGCGTGATCGTGCCTGAAATCGTCGATGCGGTGTCCAGACGGATAGCTCCCAGACTGCCGATCGTGGGCTCCAACCATCCACTGCCAGCGTTCAAGGTGAAACTGTTGGTGTAGGTCCCACTGCCAGAGGCGAAAAGCTGGCCATTGGTACCGATGGTGATGGTGCCGTTGCCCAAAGTGGCTTGGGTGGTGGCGCCAATGCGCGCGCCGGCGATGCTCAACTGCCCGGTAAAACCGCTGTTGGCACCAGTGAGACCCACCGAACTGAGAATCGAACTGGCTGCCGTGTGGTTGCCTTGGAACGAAAGGGTGCCGCTACCGCTGATCGCACCGGCATAGGTTCCCGCGAGGTCGATGCTACCGCTGCCGATGGTCAGGCTAGCCGACCCCAGCGTGAGATTGCCGCCAGTCGAGCCGCCGCCCGTGAGTTTTCCGATCTGGGTGTTGAAGCCATTGAGGTCCAGAGTGGCACCGGCGGCATTCGCCATGACAACCGCCGAGTTATTGCCAAACGCGCCGCTCACACCCGCGACTGTGGCCACGCCGGCCTTGACCGTGCCGGCATTCACCGTGGTCGTGCCGGTGTAGGTGTTCGGGCCGGAGAGTGTCTGCGTGCCGGTGCCGAGTTTGGTGAAGCCCCCGCCCCCGGCGATGGTGCCGGCGTAGGCGGTGCTGGTGTTATTGCGCCCCACTGTCAGGGTGCCCGCGCCCAAGGCGACATTGCCGCCGGTCGTGCCGCCGCCGGCGAGGGAGCCGATATCGGTGGCAAAGCCCGCGAGGTCCAAGTTCGCTCCGGCCACGTCCGCCAATGTCAATGCGGCTCCATTGCCGAAGGCCCCGTTCGTACCGCCCGCAGAAACCACGCCTGCCCGCAAGGTGCCGGCGTTGACCGTGGTGGTGCCAGTGTAGGTGTTGGCACCTGCGAGGATGGTCGTGCCGGTGCCGCTCTTGGTGACGTGCGAGGGGCCAGTGCTCGTGGAAGGATTGATCAGTCCATCAACCTGCCAGTTGCCCGAACCCGTGAACGCCAAGGTGAAGTTGGCATTACCGCCCCCGGTCGTGTTCGTGATCTTGTTGCCCAAGGTTGCGGTGTTGGCGGAATCGTTTTGGAAGGTGTAGGTAGCGGTCGTCTGAGGTACGAGCCTGATGTTGCCACCGCTGGTGCCCATCGAGAAAGCCGCTGCACCGGACTCGATGGTGATGCCCGTGGAGGAGGCGAAACGGAAATTCAACAGACCGGTCGTCGAGTTGATCGTCAGGGGCGAGGTCTGCCCCGCTTGGACGAGAATCCCTCCAATACCGGCCGATCCAGTTCCCTCGATCGCAGCGGCAAATGTGACATTATTCTGAGCGCCGACCCCATTGAAGGTCGCGCGTTCGGCGGTGGTATCGGGGAGACCGCCGGTCCAGTTGGCGGCATTCCCCCAGTCGGCACTGGCGCTGCCATTCCAAACATTGTCCACAGCCTGTGTAGTCTGGAAAGCGGATCCGAGAAGGATGCTGAGTCGAATGAAACGTGGAGTTTTTTTCACGGGTTTTGAGGTCTTGTTGGTTCTAACGGGAGCACATGCCGACAGCCAGACGGGGGAGAGCGGCGGGGCGACTGCCTGGGAAATGCTCGAATTCCCCAAGCGAATCCCGGGCGTCGACAGCCTGGATTCAACCTTAGTTGTATTACATCTCGACTGTGTGAATCCATGGACTTTTCGGGGAAAAATATGGACAATCCGGGGATTTAAAGAGGCCTCTAACAGATCACCTCGCCTTCTCGGAAGACTCCTGAAAGAGCGAAGGTTCGTCCCGCCCACGGCGCTCGTCACCTCCGGTCCGATGAAGCGAAAGTGCCGCGCGGACTACTCCGCACGGCACCGTTCCTTCCCTTCTTGACCTCGACGGGAAATCTATTTCATCGCGCTAGCCGCGAAATATCTGACTCAGGGCGCGACCTCCACCCGCAAGCGGGCGAATTTCTTCGCGTCCGGTGCTTGGGCGACCGTCAGCTTCACGGTGTCAGTGCCGTTGAGATTGTCCGTAACCGTCACCCCGATCGTGGAACCCGCGGTGTTGTTGCCGACGGTGAAGTTCAGCGGCCAGGTCACGAGCGTGGTGCCCACGTCGATGACCACCGACGTATCGGGAGTCTTCGAATCCTGATCGCGCAGGAAGGTGAAGACGAGGTCGCCGTTCGCGACCGAAACGGTCGGCAGCTTGCTCAGATCGTTGGTAGTGGCCAATCCACCCAGGACATACTCGACGCCGTTGGCAACCCCGTCGCCGTCGAAGTCCTGATTGGCAGTCTGCGCGGGTGCATTGGTGCTCGCCCACGAGCTGTAACCGCCGCCCACCGTCACCGCTTCGAGGGTCACCGCAGCGCTGTCGGCATAGCGAATCTTGAAGGCATTGAGACCGACCGTGAAGGTCGCCCCTTCCGCCAAGCCGCTGAAGGTGCCGCCCAGCGTGCCGCTGTAAGTGATCAACGTCAGCTTGGTGCCGAGGGTGATGGCCGCCGGAGTGCCGGCGATATCGGTGACGGCCAGAGTACCGCCCAAGGTGACATTGCCCGTGACATTCACCACGTCCGCGGAAGGCGTACCGGACGAGTTGATCTCCGCGGCAAGGATAGCACCGACCGGCAGCGCGAGATCGCCGGTTGCGAGCGACTCGATGGACTCACCTGGTGCGAGCGTGCCGCCGGATTCCAGTACCACGGCACCGCTGACGCCGCCCGTGCCGCCGAGAGTGCCGGTGGACTTGACGGTGACGGTGTTGGTACCGGTGGCGGAGCCGCTGGCGTTGTTCGCCCGCAGGGTGCCGGCGTTGATGGTGGTGGTGCCGGTGTAGTTGCTGGCGGTATCGGTGAGGGTGAGGATGCCCGTGCTGTCCTTCACGAGAACTCCCGCTCCGCTGATGGTCCCGGAGAGAATCTGGTTTGCAGTGCTGTTGAACCGCAGCGTCCCCGCATTCGAGATCGCACCGGAATAGTTGCCGCTCCGCAGGCTGCCCGCGCCCGAGATCTCAAGGGTGCCGTCGCTGATCGTGGTGGTTCCGCCGTAGCCGTGGACCCCACTCAGGGTGAGAGTGCCGGTGCTGGCTTTGACAAGATTCATGCGCTCGGGATTGGTCCCGCCAAAAGGGGCGGTCCCGATGACCCCGGAGAAATTGCCGCTGGCAATACTTACGGTCGCGAAAGCCGTGCTCGAATTCTTGATGAGCGCCCCGGAGCCGTTCAACACGTCGATGACGGTTGTGCCTGCTCCGGCGGCAACACTGACATATCCGCCGGCATCGATGGTCATGTCATTGCTGTTGGCACTTAGCAGCGTCCCGTTGAACAGGGCCAGGTTGGCCCCGCTCTTCACATGGATGTTGCCGGTGAAATTGTCGAACGCCGTGGCACTGCTGAAGGTGCTGCGACGGAAGGGGGTATTGCCGACACCGGTCGCAACGGCGATCGGGCTGCCGAGCTCCAAGGTTCCCGCACCGGACAGAGCACCTGCAAAGGTATTGGTAGCGACACCGCCGGCCGAGCGGTTCACTTTCAGGGTGCCATCCACAGTGATCACGCCCGTGCCCAGGCTGGTGTTCGTCGCCCCGTTGGACATCTCAAGCGTCCCCGTGCTACCCAGAGCCACGGAGAGGGTATTGAGACTGGTCAGGTTGCCATTGATTGCGCTGGCCGCCTTGAGCGTTGCATTGTTGCCCAGCGCCACATTGCCCGATCCCAGGGCACCGAGGTGGGAGAACGTGAGGGTGCCGCCGCCAAGGGTGGTACCGCCCGAATAGGTGTTGGCAGCGGAGAGCGCGAGGGTGCCGCTGTCCGACTTGGTGAGGCCGAAGGCACCCGAGACACTTCCTGCGACGGCGAGGGTTTTGCTGGCTGCCACAGTCCACGATTGCGAGGCACCCAGCACGACCGGGGAATGGATCGTGGCATCCTCGGTGGCATGAATGGCGCTGGCGCTACCCGTGCCCGGGCTGAGCAGCGTGATACCATGGCCATCGGCCGTGATCGTGACCGGAGTGGTGTCGGCGAAGGTGAGGCTGTTTGCAGAGAGGTTCGCACCAAGAACGACACTACCCTGCTGGGACGCACCGGTGGTGGTGGAGAAGATGATATCGGTGGCGGCGGCGGGGATAAGCCCGGTCGCCGCATAAGTCGCGGAGGACGACCAATTGCTGAGCGAACCCGTGGATAGCGCCATGGCGTTGAGCGCACCCGGAACCTTGCCACCGGACCAATAGGCTGTGGCGAGAGGGCCGGAGGCGGCATAGGAGCCGATCGTCACATCGGTGTCCGTGACATTCAGTGCCGCGGTGAAGTCGGTCGTATTGGCGATCACGTAGTTGCCGCCGCTGAGTCCGCTCGCCGCGTGCAGGAGCGTGTGGCCTGCCCCTGTGGGAGTGGCAGCATTGAGACGGAATGTGACGACTCCCGGTCCGGATGTCACCGCGGCCCCCGTGGCACTCAAGGTATCGGTGGCAGCACCGGTCCAATCGACACTGAGGATAGAACCGGACGCCAAGTTCAGACCGGTGAGGCTGCGGGTGTGCGCCGTGCCATCCGCGAGACTTAAGATGGCGCCGCCGCCCACCGCCAAGGATGAGCCTGCGGGCAAGCTGGAAGCCCCGGCGAAGGCGAGTGTTCCACCGCTGACGGTCGCCGTGCCGCTATAAGTGTTGGCGCCGGACAGAGTCTGGGTGCCAGTGCCGATTTTGATCAAGCCACCACCCGTGCCGGAGATGACGCCGGCATAGGCGGTATCGGTATTGCTCCTGCCGGTGGTCAGCGTGGCAGCTCCCAAGGTAATATTGCCGCCCGTCGCTCCACCACCGGCGAGCGAACCGATCTCGGTGTCAAAGCCGGTGATGTCCAGGGTCGCGCCCGACACATCGGCCAGCGTCACTGCCGAGGACTTGCCGAAAGCGCCGCTCGCATTGCCCACCGAAACCACTCCCGCCTTGAGGGTCCCGGCATTGATCGTCGTCGCGCCGGTATAGACGTTCGCGCCGGAGAGTGTCGTCGTGCCCCCACCCTCCTTGGTGATGAATGGAGTACCACCACCGCCACCGGGGCTCATTAGGGCATCCACCTGCCAATCGCCGGTGCCCGTGAAGAGCATCTTGAAGGCGGCGCTACCGCCTCCCGTCACGCTCGTAATTTTATTGCCCAATGTCGCCGTGCTGGAGGAATCGTTTTGGAAGGTGAAGATGCTGGCGGTTTGTGGCACGAGGGTGATATTGCCGCCGGCTGTGCCCAGCGAGAATGCCGCCGCTCCGGAGTTGATCGTGATGCCCGAGGAGGCGGCCAACCGGAAGTTCAGGGCTGCGCCGGTCGAGTTGTCGATCGAAAGCGCTGATGCCTGGGTCCCTTCCACCAGGATTCCATTGAAGCCGGTTCCGCCACCCACCGCGGCGGCGAAGGTCACGGCATTCTGGCCGCCGGTCCCGTTGAAGACCGCGCGCTCTGTGACGGTGTCAGGAATGCCACCGGTCCAATTGCCGGCGTTGCCCCACTCGGCACTGGCGCTGCCATTCCAAGTGTTGTCCGCGGCGTGCGTGGTCTGGAAGCTGGATCCAAGAAGGATGCTGAGCTGGATGAAACGAGGAGTTTTTTTCATGGGATGATCGGAATTTTGAGATACTGGAGGAATCCGATGCCGAGATGACCGCGTTCGAAGTTTCCGGGTTTTGGCCAGTGCTTTTCACGCAATGGAAAACTATCGGAGGGCACGGAAGACCGGTTCAACAAGGAGTTCCAACGGGGGCGGCGGCGAGGCGAGGCGCGGCGGGAAACCGCGACCGTCATTCGTTATCATTGGATCAGAAACGGAGCGGCCGGAACAATGGATGATTCATGGAAAAAGATGGACAATCTTAGGATTTAGATGACCAACAAGATACCCGTGGACTCGACGGATCCGAACCTCTAACAGACCGCCCATCGGGTCCGCCTTTAATCATTGCCTCCCTGGGGGCGGCCCGGAAGTTCACCGCGCGCCTGCGTGGGCGGCACCCACGATCCGCATTGTCTAGGTGAGATGTGCAAGGGGCCGCCCAGAAAAACCCAAAAACTGGGCGACCCCTCGCAACTCCTGGAAATTCTTCAGTTCCCCCCTGCCCTTCGCTCGTCCACGTCGTGAACTCCTCGACGGCACGATACGTGTAGCGGCTGTTCTTGGGATCCTTGAACACGAAGATGAAAGCACGTCGGTTCGGCGCGGCACCCCAGCGGGTCGCTCCGAACAGCTTGGTCCCGTCCTTGATCTTCGCATGGAACTCGACCTGATAGGTGGCATCATCGGCGACCACCGGCGGGCTCACCCGCTCCATGGCGTTTGGATTGAGAAGGGTCGCGGCACCGTTCAAGCGGAGCGCCACCTGAGCCTCGGCGAGATTGAAAAGATGGAGATCGCCTTCCTTGATCGCCGGATCATCGGCACGTATGACCTTTGACTGTAAGGTGTTGCCTTTCGGCAGCAGCAGCACCAGGAAGGCCTTGCCGGGATCGGGAAGACTCAAGGAGAACATAGCCTTGAAGAGCCGCTTCCCATCCGGGCCCGGCTTGCCAATGGTTCCGAGCTTGCAATCGCGGGCCGGCGCGATGATCGGCGGGCTGAAGCCATTGGTCGGAATCTCGACTTCCACCGGCTCGATCTTGTCACCGCCGAGGGCAAAGTCGAAGTCGCCCGGCGGCAACACGAAGGCACAGAGCCGGACCTTTGGCCCGCGTCCTTCGCCTGGTGTTCCGGCCCCCTGCCCGCGAGCGCAGGCGAGCGTTAGAAGAAGAATGAGAATGGAGCGCATGATGGATGATCGGTTCAGATCTCGTCCCGGCCAAGCCAGCGGAACGAAACGATGTCGAAACGGCGGCCGAAGCGCTTGTTCAATTCGCTTTTAAGCTGGGCCCTTGTGAGATGGGCCAAGTCGCTCGTATCGAGGTATTCCGGAACGCGCTGGACCACGGCTTCACAGCGGGCGCTGGCCAGCAGCTTGCCGGCCTCGTCTCGTTTTTCTCCATAGCCGCGGACGGTGAAGGTGTCCGAGTGGACGGTGATCATAGGCCCGAGACGTGTGAGAATGTCCGCTTGGTCGACATAGCCCGCCATGCCGGCAGCCCGGGCACCCTCCTCCGCTTCCTTGAACGGCAGGCCGGCGGGCAAGTCGGATTGCGCGACGGAGCGCGCACCCTTGGTCAACGTCTCGTTCACCGTCTCATCCAGCGCTGCTTGCAAGGCGCCACATTTCGCCAGCTCCTTGTCGGTACCGGGACGGCGGTTGACGAAGTCTGCGAGCGATAGGAACGGACCGCGGGTCTTCACCTCCTCCACCATCGACTCGGCAAGTTCACGAAGTTGTTCGTCGTCGAGACTGCGGAAGCCCATCCACTGCTCCTCGAGATCGGTATTGGCGAGATCCTCTTCATCAAGGGAAGAGGATCCGGGCACGAGCAACGCGGGAATGGGATTCGTCTCGGCGGGCGTGGTCCAGTTGATGCCACCGGAATTGCCCTGCGGCGAGGCAACGGGAATTTGCCGGCCGCGAAGGTTGGCGAGCATCGCGGTCCAGGCCTGGACGCTCGTGGAGTTCACATTGAACGCGCCGTCGATCATCAGGTGGGCAGCCGAGCGCAGGTGCGCGTCGGTGCGGGGCTTGGTGCCGGAGAACAAATCCTCGACTGGCTCCGGAGTTTGCTTGCCCGCGTAGAGGCCCATGCGCGGGTTCGCGAGCGGGGCCTTGCGCTCGACGAAATCGGTAAGCACCTGGCGTTGTCCGGCGACCTTGTTCGCCTCGACATAAGCGGGCGACTCGTGCGGAGCGATCGAGGAAAAGAACCAGCGGTCCCATAGCTCCAGATTCGCGTGGTAGGAATGATCGATCGCTTGCAGGCCGCCATTGGTAGTGCCGCTGACGCGCGAGGGCGAAAAAATCGGCAGCGCGTGGGAGTTGCCGATGATCTGCGCGACCGTCGGCTCCAACTTGCGTTGCACGTAATTGGCGTCGTCGCCGCTATTCAGCGCGCCGATGCCATTGGCTGCGGCATGCTGGAAGGCCGCGATCGAATGAATCGGCGTGCGCGGAATCGACTGGGCAATGAGGTAGCGCTGGCCTGCGGAAGCGAGGTAGTTGCCGCCGTAGAAGCCGCTTCCACCCAGCACGTCGAAGCCAGTGCTATCGAAGCTGCCGCCGAGAGGCTTCATCGTCACCTCCATCCCTTGGCTGGCCAGTTCGGCATCGTCCAGGCTCTGGAGGTCATACCCCCCCGCCCCACGGGTCACACGGGAAAGGAACCGGCCAGGCAAGCGGGCGTCCTCTTCCGTACGCATCGCCAACGAGAAGAAAGCGACAGGCTTCTTGCCTGCTTTCCCGGAAATCTCGGCAGCCGTGCCCAAGTCGATCTTCCCCACCGGTGGGAAGAGTTTCACATTCGCGCTAGCATTAAGTGCACTCCCGAACCCGGTGCGATCCACCATCATCCCGCCCGCCCAGCGCGGCTGTCCGGGAAGATTGAGGTCCCTGCCGACCCATTCCAGGAACTCCACCAGTCCCCAATCCGCAGCACCCCGGCGGGACGAGGCCTCCATGTCCACCGTCACGCGTTCGCCGGCGGCGTAAGGCGATTTCAGATCGATGACGAACCCTCCCTTTCGGCCCCAGCCAAGTCGCCCCGGCGCGTGGGTGACGCGAGCCCCGTCGAGTTCCTGGCTGCCCGCTTGGGAATAGATCAGGACTTCGCCCGGACGGATCGCCAGCGGGTCACCTCCGGCTACGCCGATTTCCAGGGAGGTGAGGGAGTCCGCTCCCACCAGGGTGTTGAAATGCTTGCGCGCGCCGCCGACCAGCGAGCCATTCTTGTAGATTCCCACATCATACGGCAGTCCCCACAAACGCACCGTCATATGGGTGCTTGTATCGGGATTCGAACCATTGGGAATGCGCAGCGAAACATCGTAGGGATTCCACAGGGTGACGATCGGATCGAGCACCATCTTGAGCCCGTAAGTGGACTGGCCGCTGGCAGGAGGATCGGTGCGCAGCGACACCATCCATCCGATGCGGATCATCAGCGGGCGATTGTAGGGACCGAAGGGACTGGCGGCCTCCGAGGCCGGGTCGCTGAGTCCACTGAGCAGCGGCGCGTTCGACGGGAGCTTGCCGCCGTCGGGATGGCTGCCGCCACCGGGCTGCAGCTTGCGCCAGAGGTTGTAGTAGGCCCACAGCTCGCCGAAATGAACGCCGCCTTTCTGATAGAGCGGCTCCTTCGGCCGGGATGCCTCGGGCTTTTCCAAGTAGAATGAGAGGTCTTTGCGCAGACCGCCGTCCCGCACGTTGGCGACCACCCCGCGGGACCAGGTGGTGAAGTCATGGCGCAAGCTGGGGCGCGACGATTGCGTGGCCCCGAGCAACTCCCCGGTCGTGAGCGACGGTAAACCGGCCAACCGCTCGTCCGCCGGATCCACCGCAGCCAACGCAGTCGAGGACTGGTGCCCAGGCGCAATCACACTCTGGGCGGAGGTCATCCATTCCGCGATGGTGGCACCTGATTCCGCCCTCCAGTTCAGGCGCGCCTTCGCATTTTCATCGCCCACCCACCAAGCCAGCGCTGCGCGATCATCCATGGGCACGAGACCCGCCTCGATGCGATCTTTTGTCTCTCCCTTTAAGATCGCCGTGGTGACTGCCCCGATGTCGACCGAACTCGCGGCGTCTTCCTTCCGCAGTGCCGCCTCATTTCCCGAAACCAGCCAACGGACGAACACCGGGGTCTTTGGCCGGGCACCATTGCCCTGCCAACTGTCATAGACCCCGGTCCAGTGGCGGCGCGGCGATGACTCGTCACTGGCGACCTGACCGCCGGGAACATTCACCCGCTGATCCGGACCAAGCGAGGTTTGCAAGTCGCCGATGGCCATCGTCAGTGCCAGCCGGGCATTCGCGCGGGCCTCGGCGGCATCGGAATCACGAGTGGAAGTGCGAAGATTGATGCTGGAAAGCGTCAGCATCCCGACCGATAGCACCACCAAGAGCACCATCAGGCTGAGAGAGATCACCAAGGCAAATCCCTCGCCACCACGGGATTCAAGTTTGCGAGCTTTCATGGCTTTTGGGAAATCAGCAAGGCGGCGATCGAGACCGCACGCGGGTACGATTTGAGTGCAATCAAATCAGTTACGAGGGCCGGAAAACAATGGATGATTCGGGGTAAAAGATGGACGTTCCGATGATTTGAATCGGAACCATCAGATTTCCATCAGTGACCCTGCGAGAGTGCGCGCCCTAATCTCGGAGATGCCTCTTCACCGAAGCGCATAATCGGAGCGCGCGTGAACCTGGCGAAAAAAGTTCAATGGTTCGTGCGCCCGCAGATCTTGAGCTGATAGGAGTAATCCGATGACCGGGCCGACACTCGTGCAGGGCAGTCCCGGGAGTAGCGCGCTACGATCACACGCCATCCGCATCAGAAATCCCCGGACACTTCGCGGCTCGAAAGCCCTAACAGACGTGGCCGGGATTTATCGCTGCCTAACAAGCCAACCTTTCACCGGCTAGGACATGTGGATCCCCAGTTCGCGGCGATGGGCGCGTGGTGATTGACCCGTGTGACGGCGGAACAAGCGGCTGAAATAATAGGGATCCTCATAGCCGACCTGGGTGGCGATCTGGGCCACGGTGAGACCGGATTCCTGCATCAATGCCGAGGCAATTTGAAGTCGCAGGCGAATGAGAAACTGTTTCGGCGGGCAGCCGGCCTGCTTGTGGAAGCGGTCGGTGAAATGGGCGAGTGACATGCCGGCCGCCGCGGCGAGCTCTTCAATCCGCCAATCACGGGTCGGCTCGTCCTGGAGCTGACGGATGGAGGTCAACACCCGGTCCTCCGTGCGCCGTGCACGTGCACTGCCCGATGACGAATAAACGCGCGCGAGCCCGATAAGACGGGACAAGCCGGTGGTCAGTCCGAGCAACCCGGATTCCGAGAATCCGTCGAGGGCGTGGCGATAGGTTTCCTCGAATGCCTGTTGCATGGCGGCCTCCTTCGGCACCTCCAACAGCGGGCTATCCCCGGTGAGGGCGAGAGCTTCAACGTAGTCCGCGGCGCGATGGCCGGTGAAATGAACCCAAAAAATGCTCCAGGGATCCGCCGCGTCGGCGAAGTAAGAGTGAGCCTCGTCGGGAGGCAGCAGGATAAGACCGCCGGAACCGATGTCCCATGTCTGGCCGCGGTACTTGCAGTGGCCCGCACCGGCCAAGCAATAGATGAGAACGAAATGGGGACAGCCTTTGCGCCGGTATACGAAGTGGTTTCGCGCGCTGTTGAAGTGGCCGATGTGAGTGACCTGCAGATCGCGGATCACGGGCAGGGCTTCTCCTCTCCGGAGCCGGTCTTGCGGGACGATCAGCAGGCGCTGTCCCGCAAATCCTTCAGCCACCCGGGAGGAGGGAGGGGGCAGAGCCAGTTTGTTCCGAACCTTCGGCATCCAAACACACCATACGGTGACAAAACGTGGATTCGTCCATCTTTTTCCATGAAAGGTCCATTGTTTCAGACACGGCATCGGTGATTGGATTTCATGGAAGCGGCCCGTGGTTTTCCGCCCCGCTGATAACCGGAAGAACCATGAACGCTTGCGAGGGATTCCCCCTTGATAATTCTCCCCGACCAGATGGTGCACTGGGTTGTGCCGCCGGTGGGCCTACTGTTCCTCGGACGATCGCGCGTTCAAATGCCCGGCTGGCGATCCAGTTGGCGATCGGCGGGAACCGGCGTTCAGCTTCAAAGCCCATCCTTCCACGGCCGCCGGCGTCGAGCCGCCGCAGTTCCTGTGTCTCGAAATCGAAAAAACCTTCCCGCAGCGCGAAACTTCCAGATTACCCCGCGAAATGATGCGGCCTGCGCCTATGCCCTCGTTCAAGGGCAATCCCCTCCCCGCCCTGCTCCTCGAATCCTTTTCAAAGCAAGCACATGAAGCCCTCCCGTCCCGCCATCGCGGCTAGCAAAATCGCCGCCCGCACCCTCACCCTGCCACTGATCGTGCTTGGCCTCTGCGACAACTCCCGCGCCGCCGACTTCTACTGGGATGCGAATGGCGTCACAGCAGGCACCGGCGGCGGAGGCAGTTGGAACACCGCCGGAACCTGGCGCGACGGATCGGCCACGGGCACCTTGGGAAACTGGGTCAATGGAAGTAGCGCGATCTTCGGCGGCACGGCCGGCACCGTCAGCGGGGTCGCTGCCACGGCCATCAGCGTCAATCAGATCAAGCTGACAAGCGCCGCGACTTTCACGGGCACTAACAATCTCTCCTTTGTCGGCACGTATTCGGACAGCGTTCTGGCCTTCGATGCCCTCGGGGTCACCACCAGCATCAATCTGAGTCAGAAGATCACCGGTACTATCAACGGCGGACTGGTCCTCAACGGAAGCGCCACCAGCACCAGTGTCGTTGCAGGCGACCGGCTTTACCTGAGCAACGCCAACAACGACTTCGTCGGTGATGTCACGGTCCTCGGAGGGAAACTCCATACCACTTCCTTTCTCGGCAACGTTAACAACAAGGTCATTCTCATAGGGGGGGCCTATTTTAACAATGGTGGCACCGGCTCCAGCAGGAACATTCAAGTCGACGCAGCCAGCGTCATCAGCAGTACCATCTCCGTTGCTCCCACCCTGAGCGGAGCCATTTCCGGCACCGGCAACCTCACCTACCTCACATCAGGGGCGGTGACGCTGACCCTTTCGGGCAGCATGTCGGGCTACTCCGGGACCTTCGAGAACGCCAGCACCGGCGGCAACATCAACCTCGGAACCACCGCCAGCGGCGGAAAGTGGAAGTTCTCGAGCAATACGACCACAACCCTGACGGCGACCAACGGAGACGCCATCGCCCACGGCACCGGAGCCGGTGCAGGCAACCTGCTCATGAACGGCGGCACGCTGAACATGAACGGCAAGTCGGAAACCATCAACGGGCTTTCCGGGGCGACTGGCACGGTGAGGAATTCACTGAGTGCCACGGCATCGACCCTTACCGTCGGCGACGGAGACGCCACCGCCACCTACGACGGAGTGCTGATCAACGGCGGCACTGGCACTCTCGCGTTTACCAAGATCGGTAACGGCACCCAAACTCTCGGAGGCAACAGCACTTACACCGGAGGGACCACGATTTCCGCCGGCACGCTCCTGATCACCGGCTCGCTCGGCAACACTGCCGTCACGGTCGGTGCCGCAGGCACTCTCGGGGGCGATGGCACCATCGGCGGCGGAGCCCTTCACTTTGAGGATGGCGCTAGGTTTGTTTTCAGCACCACCGAGACCCTGACCGTGAACGGCACCGGTGGTGCCGGCGTCACCTTCGTGGGCTTCGGAGTGGATGACCTGATAGGCTTGAATAGCTCCGTGGCAAACGGCATCTACTCGCTGATCGACGGGACGGCGACGGTTCACACCGCCAATCTCGCCAACTTCGGCATCGCGAATGCCTTTGATCTCGGTGGAGGGAAGTCCGCCTATTTCGAACTCGGCAGCCTCAACGTCGTGGTTATTCCTGAACCCAAGGCCGCACTCCTCGGCGGGATCGGCGTTCTCGCCCTGCTGCGCCGCCGCCGTCCCCGGTAAATCTAGTCATCGTTACCTATGCATATCCTGAATCCAACCGTCCTGCTTGCGCTGCCTTTGATCGGAGCACTGCCGCTCTCCGCCGCCGTCGTGGTCGAACGCACCCTTGCCAGCCCGAACGGGGCCTTGGTCTTCACGCTCGAACGCGACGAGGCGACTCAGGACTTGAGCCACAACGTGACATATTCCGGCCGGCCGGTGATCACCCGCGGCAACTTGGGAATCCAGATCGGTGAAACCACCGTGGTCGCTGATGAAGGAACCATCCAAAAGGTGGCCGAGAAGACCATCCATACCAAATGGTCCGATCGTTTCGGTGAGCGTTCCGAAGTGCCCGACCACTATCGCGAGGAGACCCTTACGCTCTCCCATTCCGACCACGGAAAGTTCGGCGTGAAGCTCCAGATCCGGGTCTATGACGAAGGCGTTGCCCTGCGTTACCTGATCGATGGCGACGGCACCGTGATGGGAGAGTTCACCAGCTTCCCCTTGCCCGAAGCCACCCAGGTATGGATCTCCGGCTCGACCCAAGGCCACATCTCCAAGGTTCCGGTCACCAAGATGAAGTCATCCGTCAGCCCGGTGCTGGCAGAGGTGGCAGCCGATCTTTTCGCCGCTCTCGGAGAAGCCGCACTGATCGATGGATCGAGGATGGGTTACACCCGTAGCGGCACCTCTACCTTGGACTGCAAGATTGCGGGCCGGATGGCATTCTCCGGATCATTCACCAGCGCGTGGCGCTTCGTTCGTGTCGCCCCGACCCCGGGCGCTTTGCTCGAAGGGAATCATTTCGTGCTCAATCTGAATGAGCCGTCCAAACTGGCCGACACCTCGTGGATCCGCCCCGGCAAGGTGCTACGCGAAGTCACGCTGACCACGCAGGGCTCCATGGCCAGCATCGATTTCGCCGCCGCCCACAAGCTCGAATACATCATGTTCGACGCCGGTTGGTATGGACCGGAAAACAGCGCCGCATCCGACGCCAGCAAGGTCAACCTCGATCCCAAGCGTTCGCCCGGCCCGCTCGATCTGCCAGCAGTCATCGCCTACGGCAAAAAGAAAGGCGTCGATGTCATTCTCTACGTCAACCAGCGGTCGCTGGGGCCGCAGCTCGACAAGATCGTTCCCCTCTATCAGTCGTGGGGAGTTGCCGGCATGAAGTTCGGCTTCGTCACGGTCGGATCTCAATCGGCCACCCGCTGGCTGCACCATGCCGTGAAGAAATGTGGAGACCATCAACTGATGGTGGACATCCACGATGACTTCCGGCCAAGCGGAACCTCGCGGACCTATCCGAACCTGATGACCGTGGAAGGCATCCGCGGCGATGAGGAATCCCCCAGCAATGCGGCCGTGCTAAATAGCGTCTTCGTCCGCGGACTGGTGGGCGCGGGTGACCAGACCAACTGCTACTTCGCGCCGCGCGTCAAAAAGATGGGCTCGCATGCTTCGCAGCTTGCCAAGTCGGTGTGCATCTTCAGCCCCTGGCAGTTCCTCTATTGGTATGATCGCCCGGCCGGTGCGCCGCAAGTCGGCGGAGCCGGCAACGCGGCGTCGGTGCTTGAGGAGGTCCCCGAGCTGACCTTCTTCGACCGCTTGCCCACGACTTGGGATGAGACGCGGGTCATCGACGGCTATCCCGGCAGCCACGCCACCATAGCGCGGCGCAAGGGCAAGGTCTGGTTCCTGGCTGGGCTCAACGGTTCCACCGCGCGGACCTTCGACGTCCCGCTCGCTTTCCTCGATCCCTCCGCGACTTATCGGGCGGAGAGCTTCGTGGATGATCCCTCGATCGCCACCACCACCAAGGTGCGCATCAACCAACGGCAAGTAGATCACAAGACGACTCTCACGTTCCCCGTCGCTGCCTCCAATGGCTTCGCCGCCATCTTCACTGCGGAGTGACCCTCAAGATTTCCCCGGTCGAGGTAGGGGAAACTGACGACGCCGCGCGGAGCAATCCGCGCGGCGTTCCAATCTCCGCAAGCCAAAGGCTATTCGAGACCCAGTTGCTTCTTCAACCGCTGGCCCGGCGGTTCCCACGGCGCTTGGGGTGACATACCGCCGAAGCCCCATTTGTAGGTGAAGGGCAGGCCATCGGGATGATTCGCGGGATAGGCCCGCCCGGTAGCCTTGAACAACACGAAGCCGTCTCCGTGGATCCGTTGGATGCGCGTGAGATCCACCCGGGTGCCAACTGGCAACACCTGCTGCAGCGCCAGCCCTTCGTGCCTGCGATTGCGCTTCCCATGCTCGATCAGCACGGCCGAACGCCCCTCCCCTAACAAGTCGCAGGACTTCACCAATTGACGCGGCTCCTGCAGATAAACCGCCACGCGCGGATCGAGGGACACGTCCTTGGTCGAGCCCGGGAAACCCGTGCAGGAGGGAAACGCGAGCAAGGACAAGACGGCGAGGCGCCTGAGGAGCGAGGCAAGTCGGGATTTCATGGCGATGTGATTGTTGCGGTGGATCACTCGGGGCGCTTGCCGTCGAACCAACGCTTCAGTTCCCGGTCCGTGGCGGGAGCCATCTTGACCTTGACGGCTTGCTTGCCTTGCTCTCCCAGGTTGAGCACCAGGCGGTCCTTGGCGGGCTTGGTGATCTCAAGTTGGATCGACTCCGCGTCCGGATGTTCCTCGGGATCGGGCGTGAATATCACCGCGCCGTCCTTCATCTTCCAGTTACCGGTCGTGGGGTAATCGTAGGTGAGACCCTGCTTGCCCTTCGGATCGATATCGTCCGCAGGCTGGAAGAATATCAGGGCTGCCTTCTTGTCGCGATAGAAAGCGAGGAGGACGGTGGTGGGTGCTGCCTCAAGGCCGACCACTCCCACCCACGCACCGATCAGATCGGTCTCTGCGAGAGGAGCTAAAACCGGAGCCGGTGGCGCGGGTTTCGCGAGGGAAGGTTTTTCTTCTGCGGCACCAGCAAAGCATGCCGTGGCGATGGCAAGACAAGGCAGTGCGAGCATGGAGTGAAAACAATGGGGCGAGCTCAGTGGCTTCATTTCGAATGCACTGCACCTTCTGGCAGTAACTTCGAGGTTGCAGAAATCGGAGCAGCGAAGGAAATCGAAATGCTGGCGTGTATCATCGCCAGAACCGATTACCACCGGTGTGCCATTCTTTTGAACGTCCAGCAACTGAAGCCTAGGTTCGTCCATCTTTTTCCGAGGTTGGTCCATTGTGAAGCGAGGCCGGAATCATGTTCACTGAAAGGCAATGGAATCCGGCTCTTGCCGGTGTCCTCGCGGCGGCGGCGCGTTGCCCCGCTGCTCCTCTCCTCCATCGTCATGAAAAACTCCGTTCTCCTCGCGCTGTGCTGTCTGATGGCCTCCTCTTCGGGGCGTCTCAAGGCCCAAGCAGTGAGCATCCCATCCGCGCCCGCGCCGGCAGATGTCGCCGCGGCAACGCTGTTAGAATCCTTGCCCGCGGGCCAGTTCCTCCATGCGGCGTGGGTGGAAGGAGATCATCGCTTCACGCCCGAGGTGCGCGCCGCGTTCCTTGCCTTTTCCAAAGCGCAGGCCGCGGCGGAGCTGGCCGCCGCCGGCGAAACCCTGCCCCCGGACTTTCTCGCCTGGGTGGATTCCGACCCGCTCGTGGAAGCCACGGTATATGGGATCAAGAGCCGGCCGGCCAACGTGCTGCGCATCCTCCGTTCGCTGGACTTGGACTTGGGTTCCGAGGTCGTTCGCAAGCAATACACCCAGCTCGCCTTGGCCATGGCGGTGAGCAATGCCGACGCCAAGGATCTCGCCGCCCTTGGCGTGAGCCTCACCGGCCGCACGGTGATGAAGCTGGTCATTCCTCCCAATCCGCTCAAGCCAGTCGACACCAAGGATCCCACGCGCGAGTTGGATGTGAACGATCACATCATCAATTTCCTCAACAGCAAACCGCTGGAATACGAAGTCAAAATCAAACCCGCCAAGAAAGGCGATCCCGTCACGGTGGAAAAACGCAACCGCCCGATGGTCGGGGCGGATGTGATCAAGAGCAAGGAGCTGCAGCAGCAGTTCAATACCTACATGGAGGAGCGCGACCAGAGCGCGCGGGTCGATTGCCTGCCGCCGAACCCGAGCTTGTATGCGAAGATGGGGCCGACCGTCCAAGCCTCCGAGATGTTCCGCAAAACCTATCTGGCGAAAGGCTTGCTGCCTGAGCGGGATCCCGTCCCCACCTTGGCCGAAACCTGCGCGTTCCTCATCCGCAACGACCAGCACGTCTTCGCGAAGGAAACCCAGCGCACCTGGCCGATCTTTCCGCTGAAGGCCCCGTGGCCGGCACTGGTCCTGCTCGCCACCCAACGCGACCCGCTGCGGGAGTGTCAGGAGATCTGGGAAAACTATCGCGATACCGGCCGCGCCACCAAGGGCGGCCCGGCCTATGTCGGCAGCATCGCGCAGAAGCCTGACCTGCTGCGTGCCCGCTCGGTTGCGCCATTGGATTTCGGCTATGGCTCGGTGCAGATGATGTGCAAGGATGGCGGTGTCTGCGGCGTCGTCTCTGGCGTTAGCGTGCGTACCCAATTAGCCTTGGGCCGCCCCGCTGCCACCACTCGTGAGCCCGGGCACTGCGGCACCACCGGCGTCCGCTTTGACGCCGCGACGAACACCTATCAGTTCGGCAGCGGACTCTCTCCGGTGCTGTGGCCCTTCAGCAATCCCGCCGCCACCCTGACCTCTCCCCGCCGCGCCGCCACCACTGGCTTCGCCGTTAATTTCGGGATGCCGGCGTTCCTCGACTCGATGATGGCGGCCCGCTTGTGGAGCCTGCTTTCCCCCGATGACCGACAGGCCAATGGACTCGAACTGGTGAAGAGCGGGCTGGACCTCAACCCCTACAACATCCTCTTGACCGAAGCCGCCGCCGACTTCGATCCGCGGACGCAACTGCGGCTGATCCAATGGCTGGCCGAACGGCAGGCCGCCATCAACAAACCGGGCTGCCCGGTCTTTCTCCTGCATGTGCACGAGATGTTCGCGAAGACAGCCCTCTCCAAACCCGTTCCGCAAGACAAGGAGGCATGCCGCGAGATCCAAGCCTACCTGCTTGAGAAGAAGATCGGCACTCCCCTCGCCTTGGCCCGTTACCAGACAGCCGTGGACGGCCTGCCGGCCACGTTGGCCAAGGCCGAAGATGTCTTGAATAGCCACATCGCCTCCGTGCGCGGTGCTGCGACCTGCAAGGCGACCGCCGACCTCCTCCACGCGGCGTCCCAGCAAATCCCCGGCAAGGCGGAACAGCGTGCATGGGCCAAGGCGCGTCTCGGCGACTACGCCGGGCATGAGTTGTATCTCAGCGGCAAGAAGATCGTCACCGATGCCTGCGTGCCGGTCCTCGCAAAGATCGCCGGTGAAAAAGTCCGCCCTCAAGCCGCGATGATCCCGGCTTTCCTTGAATCCCTGACCGCCCGTCTACAAGCCGACATCGAAGGCACGCACGATCCGCGCGCCTGCCAGAAATTGCTCGCCGAAGTTCGTGTCGTCCTTCCGCAGCTTACCGACGCGGCGCAAAGGAGACAGTGGTGTGAAGGACTCGCACGCCTCATCGGCGACCGTGCGCCGTACCAGGACCTCAAGCGCACAGTGGTGAAATTCGACTGGAAGGTCACCGACTGCTCCCGCGAGTCCACGATTCGCCGCGGCGTCGCCACCCAGGCGATCGACGGCAACGCGACCTCCGTTTGGCACACCATGAACACCAAGGAAGACCAGGGAGGCCTGCCGCAGGACTTCTCGGTGGACATGGGCGAAGTCAAAACCCTTACAGGATTTACCTACCTGCCGCGCGTGACGATGAGTTCAGGCATGGTCGATCATTGCGCCTTCTTCACGTCCCTCGATGGCAGCACCTGGACCTTGGCCGCAGAGGGAAAATTCGACGACCTGCTCAAGTCGATCAAAGCGGGGCCGGAAGAGCAAAAAGTCACCTTCGCCCCTACTCCGGCCCGCTACTTCAAATTCGTGGCCAAGCATGTCCTCAAGGACGACTACTGCGCCGTCGCCGAGATCGGCGTGATCGAAGAGGAAGACGCTCCTTCTCGATGAAGGAGCTGAGTCTCTCTTGATTGCCGCCTCGGATCGCTTGCCTACTAACAGAAATCTGCAGTGAAACATTTGATTGCTGGCGGCTTCATCTCGCTATTCCTGCTGGCCGCACATGGCCGGGCGGCAACTCCGGCAGCCACACCCCAAGCAACCGCATTCGCTCAAAACGCGGTCGATTGGCCTGTCTTCATGGCGAAGCAGGACATGCATTTCACCAAATTGCCACGCAATTGGAAGGAAGCTCCCCATTTCGGCAACGCCTCCGTCGGGTCCATGCTTTATCTGGCCGACAGGTCCGGCACCGCACTGCGATTGCAGGTTTTCCGCTCCGATGTGCAGGACCACCGCGATGACTCGTACGGCTGGGCCGCATACAGCCGCCCGCGTTTGGGCATCGGTCACTTCGATCTCCACACGACCGGTAAAATCACCGGCTGCGATTGGCGCAAGGACCTGTGGAATGCCGAGCTGACCGGCTCCATCACCACGGACAAAGGGGAAATCAAAATCCGTCATTTCACTCATGCGGACGACGATGCCATCGTCACCGAGCTGACGCCCTCATCAGGGGAAAAAGACTGCCATTGGACCTGGCATCCGCTTCCGGCAAAAACCACCCGCAGTGGCGGCCCGGCAAAACTCGCCAAGAATCCGAATCCGCCGGGGCGCTTGGAGAAGCGAGGTGACACCTCGGTGTGGATCCAGGACTTCCTGGCCGGCGGCCAATACGCCACCGCCTGGGCAGAGCGGAACGACAAGGGCACACGCACCCACGTCGCCACCATCGCGCACAGTCATCCGGCCTCTACCGCCGCCGATACCGCCGCGACCGGCATCAACCGTTTTAAAAAAGCGAATCCATCCGTCTGGCATCAGGCGCATCGCGATTGGTGGCATCGCTACTACCCGCAAAGTTTCGTCTCCCTTCCGGACGCAAAACTCGAGGCGCTCTACTGGCAGACCATTTACCGCTTCGGCTCCATCACGCGCTCCGGCCGTTTTTATGTAGATACGCCGGGCATGTGGGCACAGGGCGGGTCGTGGTGCTATACCACCACTGACTGGAACATCGAGGCCGCCCATTGGCCCGTCTATACCGCCAACCGTCTGGATCAGGGCGCGGCCTTGCTGGAAGCATTCCACAGGAACCGGGAGGAATTGGTCAAAGCGGTTCGCCCCGTGGAGTGGCAAAAGGATTCCGCCTACCTGCCCGTGACCGTCTCCGGCGACCTTCAAGGCAACCGCGACGACCTCAAATCATCGCACCATTTCGACATGTGCATGGGCAACCTCACGTGGACCATCGCCAACTTCTGGAAGCACTACCGCTACTCGATGGATGAAGCGATCCTGCGCGAGCAAGTTTTCCCGCTGCTCCGGCGCAGCATCAACATGTATCTGCACCTGCTGACGGAGGGGCCCGACGGCAAACTACACCTGCCACCCACCTACTCGCCCGAAGCGGGAACCTTCGAGGACGCCAACTATGATCTGGCGATGCTCAAGTGGGGTTGCCACACCCTGATCAAGTCCGCCGGCATCCTGAAGATCGATGACCCGCTGATCCCACGCTGGAAGGAGGTGATCGCCCGAACGATCGACTTCCCACAAGACGAACGTGGCTTCCGACTCGGCAGCAACCGGACAGCGGATCCCGGCCACCGGCACCTGTCCCATCTGGTGATGATCTATCCCCTGTATCTCGTGAATAGCGAGCAACCGGAGCGGAAGGAGGCATTGGAAAAATCCTACGCCGCCGCCAACGCGGTGCGTGGCCTGCCAGCCATGGTCCAGTCCCATGCCGCGCCCATCGGCGCGAACCTCGGGAATGGCGACGCGACGCTGCTCGGCTTGCGACGCCTGCAACGGGATCTCCTTCCCAATGGCATGTGGTATCCCTCATCCCCCTGCCTGGAATCATCACTCGGCGCGGCCAACATCGTGCAGGAGATGCTGCTCCAGAGCTGGAGCGATCCGACCAAAGACGACGCCGGTCCTATCCGGGTGTTTCCCGCATGTCCCACCTCATGGCAGGATGTGACCTTCCACGACCTGAGGACTGAAGGCGCGTTCCTCGTCTCCGCGGAACGCAAGGGCGGCGTCACCCAATGGGTGCGCATCAAGAGCCTCGCTGGCGAACCCTGCCGTGTGCGCCCCGCCCTGAATGGGGCCCTCCAAGTCAAGGGTCCGCGCACCATCGCATTCAAGACCGTGGCACCCGGCGTGTACGATCTCGATCTCAAGAAAGACGAGGAAGTGCTGCTGACTGGAGAATGAAGCAGGCAAGGCATCGAGATGATCCCCATGAATGCACCTGCTCGACCGTGCCAGTTCGGAACCTCCCCTCGATGTCCCTCCGAATGTTTCACTCCATGAAATGGCACCCACTCATCCACCTGCTTGCTCTCCTCTCCGCCGCCGTTGCGGCACCGAATCCGTCGCCATTGGTGGTACCCGCGGTCCACGAATGGACTGGCGGTGAGGGCACCTTGGAGGTCGAGACGGCCCGTATCCTCGTCGATGCCAGCCATCAGGCATCATTGGCTGGAGTTGCCGCCGTTCTCCAAAGTGATCTCGCCACTCTGCGTGGCGGACCCATCGGCATTGAAATCTCCGACAAGCCAGCCGCCGGGGCCGTTTTCCTCACGTTGACCAAGCCGGACGCCGCACGCCCCGCAGACTTTCACCGTCTTGAGATCGATGAAAGCGTGCGCCTCTCCGCCAGCACCCCTACCGGCGTCTTTTACGCTACCCGCACGTTGCTGCAAATGGTGGCCCGATCCCCAGACGGCATGCTGCCCCGAGGCACCGTCACGGACTGGCCGGATTCGCGCGGCCGCATGCTGATGCTCGACGTGGCGCGCAAGCCGTTCCCGATCCCGGTGCTCAAGGACTACATCCGCATGATGGCTTGGTACAAGATGAACGAGCTCCACCTGCACTTCACCGACGAGTCCCGCGGTGACCGCTATCCGGCCTTCCGCATCGAGTCGAAGAAGTTCCCCGGCCTGCACAGCAAGGACCTGTTCTACACCTGGGAGGAATTGCGCGAGCTACAGGACTTCGCCGCCGCGCGTGGCATGACCATCACTCCGGAAATCGACATGCCCGGTCACGCCAGGCCTCTCACCGTCTATTGGCCGGAACTCAAACACCCGAAACTCGGCGAATCCAATCTCGACATTACTAACCCCAAGACCGCCGAGACCATGAAGGCGCTGCTCGACGAGATGATCCCGTTGTTCGATGCGCCGGATTTCCACATCGGCACGGACGAATACCGCATGGGAGGCTTGGCCAAGGAAGAGCAGGCGATCGCCGGCGAAGCCTTCCGCAAGTTCATCAACGAGATGAACGCCCATGTGCGGTCCAAAGGAAAAAATTGCCGCATCTGGTCCGGCTGGTCTCACATGCCCGGCACCACCGAACCGGATCCGTCTGTCGTGATCGACATCTGGCTTGGCACCAATGGCAAGGAACTCATCGGCAAGGGCCACAAGGTCATCCACTCGTCGGACCAGCGCACCTACCTCGTGCCCGGAGCGGGCTACTACGGGGTCAATCTGCCCGCCATCTACGCCAATTGGCATCCGTGGGTATTCGGCGGTGCCGACAAGAATCTGGACAGATACGATCCGAATCTCCTCGGTGGAAAGCTTCACGTCTGGATGGACATGGGTCCCGCCGGTTACACCATGACCGAGATCGCCGAAGCCACCCTCCCCAGCATCCAGGCCTTCGCCGAAAAAATGTGGGGCACCAAGGGCTCCAAGGACCATGCGGAGTTCCAGACCCGCGCGGCAGCGACGTTGCCGGTGCCCGGCGTGTCGGTCTTCGAGCGCATGTCCGGTGGCTGCCGCGAAAAGGACGTGTTCTATTCCAGGCCTGCCGAGACGACTCTCAAGGACGTCAACAGCACCGTCTATCTCCCGTGGTCCGTTGCCTCCCGCGCCGACCTCGAATATCCTTGGACGCTGACGATGGAAGTCCGCAAGACCGCCGAAACCGGCAAGCGCGGCGTGATCCTCGGTTCGGACCTCGTAGAGATTTGTTCCGACTTCAAACGCACGGACACGAAGAAAACCAAAGGCCCTGACGGCAAGCCGGTGGTCGAAAAAATCCCGCGCCATGGCATCGGTCTGATCCGGGCATCCGGTGCCTTTGGCAAGGATCCCGCCGATTCGGTCAAGGCACTCGAGGCATCGGCCGCCGTTTACAGCGACGCTCTCCCGCTCAACGAATGGGTGAAGATCACCGTGGTGGCCGAGGCGACCAAGACGGCCGTTTTTCTCAACGACGTCAAAACCGGCGAGAGCAAACACCAGATGGTCTGCCCGCTCCGCCATCTCGGGAGCAAGACCGGCAACTCCTTCGTGGGCCAGATCCGCAATCTGAAGGTGGAGTCAACGGCCCGGTAAAATCTCATGCGCCGCGGCCCACCGGCCTCGCGGCTTCCCAACTGACAATAGGGTGCCACGCGCGTTGGCAGCCCCAAGCCTTGCCGCGCCCTCGCGGCCCCATTCGGAACCCTGCGGGCCACTCCGGAAAGTCCACAAATCAAGCATCATAGTGCATAGACTTCCGATTGGTGGATCTGGCATCTTCCATCCTCCAATGCAGGCTCCAGCTTTTGTTAGAGACTCTGGACATGACCTCACACCGTGCGGGTCGGTGCCCGCAAAGCCACGCCGCGCTGGGGCATTCTCCCAAAGCTCACGTCTCCCGCAGGGTTTGAGAACGTGAGCCGCATTCTCCTCATGGTTCCACCCATATCCCGTCAGTAGAACCCAAGAAAACCCGTATGAAAAAGACCCAGTGGTTGAGCTTGTTCGCCGCAGGAGGAATGATCGGTGCGATCTTCCTTCTGAAAGACGGCGATCAACCCAGCGAAGCAACAACCCATCCGAAGGAATCCCCGGTACCGCGCCCGGCCCGGGAACTCGTTTCAAGTGAAACGCCGGAATCCACACCGGCCGACGCGGAACCGATGAAGCCGGTGCTTCAAGCCGGCTCGCACCAGCACACCGCAGAGTGCCTCCATGAGCATGGCGAGCATTCCAGCGCCGGCGGCAATGAGGTAAAGCCCGTCCATCAGGACCTTGAGCCGGACTTTCTGGACCGCATCGTTTCTGGAAAGTCCGTCGCCTTCGATCTCCCCGACGGCCGCAAGGCGACGGGCACCGTGGACCTGATCCAACACGATGCTGAAGGCGTCCTGTTCGTCCAGGGCCGCCTCGATAAACCGGCCGCGGGGTCCTATTTCTTCCAACGCCAAACCATCGCAGGAGTGGCCGGATCGCTGGTCGGCAACATCCGTTTCGACGCCGGCAAGGACGCGTGGAAGGTTCTGCCAGAGGCTCCGAACGGGGCCCCGCGCCTCGTCGCCAGCACCGTGGATGATGTGGTATGCGCGAACTACGCCGCGATGCCGGCACCGCCCGCGGCGGCCGAAGACGCGGAGCAAGCGGAGGAAGGCGACGCGCAACACGCGCCGCAGACTCATCCGACCAACGTCACCATCCCCTCGTATCAGAACGGCGTCATTCCCCTGCAGAGCCTGCCGGACGCTACCGGTGTCGTCTATCTCGACTTCGACGGCGAAAAGGGACCGTTCTCGGGCTGGGGAAATTTCGACGCCGCCCATTCCGGAGCCAATAACTCCCAAATCTACGATGTCTGGAAAATGGTCGCGGAGGATTTCCAAGGCTTCAACCTCAACGTGACCACCGACCGAAAGGTATTCGACTCGGCTCCGCAGGGCCGCCGCGTTCATTGCATGGTCACGCCCACTACCACCGCCGCTCCAGGTGCGGGTGGCGTGGCCTTCATCGGATCCTACAACTGGGGCGGCGATACTGTGTGCTGGGCTTTCTACACCACCGGCAAGTCGGCGGTTGAAGTCATCTCCCACGAGGTCGGGCACACCCTCAATCTCGGCCACGACGGGCGGACCAGTCCCCAGGAAGGCTACTATGGCGGCCACGGAAGTGGCGCTACTGCTTGGGCACCGATCATGGGCGTCGGCTACTACGCCAACCTCTCCCAATGGTCGAAGGGCGAGTATGCCAACGCCAACAACCTGCAGGATGACCTCGCGGTGATCGTCAACAACAACGACGTCGACTACCGCGCGGACGACCGGGGCAACACCCTCGCCACCGCTAGCTACCTCGAGATCGCGTCCAACAATTCGGTTTCCAACGAAGGGATCATCGAGAGCACCGGCGACGTGGACGCGTTCCGCTTCGTCACCAGCGGTGGCCAGACGACGCTCAACGTCAACACCGTCGGCCTAAATCCCAATCTGGACATCCTCGCGGAGCTCGTCAACGCCGCCACCGGTGTAGTGGTAACTTCTAACAATCCGGACCTTGGCATTGACGCCACCGTCACCTCCAACCTGCCGGCCGGCGAGTATCTACTGCGCGTGAGCGGCACCGGCCGCGGCAATCCTTTGACCGACGGCTATACGAACTACGGCAGCCTCGGTGCCTACCTCGTTTCCGGCTCGGTCGCCGGGGGCATGAAGCCCGACCGCTTCTCCATCGCTGAGAACAGCACCAACGGAACTTCGGTCGGCACCGTGGTGCCCCGCAACAATCACGGCGGCGCCACGCTCACTTACGCCATCGCTTCCGGCAACGGCGCGGGTGCCTTCGCGATCAACAGCGGCAGCGGCCTCATCACCGTGGCAAACGGTTCTCCACTCGACTACGAGGCGCTCTCCCTTCGCTGGGATGACCCGGCCAGCATAGAGCTGTTTGTGAACATCACCAATGCCTCGAACCCGTCCTTGAATGAAACCGTGCGCGTCGTGGTCAGCGCCACGGATGTTAACGAAGCCCACAGCATCGCCGGCACCTCCAACGCCTCGGTCTACCGCAACGCCATCGCCGGGACACTGGTGGCGGACTTCTCGACCGAGGGTGAGGATCAGTTCGACAGCATCACCTGGTCCATCACCTCGGGCAATGGCGGCGGTGCCTTCGCCCTTTCGTCGAACGGCAGACTGACCGTGGCGAATTCCGCTGCACTGGCCGCACAGGGCAACCATGTCCTGCAAATCACTGCGACGGACAGCGGCCCGCTGGCTCCCGTCATCACGGATAATCACACCGTTACCATCGGCACCTTGCTCTGGAATCCCGGCAATACCCTGGTCGTCAAGAATTGGACCCAGGAAGCGGGAGTGACGGCGAGCCAGTCCTCGACCTACAGCACGGGTGTCGCCTCAAGAGCCATCGATGGCAATGTGGACGGGAACTGGGGCAACGGAAGCGTTTCCCATACCGACACCGGCACTAACAGTTGGTGGGAAGTGAATCTGGGCGCCGATCGCCTCATCGGCTCGGTCGAGCTCTTCAATCGCACCGACGGAGCCGTCACGCGGCTTTCCAATTTCAGGGTCTCCGTGCTCAACGCCTCCCATGTGGAAGTCGCCGGCCAAGACTTCTATCCGGGCAGCGGCTCGGTGGGCGCCAGCGAACTATGGACCTTGGCCTCCACAGTGACCGGCCGCTATGTGCGGGTGCAATTCCTTGGCAGCAACAATGACGGCAACGGCTACCTGTCCCTGGCGGAGGTCATCGTCGCCGCGCCGCTTCCGCCCAATCTCGCCGTGGGTGATCCCAACTGGGCACGGGAAGCAGGAGCGACGGCGAGCCAGTCCTCGGTTCTGAGCGGGGGGGCCGCCTCACGGGCCATCGATGGCAACATTGACGGGAACTGGGGCAACGGAAGCGTCACTCATACCAACACCGGCAGCAACAGTTGGTGGGAAGTCGATCTCGGGGCCGACCGCGTCGTCGGCTCGGTGCACCTCTACAACCGCACCGATGGGGCGGGCACCCGGCTTTCCAACTTCAGGGTGTCGGTGCTCGACTCCAGCCGCGTGGAGCTCGCAGGCCAAAACTACTATCAGGGGACCGATTTTGTCGGCACCAGCGAGCTGTGGACCCTTCCTAGCGCCGTGACCGGCCGACATGTCCGGGTCCAGTTCCTAGGAAGCAACAACGATGGCAATGGCTACCTGAGCCTCGCCGAGGTTCGGGTCTTCTCCACCAGTACGCCGAGCGAGCCGCTTGCAACGCAATCCACCACCTACCAGACGGGAGTCGCTTCCCGCGCGATCGATGGCAACACGAATGGCACCTACTCCAATGGGAGCGTCACCCACACCGACGGCTCCACGAACGGTTGGTGGCAAGTGAATCTCGGAACGCTGCAGAACATTGATCAAATCGTTCTCTACAACCGGACGGATCTTCCTCAACGGCTTTCCAACTTCAAGGTGAGCCTCTGGAATGGAAGCACGGAGGTTTATAGCAGCACCCACTTCACCGCGCCCGGCACCTGGGCATCGAACGTGTTCAGCCTGTCTCAAATCGAAGGCATGGTTGCGGACCGCGTGAGGGTTGAGCTTCTCGGCAACAACAACAACGGAGACAAGTTCCTCTCATTGGCGGAAGTGCAGGTCTATGGAACTCCACCGACCAAAACCTGGGCCAATGCCGCAGGGGGATCGTGGATCAGCCCCGGCAACTGGAACGGCAACGGCGCTGCCAACGGTGCGGACAACACCGCCAACTTCGCCAGCCTGAACCTCACGGCCAATGCCACCGTCACGCTCGATGGCGCGCGCACCATCGGCCACCTGACCTTTGGCGACACCACTCCCAGCCACAACTGGGCCCTCAACACCGGCAGCGGTGGACCGCTCACGCTCGACGTCAGCTCGGGCAGTCCGCTGGTCACGGTCAACAACCAGACCGCCACCCTCGGAATGGTCGTCGCGGGAAATGACGGGTTCACCAAAGCCGGCTCCGGGACGCTGGTGCTCAATGCCACCAGCACCTACAGCGGCGGCACGAACATCAATGCGGGCACGCTTCAGGTCGGCAATGGCGGCACCACCGGGGCGCTTGGCACCGGCACCATCGTGAACAACGCCACCTTGGCCTATCTGTTCAGCAACGCGGGCTCGATCTCTCTGCCATCCGGCAGCGCCATCTCGGGCACGGGCAACCTCAGTGCGGGCGCCCGTGACATCAAGCTCAACGGCAGCATCACCCTGGGTGGCAGCCAGACCCTTGCCGAAAACGGTGGCGGGGGGCTCTATCAAGGGATCGAAGTCGCAACGTCCTCCACGCTCACGGCCTCGGCCATCACCCTGTCGGGCGATGTCGGCAAGCGAAGCAGCAACGGCAACAGCCTGGCCTTGGATACCAGTGCGGCGAACGGTCCGATCACGCTCAACGTGTCGCTGGGCCGCAACGGCGTCTGGTATGAGATGACCGCCTTCACCGCGAACGCGGGCACCGGTATCATCAACATCACCGGCTCCGGCCCCGCCTCCTCGGGCTGGAGGAATACCCCCGTGACCCTCACCGGCGCCATGAATATCACGTCCAACGTCAATGCCTTGAACTCGGTCACCCTCAATGCCACTGCCAACGGTGCCGCAGGGGGGGCCTTCTCGGGAAGCATGGCGCTGATCAAGCATGGCACCGGAACGCTCACGTTGTCCGGTGCGAACAGCTACACTGGTGCCACCACGGTCAGCGCGGGCACCTTGATCGTCACCGGATCCCTCGGCGCGACCACCACCACCGTCCAAAGCCAGGCCACCCTCGGTGGCACCGGCACCTTGGGCGGTGCCGTCACCGTGCAGAGCAGCGGCGCGCTCGTCCCGGGACTGAGTGGCATTGACATCGGCACGCTTACGCTCAGCAACAAGGCGCTCTCCCTGTCAGGCATCACCGCGATGCAGATTGCGCGCAATGGCAGCATGCTCTCCAACGACAAGGTCAGTGGCATCAGCACGGTGACCTACGGAGGCTGGCTGCTCATCACCGATGTGGGGGCGGACGCGCTACAGGCTGGCAACACGTTCCAGCTCTTCAGCGCCACCACCCGCACCGGCAGCTTCAGCAGCCTCACGCTGCCAGCCCTCGCCTCCGGCCTTGCGTGGGACACCAGTCGCCTCGCGGTTGACGGCAGCATCGTGGTTGCAACAAGCGGCGGAATCGTTGTCAGCCCCTACGCCACGTGGGCTGCGACCCACGGCCTCGACGGCTCCAGCAACGACACCGATTCCGATGGTGATGGCATCAACAACCTCCTCGAGTTCTATCTCAACGGGGACCCGCTGACTTCCGACAGCTCCACCCTCCCGGTCATGACGCTGGGTGCCACGCATGTGGTGTTTACCTTCCAGCGCCGCGACGATGCCGAGGCCCATGCCGGCACCGAGCTCATCCAGTGGGGATCGGACCTCTCCGGTTGGAGTGATGTCATTCTCGGTGCTTCCAGTTCCGAAGCCGACGCCGACGGCGTGTCGGTCGAAGTGAGCGAACACGATGATGCCCCGGATGACATCAAGGTATCGATTCCGCGCACTCTGGAGGCCGGCGGCAAGCTGTTCGCACGCCTCAAGGTCACCGAATGACTTTCGCGGAGCGACACGGGTGACCGGAGGTTGCCATTCCTCCGGTCACCCACTGCCCGCGTACCGAATCATCGATCGTCATCCCGCACTCAAAGACGGTCCTCACACCACTCGAAGGACCACGGGACCTAAAGCGAACACGAGGGCTTCGGATTGAAACAGGTTTGGTTTTGGTGATGCTCGGAAGGCTCGATCCACGATCGCGTTTGCCCCGCAAACCATCGCCCGCCGGACGGAAAAAAGGGAATTGCATAGGGATCTGTTAGAACTTCCGAAATCGTCGGATAGTCCATCATTTCGATCGGAAGATCCATGGATCCCGCGGTAATCCCTGTATTACAACTACTATTGGGTCGCGGGTTCTAACATGCCCGGTTGGAGCCGCCCGCTATCCACAAAACCCAAAAGAACCCATCAGTGAAAACCCCAAGAACCCTCCTCCTGCTCAGCGCAGCCATGCTGGGCGTGCTCACGGCCGTGATACTCTGGCTGTCGTCCGGTCATCGTGAACCGGCAAGCGCTCCGCCTGAATCCGCGATCGCCTCCACGACCGATCCCGCGCCCCCGTCTCTTGCAGGCGAGGAACCCATGGAGCCGTCCCCCACCCCGGAGGAAACGGGCTTCGTGACGCCGCGCCCCCAGCCGCGCGAACCGGATCTCTCGAAGCTCGCCGCCTTCGACGGCTGGATTGCCAAATGGAGGGATGCTGCGCCCGAAGAGCGCCAGCAGATGATGGATGAGGGAGCGCGGCTGGCCGCTGAGCGACGCGAGGAATTCAAAGCCCTCATCATCACCAATCCGCGGCAGGCGCTCCTGTCAGCGGTGGATCCGCTGGTCCGCCAGGAACTGCCGGAAGAAATCGTCGCACTTCTGGAAAAGCGGGTTTCCGCCACGGGTGACTACAACGTCTATATGTCGAACGGGAAGTACGGCGCTCCTCCGGTCGCTCGCTTCTTCGAAGCGAATGGAGTGAGTTATCAGGCCTACGTCTACGGAGGCATGGCGGACGTTCCCACACGCCCGCAGATCCCCTTGTATGGCGTGGCGGTGGACCGTCCCTTGGCGGTAGCCGAGAGCCCAGTCTACCGTTACAAGGTCGGCGAGAAGATTGCCAAGGGCACTGTGGTGGAATCGACCTGCCCGGTGTCGGGCAAGGAGACCGAAGTCGTGGCGCAAACGACGCCCGTGACGGAGGAGATGCCCACGGTCGAGGTGGGCGGCAAAGTGATCGGGCTTTGCGAAAGCGCTCACGTGGAGGTGCTGGATGACCAGTACCAAATGCTGATCATGGGAGCAGGGCCGGGTGGAGGCACTTCGATGGTCGAGGGCCTTCCCGGTTCATCCGCGAGGACGACCGGCAACTTCCGGGCGATCTACATCCGCACCACATTTCCAGACCAACTGGCGGCACCGTGCACGGAGGACCAGGCTGCCGATGACATGCGGGACGCCGCCCGCTACCTTCAGGAGACCTCCTTCGGCAAGTTGACCCTCACATCCACGGTCACCCCGGTAATCGTGCTGCCCCAGACGCGAGCGTGGTATGATCAGAAAGATGGGGATGCGGTCGACGGTGTCGATGTCCTCTCCGTGACACAGCAACAAGCGCGCGCCGCAGTCCTCAACCTGGGCTACGATTACACGCAATACGACATCGTCATTGTCCGGATCAATGGGGCGACCCAGGGTAGCTCGTGGGGAAGCCTCGGTGGCAGCAACGTCTGGCTCGATGAGAATGGCATGGGTGTGGCGTGTCACGAGATCGGTCACACGCTCGGGCTCGGGCATGCCAACTCCTGGAATACAACGGATGGCACCGCCTATGGCGACGGCAGCGTCCAGGAATACGGCAATCCCTTCGACGAAATGGGCGCCTCGTACGGCTTCAACCGCCACTACAATAGCATCAGCAAGCGCGTGCTCGGCTGGCTTCCGAGCAGCCATGTGCACCTTCCGACAGCCAATGGCGTTTACCGTATCCACGCCTATGACCAGCCGCGCCTGGAGACCGGAAAACAATACGGACTCAGCGTGAAGAAGGACAGCGTGCGCAGCTACAACATCGAGTATCACCCGCTCATGGGCGGACTGCTGGCGGATTCCGCGCTCGTTCTCTACAGCGGCGCCATCCGCGACCCAGACGGCAAGAACAGCAACGCCGGCTACTTGCTCGACACCACCCCCGGCACCACCGGCGGAAAAAACGACGGCGGCATCCAAGTCGGCCGCACTTATTCGGACAATGAAGCTGACATGCACTTCACGGTGTTGGCAACGAATGCGACGGATCCGCCATCGCTCGATATCGCCTTCAACCGCGGGCCTTTCCCGGGGAATGTCGCTCCCGTCACCACTTTGGCCGCCAGTGCCACCAATATCAGTGCGGGTGGCAGCGTCACCTTCACCGCCACCGCCAACGATGCCAACGGTGACGCGCTCGCCTATCACTGGCAGTTCGATGACGGGGTGACCGGGACCAGCAACGCGGTTTACACCCGCGTGTTCCCCAACGTTGCCCAGATGACGGCCATGCTGACCGTGTCCGACAGGAAGGGTGGCACGGCACGGCGTTCCGTCGTGATCAACGTCGGCGCGCATGGCAAGCAGGTCGTCGCCGGAACCATCACCGTGGACGGCACCCCCATTCCCGGTGTCCGTGTCAGCAACGGCACCAAGGAATGTTACACCAACTTCGACGGCACCTATTCGCTCGCGGGTCTTTCCACCGGCACGCACACGCTTAGCGCGAAGCTAGCTGGCTATACCTTTACGCCCTCGATCGCCAATCCCTATACCGTGGTCGCCGGAACCAACACCGTCAACTGGACGGCCACGGCTTTGACTGCCGTCACCTTGACCAAGATCGCCGATGCCACGGAAGGCGGCGCGGACGGAACATTCCGCCTCACCCGCAGCGGTGACACCACGGCCGCATTGACCGTGCTGGTCGCTCCGCCCGGTGGGACGGCCACCCTCACCACGGACTACACGTTGTCCCCGAATGTCACCGCAGCCGGTTCCTTTCGCAGCTTCACGATCCCCGCGGGGGCAGCATCCCTGGACATCACTGTTGATGCCTTGAACGACACGGCCGTGGAAGGTCCGGAAGCAATCACGATGCAGGTTGTTTCCGGAGACGGTCAATTCTCCGCTAGCGGCTATGTTTCCACCGCGGCGAATGCGGCGGAGATGACATTGGTGGACACGGACACGGCCCTGCCCCAGGTGGGAGTGACGGCTTCGGATGCTCACTCCACCGAAGGAGCGGGCGGAGACACCGGCAGGTTCACCTTCACCCGCACCGGCTCGACCGCCGCAGCGCTGAATCTCACCGTCGCGTGGAGTGGCACCGCCACCAATGGCACCGACCACACGACGCTGCCCGCGACGGTCACGATTCCCTCCGGCCAGAGTTTCATGGAGGTGACGGTCTCTCCGGTGAATGACAGTTTGATCGAAGGGCCGGAGGATGTGATTGCCACCATCGGCACCAACGCCACCTATGTCCTGGGCTCCACTATCACCGCCAAGGTTCTCGTCGCGGACGACGACACTCCGACAGTGACCCTTGTGACCCTGGACTCTTCCTCCGCCGAGGCAGGTCCGGATTCCGGCATGTTCCTTTTCACGCGCACGGGAAGCACCGCGGCACCGCTGCTGGTGTACTACTCCATCTCCGGCAGTGCCTATCTGGGTGCCGATTACGTCCCGCTCAGCGGACAGGTCCTCATTCCCGCCGGAGCCAGCAGTGCACAGGTAGCCCTCACGCCCTATGACGACGACGAGGGCGAAAGGGCGGAAACCGTGACGCTCGCGGTGAGTTCTTTTCCCGACGGATACAAGATCGGGCCAGACTCCACAGGCACGGTGACGATCGCGGACAACAATGATGTCCCCGTGGTTTCCGTGCGTGCCGGCACCGTCGCCGGCATCGAGGGCGGAGCCGGCCCCGCCGTGGTCTTCCATTCGACGGGAACCGGCAGTGGCACCATCACGTTGAATTACACGGTCTCAGGCACGGCGACGGCGGGTGTGGACTATACGGCTCTCACCGGTTCGATCAACGTGCCCGTGAATGGCTCGAATGAAACGGTTCTCTCGATTCCCCTCATCAGCGACACCCTTGCCGAACCGTCCGAAACGGTGAAGATCACGCTGACTCCCGGAACTGGCTATCGCATCGTCAACGATCCGTCCGCCGAGGCGATCATCCGCGACAATGACAGCGGGGAGCGGGTCCTGGTATCAGCCTACAACTCCGCGCCCACCGAGGCCGGGGCCGCCGGGAAGTTCTATATCTCCCGCGCGGGCACGGCGGGTAATCTCACGGTGAGCTACACCCTGTCCGGAACTGCCACCGATGGCAGCGACTACACGGGACTTACCGGCTCCGCCGTGATCCCGGATACCGAAAGAGGGGTGGTTGTCGCCTTCACACCTGTCAATGACACGCTCGCGGAAGGCACGGAGACGGTGGTGCTCACGGTGGTGGCAGCGGCAGGCTATGGAGTGGATCGTCCCGGGTCGGCGTCGCTCTCGATTGCAGACAACGACGCCTTCCCCGTGAATGTGGGTTTCGAAGACCACACGCTGGTGACCAGTGAACAGCCCGGCGCGCTCGGGGAATACCGGGACATTGCGGTGGTGCTCTCGGCGGCCTCCGCTTCGACTGTCACGGTCACCTGCACCGGGGGATCGGGCAGCACCGCTTTGGGAGACGGTTGCGATTGGGCCTTCGTCGATGCCGCGAACGGCAATGCGGTCATTCCCTACGCCACGATCACGTTCGCGCCGGGCCAAACCACCCGCAACGTGCGGATCCGGATCAATCCAGATCCCTTTGATGAAGCGGAGGAACTCGCGGTGCTCGAACTGCGCTCGCCTGTGAACACCGTCATCGACACCCCGAACCGCAGGCATTCCATCACGATCTTTGATGACGCGGTTCCAGCGTCGCTCGTCACCGAGGAACGTTGGACCGGGGTCACGGTCTTCGACAGCAACACCTGGGATACCGTCGCCCCCACCTTCACCGGGACCCTGGGCTCGTTCACCCCCCCCCAGCACGTAGCGGATAGCTACTCGCGGCGGCTCACCGGCCTGATCACCGCGCCGGCCACGGGCACCTACACGTTCTGGATCTCCGGTGACGATGTCGCGCGTCTCTTCCTGAGCACCGACTCCACCGCGGCGAACAAAGCCTTGATCGCCCAGACCACCTCCCCTACCGCGTTTCAAGAGTGGGATGCGGATCCATCCCAGAAGTCCGCCAACGTCAACCTGGTGGCCGGACAGTCCTACTATCTGGAAGTCCAGCACAAGGAAGCCACGGGCGACGACCACGTCTCTGCCGCGTGGCAGGGTCCCGGCTTCAACCGTATCCCCGTCCGCTTCGACGACGCTGCTCCTCGCACAGTCGGCCTCTTGACCTCCTCGTCCCTGCGTTCCGAAGCGGACGGCTCCGAGCCGCTTCTGATGGCGGTGCTCGACCGCCCGGCAGGAACAACTCCGGTCACCGTGAACTACAACGTCAGCGGTGGTACCGCTACCAATGGCAGCGACTACACGCTGACGCCGGGCGCGCTGACCTTCGCGGGGGGAGAGCAGTTCAAGCTTATCCCGCTGTCGATCCTGACGGATGCCATCGTTGAGATCCCCGAGAGCATCGTGGTGTCCCTGTCGAGTCCATCCGGAGCCTCGCTCGGCGCGCCGGCCAGTCACACCATCACGCTGACCGACACCACGGACCTGCGCGCCTGGTGGAAGCTTGATGAAACCGAAGGCACCGTGGCCGCGGATGCCTCCGGCACCGGCAGCACCGGCACCCTGCTCAATGGCCCGGTCTGGGAAACGGGCTTCACGGACAATGCCCTCGCCTTGAACGGCACGAGCCAATCGGTGGAGGTCCAGCCCCTCAACCTAAACTCGAATACCGTCACCATTTCCGCCTGGGTGAAACGCGACGGCGATCAACCGGACTACACCGGCATCGCCTTCATGCGCGATGGAGCTGCCAGCGGCCTGACCTTCGGCACGGACAATGAACTTCGCTACCGGTGGAACAATGTGGTGGCCACCTATCAGTTCAATAGTGGGCTGACGGTTCCGGATAACACCTGGACGCTATGCACCGTGGTAGTCGAACCGACCAAGGCGACCTTCTACATGCAGCCTGCCGGAGGCACCCTGCAGACGGCGGTCAATACGGCCACCCATGCCTCGGTTCCCTTCGCCACAAAACTCTATCTCGGTCAGGACAGCTACGGCGGACGGTTCCTCAACGGCTCCTTGGACGACGTGCGGATCTACAAGCGGGCGCTCAACGCGGCGGCGGTGGGCGTCCTATATCAAGAAGGCCTTCCTCCGGCCGCACCACTCTTCACCAGCGACCCGATCTCGGGAGCAGGAGCCACCGAGGACGCCGCCTACAGCGCCATGCTGGCTGGCAGCGTCACCGATGTGAATTTCGGGGAACTGGCGTATTCGAAGGTCAGCGGCCCGGCCTGGCTCAGTGTTGCCAGCAGCGGCGCGCTCAGTGGATCACCGGGCAATGGTGAGGTCGGAGCGAATGCATTCACCGTCCGCGTCACCGACCCCACGGGCCTGACCGACTACGCGACTCTGAATATCACCGTAAACAACGTCAACGACACGCCGGCCTGGACGAACGCCATCATCACGAAGCCGGCGGCAAGCGAGGGCGTGGCCTATTCCGGCAGCTTGGCCGGCGACGCCGGGGACGATGACCTCATCCATGGCGACACGATTGAGTTCACCAAAACGAGCGGCCCCGCCTGGCTCGCCGTGGCTACGGACGGCACTCTCTCCGGCACGCCGACCTCCGGTGACCTGAGCGGTCTCCCCTTCACGGTGCAGGTGACCGATGTGGCGGACTCTTTCGCCACGGCAACGCTAAACATCAGCGTGAACGTAACCAACAACGACGGCGCCTGGACCAATGCCAACGGCGGTTCTTGGACCGTTCCCACGAACTGGAACGGAAGTATCATCGCCAAGGGCGCGGACAAGTCCGCGAACTTCGCCAACCTGAACCTGACCTCGAACGCGACCGTCACGCTCGATGGAGCGCGAACGATCGGCAACCTGAGCTTCGGCGATACGACGACTTCTCACGACTGGATCCTCAACACCGGCAGCGGCGGACCACTTACGCTCGACGTCACCGGTGGCAGTCCACTGGTGACGGTCAACAACCGGTCCACCACCATCGGTGCGGTCATTGCAGGCAATGACGGGCTCACCAAGGCCGGGGCGGGAACCCTGAATCTCGGTGGAGCCAACACCTACTCGGGCGGCACCACGGTGTCCGGCGGTACTCTGACCCTCTCCCACCTCGGCACCGCAGGTTCCGGGAACATCGCCCTCGGAAACGGCACCACTCTCCAGGTGGCCAGTTCCCTCAATGGCACCCTGACCAACACGAATACCCTGTCCGTGACCTCGGGGAACACCGCGACCCTGGAAATGACCAACTCCTCAAGCAATGCCAGCTTCGGGACGGGCGCTATCACGATTGGTGGCAAGTTGATCATCCAGCGTTCCGCAGGCGGCACCGCGACGAATACCTTCAGCGGTGACCTTCTCGGTGCAGGCACCCTGGAGCTTGGCAGCCCGAGCGCCGTTGGCTCCATCACCCCGTTCCGCCGCACGAACTTCAGCAGTGCCACGGCCTTCGACAACTTCACGGGAAGCGTCGCAATTCAAAGCGGCGCCAACTTGATCTTCGTCACGGGCGGCACGCTGACCAACAGCAACAACGTCTCGGTCAACTCCGGCGGCTACCTCACCTTGGTCGCGGGCAACACCCCGGCCATTGGTGACCTCACGGGCGACGGAACCATCGTCAAGAACTCGACGGGGAGTACGGCGACCATGAATGTCACCAGCGGAAACTTCACCGGCGTGATCGGATCCAGCGTCTTCAGCGTCACGGGCCCGACCTTGATCGCCTTGAACAAGACCGGCACCGGCACACTCACGCTGGGCGGCGCCAATGCCTACACCGGTGCCACGACGGTCAGTGGCGGGACGCTCAGTGTCACCGGCTCGCTCGCTGCTACCACGCTCATCGTAGAAAGCGGCGGCACGCTCGGTGGCACCGGCACCCTTGGCGGGGCAGTCACCGTGCAGAGCGGCGGCACCCTGGCCCCGGGCGTGAATGGCACGGGCACCCTCGCGCTGTCCAGCAAGGCACTCACCTTGTCCGGCACCACCGCGATGCAGATCGGGCGCACCGGCAGCACGCTCTCCACCGACAAGGTCAGCGGCATCACCACCGTCACCTATGGCGGCACGCTGCTGGTCACCAATGTCGGTGGGAACGCACTCCAAGTCGGCGATTCGTTCCAACTCTTCAGTGCGACCACCCGCACCGGCAGCTTCGCCACGATGACCCTGCAGCCCCCCGGCGCCGGCCTCGTCTGGAACACCAGCACCTTGGCGACAACCGGCACCATCTCGGTGGCAGTCGCGGGTGCCCTGGTAAATCCCTATCTCGCGTGGGCCAGTGCCCATGGCCTCGATGGTTCCCATGACGATCCCGACCACGATGGCACCGGCAACCTGCTCGAGTTCTACCTCGGCGGCAATCCCATGACTGCGGACGGCTCGATCCTCCCACTCACGACCGTGAATGCCACGCACGTGGTGCTCACCTTCAAGCGTCGCGATGATGCCGAGGCCCATGCCGGCACGGAGATGGTCCAGTGGGGATCGGATCTCACCGGCTGGACCGATGTTGTTGTCGGTGAGTCCAGCGCCGCACCCGACGCGAACGGTGTCGAGATCCAGGTGATCGAGAACGAGGCCGCGCCGGACGACATCACCGTGTCCATCCCGAGGGCCTTGGCAAGTGGCGGCAAGCTCTTCGCCCGGCTCAATATCACTGAATAGCTACCGACAGGGATCGGCACAGACTTCTGCGAGTCGACGACGTGTCGTCGACTCGCCATTTGATCCGAGCCTTTGAAAAGGCGTTGCTTCTTTGTCGGCCCAAGATTGTGGGGTTGCCTGCGCCATGCGCCTTCTTGAGTCGTTCGCTTTCGACGTCCTCCTTCACGGTGCGGCCACCCGGCGTGGATACTTGAGTCGCAAGGAGCGCGCGGACATCTCCGCTTGGGCGGCGACTTTTTTCACGGAGATGACTTCGTGGAAATGCCGGTGGATGAAGACAGCCGCCCCCGTCACACCGGCATGGCCGCAGTGGAATGCCGTGGCCTGCTCAGCGCAGGCTTGCGGGTAGCCACAGCAAACCACTCGCGGGTATCGCTATTCCAAATCATCCAATCCGGAGATGCGATCGTTCGAAGGATTCCGTGTCAGGCATCGCCACACGGGGCCGTTCGGATCCACCGGGACGGTCTTCGTGTCGGAAGGAAGGCTATCATCGAGGCGAAACAAGGGAAGGATGGGCGAGCCTTCGGCCGTCTTCTGGTAGGTCTTGCCCGATTGTTCGATCATCAGCCATGAGCTGAAATACGCGCCCGGCATTTCTCCCGTCAGGATCTCGATCTCATAGCTCTTGCCGGCGAAGGCCGCAAACTCCGGCCCCACGGCCAACCCTCCGAACCAGTCGTTGTAAGGCAACGGCTTGTTGAGCCCGGGGTAAGGATAAAATGACATCGGCAGCGAAGCTGGCGCGCGACGGAGCTGCTTCTCGACGTTCTTGTCGCGTTTCTTCCCGGCCAGAACATCCAGATGGGTGGCAGACTTCGTGAGCAGTAGCCGTGTCGGGCCGCTGAGGATCGTGACACCATAGTCGAACACCAGCTTCCCATCAAATCGCACCGCCAGCACGTTGTCCGCGAATCCGACGAAGCGGAAGCGGCCGGATTCCGGCGGGCTCACCGTTCCCCGATAGATCACCGCCCAGCAACTCGGCTGGACCTCCTTCTCGCATTGGAATGCCGCAGGAGCATTCTTCGCGGGCATGGTGGGGAGATAGATTTTCGTCTGATACAGGGTTTGAGTCGCCTTGTAGTACTTCTCCTGGAGCGCGCGTTCCTTCCAGCCGTTGTTGATGAACTCGTGAAGGATCTGTTCCACCTTATCGGAATTCACGCCGGTGGGTTTTCGGTCCTGGTTTTGCTTGAAGTCGTAGAAGGTGCCGACCAGCGCATTGCCCGTGGGCTTCATGATTCCGAATGGATTGATGAACCCCTTCCCGAAGCCCGGGCCGCTGCCCGGCCCCGTGCCAGAACCGACGCCCGTTCCCGAGCCCGCCCCACTTCCCCCGCCCACACCGCCACCGGAACCCATATGCGCCGCTCCCATATCCATCGGCAGGCCCGGGTCCATGAGATTGTCCGCCGAGTCGGGCAGCGAGAAGGAGGCCGTGAGCGAGGTGGAGGCGATGCGCTTGGACTGCGCCGGGGCGGTCATCGCCGCCTTCCGCGCCGGTTGGATCCTGTGGGAAGTTCCGTTGCTACCCCCGCCTCCCCCCCCGGGGAGGAAATCGATCTTCTCCGGCGGCGGCTCCACCCAGCGGATGAAGAAGAAGATCGCCAGCAGGATAAAGATCGCATGGACCAGCATGGAGATCGTGAAGGCCCCCAGCCCCATTCGAGCGATGAGTCGTTTGAGCCCGGAACGACTCTTCGTTTGCGTCTGCTCGGGCTCGGCGTTGGCGGAAGATGGGTTCATGGGTAGTGTTGGGCTTCCAAAGTGAAAGATGCTGTCCCGCGAAATGTTTCCGGGAGCTGTGGAATTCGAAAAGGGAGCGCACGCGCGGAGTCGAAGGCGGCCTCATTCTGGAACTAAAATCTAGTTTCGGGCCGACAGGCACCGCGCGGATTCCTCCGCGCGGCACCCATCCTTCCCTTCTTGACCTCGACGGGAAATTTATTGTCGTCCCTTGGATGACCCCATTGGCTCAGGGCGCGATCTCCACCCGCAGGCGGGCGAATTTCTTCGTGTCTGGAGCTTGGGCAATCGTCAACTTTACCGTGTCGGTGCCGTTGAGATTGTCAGTCACGGTTACCCCGGTCGTGGAGCCGGCGGTGTTGTTGCCGACGGTGAAGTTCAGCGGCCAGGTCGCGAGCGTGGTCCCGACGTCGATAAAGACTGTAGCGTCCAGGGTCTTAGAATCCTGATCGCGCAGAAAGGTGAAGACAAGGTTGCCCGCCTCGATCGAAATGGTTGGCAGTTTGCTAAGATCGTTGGTGTTCGCCAGTCCACCGAGGACATACTCGACGCCGTTGGCAACCCCGTCGCCGTCGTAATCCTGATCGTCGGTTTGCCCGGGTGCGTTGGTGCTCGCCCACGAGCTGTAGCCACCCGCAGGAGTGACGGCTTCCAAGGTCACCGCATTGCTGTCGGCGTAGCGGATCTTGAAACTGTTGATGCCGACATTCACCGTGGCGCCCTCCGCCAAGCCGCTGAAGGTGCCGCCGAGCGTGCCGCTGTAGGTGATGAGGGTTAGCTTGGTGCCAAGCGTAACAGCCGCCGGAGTGCCGGCGATGTCCGTGACCGCAAGCGTGCCGCCCAAGGTGACATTACCCGTGACATTCACCACGTCCGCGGATGGCGTTCCGGACGAGTCGATCTGGGCAAAAAGCGTGGCACCGACTGGCAGCGTGAGGTCGCCCGTTGCGAGCGACTCGATCGAGGTCCCCGGGGCGAGCGCGGCGCCGGATTCCAGGACGACGGGTCCCGCCACAGCGCCGGTGCCGCCAAGGGTGCCGGTGGACTTGACGGTAACGGTGTTGGTGCCGGTGGCGGAACCGCTGGCATTGTTCGCCAGCAGCGTGCCGGCATTGATGGTGGTGGGTCCCGTGTAGGTATTGATCCCGGTGAGCGCCCAGGTTCCCGCGCCGGCCTTGGAGAAGGACACCACACCGGTGCCGTTGTCACCAATGACGGGAGCGAAGGTGTTCGCGCCGGTATTGGAGCCGCCGAGGGTGAGCGAACGCGTCAGGTTCGTCGTGCCGTAGGTGATGTCACCGGAGTTCGAAAATTCCAGCGTGTTGCTCGTGGCGTTGTTGGCGATGATGCCCGCGCCACCGGCGGCGGTCCGGCCGATTTGTAGCGGACGATCGGTGGATGAAGACGAGCCGCCGTCAACCAGCGCGAGGGTAGCGCCGCCATCGAGCGTGAAGAGACCCGTGGCGCTCGCGGCAGAGGCCCTGCCAATTGAGGAGTTGGAACCAATGTTGGCGAGCTTGGTTGCGGCGAGCGTGCCGCCGGTGGCCGTGACGGCGGAGTAACCGATTTCGCTGTTTCCCGTTCCCTTGATCACCAGCGTGCCGGATCCGCCCTTGAGAAAAGTCGTGGCGTTGGTGCTGAGGGCAGTATTAACGATGTTGCCATTGAAGGTGACAGAGGTGGTCCCTGCGACATTGACGGTCCGATTGGTCGCCCCCGTCCCACGTTCCAAATTACCCGTGAAGGTGAGGTTGCCGGTACCGGTACCATCGCCGAACGTGATGGAGCCTCCGGCAAGCTCTTGATAAAATCCCTTGCTGATCGTGAGCGCAGTGGCATCCACCGAGGCAAAGACGGTACTTGCGCTCCCGCTGCTGCTGCGGAGCGAGGCGCTGGTACCCAGAGCCGAACTGGCGTTCACGCGCAGGGTCCCTGCATCGATGCTTGTTGTGCCACTGAAGCTGTTCGTGCCGGTGAGCGTCAGCACACCGGTGCCGATTTTGATCAAACCGCCGGTGCCGGAGATGACGCCGGCGTAGCTCGTGGAAGCGTTGTTGCGTCCCGTCGTCAGGGTCGCCGCACCCAAGACAACGTTGCCGCCCGTCGTGCCGCCTCCGGCGAGAGAACCGATATCGGTCGCAAATCCCGTGATATTCAGGGTTGCTCCTGCCACATCCGCCAACGTCACCGTGGATCCATTGCCAAAGGGACCGCTCGTGCCACCCACCGAGGGCCCGCCCGCCTTGAGGGTGCCGGCACTTACCGTGGTAGCACCGCTGTAGGTGCTGGCTCCGCTGAGGGTGAGGGTTCCGGCAGACGTCTTGGTAACTGCGACCGCGCCGATGGCTCCGACCAAATTTTGCGCAATCACACCCGAGAACGAACCGCTGCCGACCGTCAAGGTAGCCGTGGTACCGGTGCCACTGTTCCGTGTGATGAATCCACCGCCATTCAGCGCCCCAATGCTCGTCGAATTGGAGTTGACAATGGTGAGGTAGCCCCCCGCATCGACCGTGGCATCCTGGCCATTCAACGTACCATTGAAAAGTGTCAGATTGCCACCTTCGAGAACGTGGACGCTACCGGTGAAAGCGGCATAGGCGTTGGCATTGGTGATGTTGAACCGGCCTTGGTTTGGGCTCACTCCCACGGCAGTTCCTGACTGGGTATTGCCAACTTCGAGAGTTCCGGCTCCGACCAGTGCTCCGGTGAAGTTCACCCCCCCCGAACCGGTGGCGGTGCGTGTGACCCGCAGCGTGCCATCCAGGTTGATATTCCCCGTGCCGAGCGCGCGAGCGCCACTCCCGACGAAATCGATCAGCGCGCTATTCCCCGAAGCCACGGTGAGGGTGTTGGCTCCGGTGAGGTTGCCGGTGGTGTTGACCTGTAGGGTGGTATTGTTCCCGAGCGCGACGTCACCGGTTCCCAAGGCACCGAGGTGGGAAATCGCCAGGGTGCCGGCTTGGATGGTGGTGCCGCCGCTGTAGGTGTTCGCCGCATTGAGCGCCAGCATGCCGGGGCCCGCTTTGGTAAGGCCCGCAGTTCCCGCGAGCTCCGCGGTGACGGCGGCGTTCTTGCCAGTTCCCAGTGCGTTGACGGCGATGGTCGGCGTGCCACCTTCCAGCGTGAGCACGTTGCCGGGCGTGGCATTGTTATCGAGGATCCATCCGGCAGCGGTGAGAGGGTCGGTGTCCCCAAAGCTCAGGCTGCCAATGGTTCGCGCGGAATCCAGATGGACCGTATTGTCCGCTGTGATATCGATGGCGCTAAAGTCCGCGGTGAAACCCGCGCCGTCGGCGCTGATGGAACCCGACCAGTTGGTGGGCTCACTCCAGGTACCACCGCTGGTGGCATTGGCCCAAGCCCCCGCAGCGCTTTCCGCATGGGCTTGGAAAACAACGGATCCGAGCAGGACGCTGAGATGGATGAAACGTGGAGTTTTTTTCACGAGGTCGGAGTGATCTGGTTTTAACAATTCGGGTAAGGACGGGAGGACGAAAGGGAACCGGAGCCGGATAAAATGCTGGAGATTTGTGGGCCGGGCCGGTTGGCCTTTTTCATCGAGATCGCAGCCCAGTTGTATTACAGCCAGAGACCCCGAAGCCATGGACAATCCGGGGAAAAAACTGGACAAACTTACGATTGGCGGCCCCGTCCAAACGGGGGTTCCACCTGTGCTTGAGCAAGAAATTCGCTCTCGTGAATGAACTTCAAAGGGATACTTGGACCCATCTAACAAGCACCCACTTCCATCAGGCCTGGACCTCATTCACCTGGGAACCAATCCCACGCCTCTCCACTTCCCTGCCGCGATCAGAAACGCACGCGCCCCTCGGATTGCTCCGGGGGAAAGCGCCCCTCCCCTCCTTGTCCTCGACGGCAAGTCGATCTCATCACCCTGTTTGCGTAGGCCGCGAATGCCGGGACGCGGTCAACCCGCCGAACCGTCGTTGGATGGCAAGGGCTGGCTGAGCCGGGGTAAAGATGAAGTGACCTCGCCAGCTAAGCGGGTGCGCGTCGTAGCGGCCTCTCGACGTTCTTGTCCGCCGATGCAGTTTGGTTATGCCTCCGCGCTCGCCACCTGGCGCTGGCTGCCGAGTCCGTCGATTCCGAGTTCGATCACGTCGCCCGGCTTGAGATACTGGGGCGGATTGAAGCCGAGTCCAACGCCGGCAGGCGTGCCGGTGGAGATCACGTCGCCGGGCAGGAGCGTCATGAAGCCGCTGAGGTAGCTGATGACGTGCGGAATGTTGAAAATGAAGTTGGCGGTGTTGCCGTCCTGCTTCTTCTCGCCATTCACGGTAAGCCAGAGGCGCAGAGCGTGGGGATCGACGATCTCATCCGGGGTGGCGAGCCAGGGGCCGAGCGGGGCGTAGGTATCGGCACTCTTGCCTTTCACCCATTGCCCGCCGCGTTCGAGCTGCCAGGCGCGTTCGCTGTAGTCGTTGTGAAGGACGTAGCCGGCGACGTGCGACAGGGCATCCTCGTAGGACACGTGCTTGGCGGTCTTGCCGATGACCACGGCAAGCTCGACCTCCCAGTCGGTCTTCTCCGAGCTACGCGGGATGACCAGCCCGTCGTCGGGACCGGTAAGCGCGGTGGTGGCCTTGAAGAAGACGACCGGTTCGGCGGGCTCGGCCATGCCGGACTCGGCGGCGTGGTCGCGGTAGTTCAGGCCGATGCAGATGATCTTGCTGGGGCGGGCAATGGGAGAACCCAAACGGGCGCCGGCCGCCACCTCGGGAGCACTGGTGGCGTTGGCCGCAAGCCATTCTGTTAGTCGAGTGAGGCCATCGCTGGCGAAGAAGGCTTCATCGTAGTTGGCGAAGGCGGCGGAAACATCGATGTGGCGACCATCGGCGAGGATGACGCCGGTTTTCTCATGGCCGGGCTGACCGTGACGGATGAGTTTCATGAGCGAGTGGAGCGTGGTGCGGATTAGCGGAGCAAGGTGAAGCCGCCGTCGAGATCGTAGGCGGAGCCGGTGATGAATGAGGCCTCAGGGGAGCAAAGGAAAGCAGCGAGGGCGGCGACTTCCTCCGGAGTGCCCATGCGGCCGATCGGCTGCGAGGCAGACAGTTTGGCAAACATTTCCGCTTCACGTCCCGGATAGTTCGCGGCGAGGAAGCCATCGACAAAGGGTGTGTGAACGCGGGCCGGGCAAATGCAGTTACAGCGGATACCCTTGTCCACGAAATCGCGGGCTACCGAGAGCGTCATGGTGAGCACCGCACCCTTCGTCATGCTGTAAGCAAAGCGATCGGCGATGCCGACCTTTGAAGCGATGGACGCCAGATTGACGATCGAGCCTCCGCCACTGGCGAGCATCTTGGCGACGCCAAAGTGGAGACAGTGGTACACACCGCGGACATTGACCTGATAGAGACGATCGAGATCGGCCGGTGTGGTGTTGAGGACATTGCCGATATGGGCGATGCCGGCGTTGTTGACCAGGATGTCGAGGCGATCGAGCGAGGCAAAGGCTTCGCGGACCGATTCGGTATCGGAGACATCGGCGGCGACGACCGATGCACTGCCGCCGCCCTCGCGGATGGCGACTGCGGTCTCCTCGCCAGCTTCCGCGCGGAGTTCCAGGATGTGAATGTGAGCGCCGGCTGCAGCCAGACGGAGCGCGATGGCACGGCCAATACCGGATCCAGCACCGGTCACGAGGGCTTGAGAGGAAGGACTCATGGAGCAAAAGGCTTCAGTTGATAAATGCGCCGCACGTTGCGCTGATAGAGGCGATCGAGTTCGTCTTGGGAGCAACCCGCCAGAATCTCATCCAGCAGTGTGATCCAGGTGGTCATGTCACGGGTGAGATTGCAGAGCGGCCAATCGCTCCCCCAAACCAAGCGGTCCCAGCCGAAACAATCGATCACGTGTTCGACGACCGGGCGCAGGGTGTCGGCTTCGATGCGCTCCGGCGAGGCGTAGGCGATGATGCCGGAGATCTTGCACGCGAGGTTGGGGCGACGCGAAAGCTCCTTCAGTCCGGCCTTCCAGAAATTGAGATCACCCGCCGCAATGTCCGGAACCCCGCAATGGTCGAGGACGAAGCGCGTGCCCGGACAGGCATCGATGAGTTCCGCGGCGATTGCATGCTGACGCGGCAGTATGCAGAGATCGAAAGTGAGACCCTTCGTCCCGATCCGCGCGACGTTTTCACGAAAGACCGGAGCGGTGGACAACTCGTCGGGTTGGGTATGCAGCACGCGGCGGTATCCCACCAGACGTGGATGCGCCGTAGCCTGGAGCCAGGCACTGATGTCATTCTCTTCGGGACGGCAGGCCGCGATGACCCCCGAAATCCCGTTCGCGGGATCGTCCGCGAGCTCACAGAAGAACGCGGCTTCACCGACCGCTTGCGCGAAGGGCACATCGACCTCCATGAAGATGGACTCCCTCACTTGGGACGTGACCGTCGCGGCGCGGTAGTCATTCACGCGGAATGATTTCCCCCCAAGAACCGGGAACGCCGCCGTCCAGTCGTATGAGAAATGCTCCGGATAAAGGAGATGCTGATGGCAGTCGATACGGTCCATGGCAGGTCAGAGCAAGTCACACGATGCGCCCGGTTCCTGAGGCGTCTGATAGACGCCGCCCTCGACGCGGACGGGATGAACGAAGTGCCCGCGCAGGTGAGGAATGTGCTCGAGAAAGAGCGCCTCGTGGCCCAGCCCGATATGGTTGAAGAGCACGAGGTGCTGGTGGAGCTGGCCCATGTCGCCGACGTGCGGCACGACGGGGATGCCGGCCTTGCGGGCCATCAGGCTGATCGCGAGGAACTCGCTCACACCGGCCACGCGCACGGCGTCCACCTGGCAGAAGCCCATGCACTCCATCTGGAGGTAATTCTTAAAGATGACGCGGTTCGGCACATGCTCGCCGGTGGCGACGCGGTGACGGCCGATCACATCAGCGAGCGTCTTGTGCGCAAGGATGTCGTCCGGGTGCGTCGGTTCCTCGATCCAGAAAGGGTCCATCGGGAGCAGCTTCCTGCAGATGTCGAGCGCCTGCGGAAGCGTCCACTGCTGGTTCGCGTCCACCATCACGCGCACCTCGTCTCCGGCCGCCTCGCGGACGATGTTGGCGCGGCGGATGTCGCGCTCCGCCTCCTTCGAGCCGACCTTGAGTTTCATGGCGGTGAATCCGGCGGCGACGGCCTTCCTTGTATTCTCACGCACCTGCTCGTCGGAATAGTTGAACCAGCCAACGGAGGTGTCATAGCCGGTGTATCCGCTTTTCAAGACGCCGCTGCGGGATTCTCGGGTCGGCTCGGCGGCTTCGAGGATCGAGAGCGCGTCAGCGGGCATGAGGTAATCCTCGAGATAGGAGAGGTCGAGCGTGGCGACGACTTCGGCCGGCTTGAGGTCGATAAGGAGCTTCCAGAGCGGGACGCCGCGCTTCTTGGCCCAGAGGTCCCAACAGGCGTTGGTGACGGAGGCGAGCGCGAGCTGCACCACGCCCTTGTGCGGTCCGAGCCAGCGGAACTGCTGCTCATCGGCCATGGCGCGCTGGAGGTTGCCGAAATCAGCCATGACCTCCTCGATGTCGCGCCCGACGAGGCGAGCGGCGTAGAACTCAGCGGCGCGGCAGACGAGATCGTTCCCCTCGCCCAAGGTGAAGGCGAGTCCGGTCCCGGTCAGGCCCGAGTCGTCATGCAGGAGCAGCGTGGCGTAGGAGTAAATCGGGTCGCGATGAATGGCGTCCGAGCCATGGCCGGAACCGATCGGGTAGCGGGCGTCGCGAGTGGCAATGCGGGTGATCATGTTGACAGGAGACTTGCCGGTGCCGCCCGGACTTAATTTTGCTCGCCGAAAACTTCGACTTGCTTGAGAAGTAGTGGCCGCGATGCGCCTTCCGGGAGTTGGAGTTTGACGTAGCGGGCGTTCTTGCCAGGCACATACGCTCCAGCCACGAATTGGGTGACTGGAACCGACCAAATCTCCGCATGGGAGGCGGCTTTCCAGACCGGTGTCCACTCCGACTTGTCCGCGGAAACCAACACTTCCAGGTCTCGGGCTCGCGTATCGCCGCGGCGGTTGGCGATGCGAAGGCCTTTGATGTTTTTAACCCCTCCGAGATCGATGATCGCCCATGGGCTCTTCTCGCTCATGGTGTGGAAGGCATAGTCCTGGTTTTTGCCGGTGAAGAGCGTGGGGTGAAGGGACGGGTCGTCATATTCCGGCCATGAGGAACTGGCCGTGAAAGTAGCGGCTCCGGAGATCACCTCTCCATAGCCCGGGCCATCGAAAATGGAGGGCGCGGCCTTGGCCTCGTAGATTTTGGTGACCGGACGGTCGAGCTTGAGTTCGATGATGGTGTCGAGCGGATCGCGGTCCTTCTCGTCCATGCTGAGGGTGATGACTCCAGCGGATTGCTCGAATTTCACCGCTCCCCCGGTGAGCGCGCGGGCGGACACGATCTTTTCATCGATGGGCGCAAGCGGAAGACTGGGGCCCGGCCAGCGAAGGATATGAACGTAAACCGTATCACCACGGTAAGTCGTCCCCCCCCAGGTGGAGTTACGCAGAGGACCGCCGCGGGTGTGGTAGACGCTTACCCCGTATTTTTTCAGCCATTCGCCCACGCCTTTCAGGGCAGCGACCTCCTTGGGCTGGATCTCGCCGGTTGGCATCGGCCCGACGTTCAGTAGCAGATTGCCGTCACCGGTGGAGGTCTGGACAAGAAGGGAGATGAGCTGTTGGACCGACTTTACCCCGGCGGTGGGATGGTAGCTCCATTGCGAGGTGAGGGTGACACAGGATTCCCAAGGACGATCGTGCTGGAAGTTGCCGACGTGCTGCTCGGGCGTGTCGAAGTCTCCGGGGATCGAGGCCCGATTGTTGATAAGGATCTGGGGCTGGCACTCGCGAATCAGCCGATAAAGCCGTTCCGCGTCCCAATCCTCCTCCTTGAACATTCCTCCCCACCAAGCGGCATCCAGCCATAAGATATCAATCTTGCCATACTTGGTCAGCAGCTCCCGGACGGCGTTGAATTGATACTCGAGGTATTTCTTGTGGTCGCGTCCCGCAAGATTGCCCCTGGGATTGTACTGGGGGTGATAGAATTCCCGCTGGGCGAAATAGAACCCGATCGGCATGCCCGCCGCGTGGCAGGCATCGGCCAGCTCTTTGATGTAGTCCCGATCGAAGGGCGAGTTCGTGATCTTGTAGTCCGAAAACGCGGTATCCCACATGTGGAAGCCGTCGTGGTGTTTGGTGACGATGACGATGTACTTCGCGCCTGCGGAACGCGCGATGTTCACCCATTCCTTGGCATCGAAGTTCTCCAGTTTGAAGTCCTTGTAGAGGTTGTCATAAACTTCGTCCGGGATTGGCCCTGTGCCGCCATCGGGCGAGAGGTGGGTTCCCCTCCCCCAACCGAGTTCCACACCCTTCAGGCTCGCCACGCCGAAATGAACGAACATTCCGAGCCGCGCCTCTTGCCACCACTGCTGCGCTCCGGCGGGGGCAAACGAACTGGTGTCCCAGCGCTCCGGCGAGAATGATTGGAACTTGAAGCTTGGCGTGTGTTCAGGTCGCAGGGGACCGCGCACCGAGCTTTGCGCGTGGAGGGCAGGGCCGAGCCACAGCAGACAGCACGGCGCTAGCAAGAGGCGTTTCACCTTGAGCATAATGGCGGATGGAGATTTGCCGATGGAAATGCGGGTGATCATGGTTTCGAGCGATCGGGTCAGTGGGTGGTGACAGCTTCCTTCGGTTCGCCATTCCCCATGGACTGGTCGGCGGCGGACTGAAGACGGGTGCCCGTATCCGAGTGAGCAGGACCGGAAGGAACTTCATCGCACCCTTGCCGTACAGCGCGGTAGCCGATCTCAGCTCCGCCCGAGACATGCATGATGTGCCCCGTGATGAACCGCGACTTGGAGGAAAGCAGGAACACGCAGGCATCCGCGACAACGTCGCCCTCCGGGCAATAGCCCAAGGCGTGGATGTCATCCAGGTACTGGGTAATCCCCGCTGGGTCGGGTTGTTCGGCAGCCCACTGGCGGAGCATCGGCGTCCAGGTGCCGGCCGGGCAGACGGCGTTCACCCGGATCCCTTCTTTGGCATAGTCGAGCGCCATCGACTTGGTGAGCGTGTTCATGCCGCCCTTGCTGGCGGTGTAGGCGGCATGGATTTCCTGGCCGATCACGCCGACCAGGCTGGAGGTGTTGAGGATGCACCCTCGCGAGGCGCGCAATGCCACGATCCCGTGTCGCGTGGTGTGGAGCACGCTCTTGAGGTTGATGTTGAAGAGGGCATCCCACTCCTCGTCCGTGGTTTCGTGGAGCGGCTTGCTCGGCGTCGCGATGCCAGCGTTGTTATGGATGGCATCGAGCTTCCCGTAGCGAGCAAGCACCTGCCCGATGGCGGCCTTGACGTCAGCATCGCTGGAGACATCGCAGGCGAAACCCAGGTGGTCGGGACCGAGGGCGGTGGCAGCTTGTGCGGCGAGCTCGCCGTTTCGTGCCACCAGCGCGACCTTGGCGCCTTCCGCCGCATACGCCTTCGCACAATCGAGCCCGATCCCGGTGGAACCACCGGTGAGGAAAATGACGTGATCCTTGAGTAGCATGGCAAACTTGGCGTGAAGCTCCAGTCGTTAGGGCAAATGGTAGAGTTCCCGGGTATCGGCCCAGATCTTGCCGGCCTTGAGTGCGTCCGGCAGTGGCGACTGGCACGGATCGGTTTCCTTCCACCAGCGTTGGGTCTGGGGATCCGCGGCCATCTTCTTCATGTCGGCGTCGAAGTCCTTCCCCGTATACTCAAGGTAGGCGAAAAGGTAGGTCTTCGCTTCGATGTCCCGTTCGTAGATGACAAATTCTCTCACATTGCACTCCTTGAGCGTCACGTTGACGGACGGCCACGGGTTGGCGTGAAGCTTGCGATAGTAGCTGGCCTTCTCCGGCTTCAAGCCGGTGACCCAGGCATGGCGTTCGACGCGGGTCGGTGCGCAGGCACCGACGACACCGGCAAGGAGAAGGATGATGAGGCGGGCCTTCATGGCAGGTCAGCGGAAGATGGCGTAGAGTGAAGTCATTGCGAGGATGACAATCGCCGCGAGGACCTTGTAGTTGCCGAGCCCCCGCCAGCCGGGGAACTCCAGCGCTTCGAGCGGGTAACGCCAGTAGAGCGACTGGGGATCTTCACCAGCTTCCTTCGGCATCAGCAGCGTGAACACGACCTGCATCGCGATGCAGGCGACGCACATGTAAAACGCCATCATCATGAACGGCGTCTCGTAAAGGAACGCCGGCACCCATGCGAAGTCGGCGGGCTTCCAAACGTGCAGGGTTTTCAACGTGAAGGCCATGACGCCCAGAAGCGAGCCAAGCCACATGGTCCACTTCGCTCCGCGGGCGGAAGCGGCGGGCCAAAACACGCCGAGGACGAACACACTGGTGATCGGCGGCGCCATGTGAGCAATGATGTCATTGATCCCGCTGAAGATGCTCTCGTAGCGGTCGAGCAGCGGCACCAGCGCGATGCCCGAGGAGATCGCGACCAGCGTGGCAATGCGGCCGATCCGGACCAGTTGCTTGTCGCCGGTGTGCGGCCGGAAGCGTTTGACGATGTCGTAGCTGACCATTGTCGCAATGGAGTTCGAGGCGCTCGAAAGATTCCCCATCAGTGCGGCCATCAATGCCGCGGCGAGCACTCCGAGAACGCCGCTCGGCAGCAGCTTGCGGATCATCACGGCATACACCTCCTTGGACTGATAGGCCTTCACGCCCGGCGGGGTGAGCATACTACCGTTGCCGTCCCCTTTCACCGGCACGCCGGGGCCGATGATGATCGCGGGCTCCTTGCCCGAAGCAGCCGCAGGGTACTGGGAAAGATCGAGCTGGTCGCCTTGTTTGACGATGATCGTCTCCCCCGCACCGGTGGCTCCGGTGAGGGCGATGGTGTGTTCCTTGGTGCCATCGGGAGCGGTCGCCGTGCCGACGACGCGGACTTGGGAAACGCCATCCACCCTCCCCTGCTTCACCGCCGTGTAGAGCATCAGTCCAGGCACGATGAAGATGAAGACCGGCAAGATCTTGATCAAGCCGCAGAAGATCGAGCCGACGCGGGCGTCGTTCTCGCTGCGCGCGCCGAGCACCCGCTGGACAATCGTCTGATCCGCGCACCAGTACCAGATACCCAGCACGGGATAGCCGAGAAACACCGCATACCATGGCATGCCGCTGGGGTCACCGTGCGGGCGGAGCATGCTCATCAACTGGCTGTCGCTGGAGCCCGGGGTGGAGTCGAGCGCGGCGGTCATGCCACCCCACCCGCCAGTCTTCTCCCATGCAAACCACGTGATGACAAAGGCACCCAGCAGCAGGATGATCGTCTGGATGGTCTCGGTGATGGCAACCGCCGCCAAACCACCGGTGACGGTGTAGATCCCGGTGAGGACACACATCACGACAATGCAGGTCCATTTCTCGATGCCGAAGATGTCGTGCAGGATCAGCCAGCCGGTCGCCAGGGGAAAGGCGATGTGGAAGATGATCGCTGCGACAATGGACACCACGGCCAGCCAGTCGCGGCACTCGCGGCAGTATCGCTTCTCAAGGAAGTCGGGCAGCGTCGCGACCTTCGACTTCAGGTAGAAGGGCGCGAAGAAGAAGCCGAGCAGGATTAGCGTGAATGCGGCCATCCACTCGAAGTTCCCATTGAGCAGACCGGTGTCGTAGCCCGACTGGGCGAGGCTGACGAGGTGGACGCAGGAGATGTTGGTGGCGAAGAGCGCGAGTCCGATGACGGGCCACTTCAGGGTATGTGCGGCCATGAAGTAGTCGCCGGCCTCGGACTCCCCCTTCGTCTTGCCTTTCCTTCTGGCGACAATTCCGGCCCAGCAGCCGAGTCCCACCACCCCGACGAGGTAGACAACGACGATAATCCAATCGATGGGACCGATGTTCATGGAGAGATCTGAAAATGGGGGTCAGTGGCGCGCACCGGCGGGACTGACCATGGCTGGGGGAAGGCGCGGAATTCCATGCATTTTGGCACCTCATTTATGGACTTTTCGGAAAAACCCCGCATTGACCTCGCTCCCTGCTTAACGCTTTTTTGAGGAATGCAAGACTCTGATCTCAGAGTGCTCAACCGTGGCTGCTATCAGCAGCCGCAGTCGGGGGTCGGCATGGAGTTTTCGCCCCTCTCGGGCCCGGTGCGGGAAACCCAGATCGTGCTTCATGAGACCGGCTACCTCACAAAAAACGACTGGTGGCACTTCCCAAATACCATCAGCCCCTTCTGGCGCTTCTACTACAATGCGACCCCCGGCCATAAGGTGATTTTCGCGGACTGCGAAATCACTCTCGGCCCCGAGCATGTGGTGATCATCCCCGATCGCCAGATTTTCCATTCACACGGCACCGAGGCGGTCCGGCATTTCTGGCTCACCTTCACCATCGGGGTCTTACCTCAAAAATCGGAACCCATTGTCCTGCCGGCCGATCCTGAATTGATAGACCGGGTCGACCGGATCTGTGGGCTCTTCACGGGAGTGGGTGAAGGAGATCGCTTTGCCATCTACCACGAGAGCATGGCCTTGCTTTACCAGTCGGTCCTGCGGATGCGGCCCTATCTGCAGGAATCGCTGCGGTCCGCGGTTCTGGAAACCGTGGTGGGCCACGTCCAAAACCATTTGCAGGAACCGCTCGATATCCCCGCCCTGGCGAAACTGGCCGGACTTACCCCGCGCTCCCTGGCCGCTCATTTCCGCAAGGAGTATCACTGCACGCCCGCCCACTTCGTCATGCAAATGCGAATTCGTGAAGCAGCACGGCTCTTGGCGGCCACTCCCCTGACGATCGATGAGATCGCCTTTGCGGTCGGATTCGCGGATCGCTTTTATCTGACCCGCGTCTTCTCGCGTATGGTCGGCAAGTCTCCCGCAAAATTCCGCCGCGAATATAAGAATCATGAATGAGGAACCACCTCGGATCCCAAGTCGCGACCTATCGCGTGAATGCCAGTGACCGGTCGCTGAACTCCCCAGTCGATGCGGCAAATCACAAGGAAGTGTATGGAAGGGGAGGCCCATCCGTTTTCTTCATGAACCGATAGCGCCAACCGCAGCAGGCTGTCTGATCGCGCTTGAAATCATGGAACGTGCCCACCAGTCCCGGGCCGCCCTTGAGCCCAAAGGGATTGGGATCGATGAAACCACGGCCGACGCCGGGGCCACCGCCCGGACCCGTCCCTATCCCCGTGCCGCTTCCTATCCCCGTGCCGCTTTCACCCCCGGCTCCCCCGCCCTTGCCCGCAGAAGCCGACCCCATCTCCATCGGCATGGTGACGTCGGGGAGTTCGCTTGCAGAATCGGACAGGGAAAATTCAGCCGACAGGCTGGTGGATGCGATGCGCTTCGAGACGGTGGTGGGAGTAATTCGCTGCCGCGCCGCTTGCTGGATCTTGTGGGTTACCTCAGAGCCACTGCTTCCGCCGCCTCCCCCGCCGGGGATGAAATCGATCCTCTCCGGTAGCGGCTCGACTCAGGGGATGAAGAAGAAGATCGCCAACACGATGAAGATCGCATGCACCAGCAAGGAAACGGAGAGTGCTCCACCTCCCGGTTTCCGCCATGCTCTTCCTCCGGTCCGGCGATCCGCCTCCGGGGGCGGGCGCATGCCTCTCGGCAGTTCCCACGCTGCGGAAGTTCGCCGGCTTGATGTCATCCCTCCCCGGCTGGAAATGCCCCGGATTGTTGGAGCAACTCATCATGGCACTCGAATGGCAGAGGTGGGGAAGCCACTTCCGGTTCAGTCGACCAGGCGTTCGGGAATGCCCAGCAGGGTAACCCGGCCGTTCTTGGGCGAGGGGTAGAGAAAAAGATAGGATCGGAAGCGCCGGTCCACGGCCCAGCGGGTGCTCTGTACCGCTTCCCAGCTTCCACCAGTCTTCCGGGTGAGAATCTGTGTGGCGATCATATCGTCCTGCTGCGGCACTGAGATGGGCAACAGACGGTGGCTACCGGGAGAGAAGCTCTCCGGCTTCGCATTTCCCTGGCGAACGGCCGCCTCAACCGGGCAAAGGTTGAAGACCAGCGTCGCGCCGCCATCGAAGCCCGTTGCGGGCAACGACACTGCACTTCCCTGATAACCTTTACCTGCGGAGACGATCATGAAGAGCAGCCGCTCGCGTCCTTCCGCAGGCACCTTGATGGAAAAGGCAGGCGTTTCGTCGGAGTCCGTCTTGAAGAAATCGACAAAGGCCTCGTCGCGCAGCGAGGCCTTGTGCGGACCTCCAATGTCATTCTTCGAGGTGGGAATCCTTTCACGTCCCGTGCCCGAATCGACATGGAAGACTGGCGGTGCACTCGCCGTCGGATCGAAGCACACCGAACGGAACGACACCACCGAGGGTTCCGCCCGTAGGCACGCCATGGCCAGCCATGGCATCGAGCGGGCAAGGAGGCGCCAGACACGCCGCTGAATTCGCAAGTGGGAGTTCATCCGATCAGATCAATGGGGATCACAGTTCCTCCGCAGGCAGCCAACGGAACGAAGTGATGTTGAAGCGGCGGCCAAAGCTACGGTTCACCTCCGAGCGAAGCGAAGCGGCGGCGACTTCGGGCAAATCGGTTGCATCAAGATAGTCCGGCACCCGTTGCACCACCGCCTCACACCAGGCACGGGCAGTCACCGTCCCGTCGCCAGCAGTGGCTTCGCCGTAGCCGCGCACCAGGAAGGTATCGGAACGCGCATTGAGCACGGGCGCGATCGGTCCTAACAGGTCCGCCTGGCAGACATAGGCGGGAGCCCCCTGATAGCGCGATCCCATCGCCGCGCTGCGGTTCGCGTAGTCGGTATCCGCCAGGTCGGCGGCGGTGATCCTTGCCGAGCGGAAGTCCTCGTTGATGTTTACCGCGGGGTCTTCGAGAGCGCCTTGCAAGGCGCCATAAAGGGTTCGCTCGTCGCTCTCCGGCCCCAGCCGGCGATTGATGAATTCCCCCAGTGAACGGAACGGGCCGCGTGCCTTGACCTGGCGGACGATCGCCTGCGCCAGCGCGTCGATCTGCTCTTCCTTGAGTTCGCGATAGCCAGTCCACCGCAAGTCGTCGCCGGCCTTCCCGCTGGCCGCATCGGCGGAGCCACCATTCGGCATGCTGAAGCGGCTGACCACGAAGTTGCCCGCCGGGCCCACCTCCGGCTTGCCGGCCATGCTTTCCATGATGCCCATCCGCTTGCGGTGGGCGGAGGCGAGCAAAGTCTTCCACGCCGCGACCGAGACAGAGTTGATGTTGAAGCCGCCCTCCACCATCAGCGAGGAGGCTGCTTTCTTGTAACCGTTCGTCGTCGGCCGGTCACGGGCCACCAACTCGGCGATCACACTTTCAGCGGGCCGCGTGAGGTAGGGACGATAGCGTTCATTGGGCAGCGGCTTGCCTTCCTCGTAGAATTCACGGACCGTCGCTTCGATGCCAGCTTTGTCCCCGGCGGCACGCAACAGGCCATCCTTCGGAGCCATCGAACTGAAGAAATAGTCGTCCCACAGCAGATGGTTCGCCGCATAGCTGCGGTCGATGTTCGACCGCTCCAGGAAGGCCTCCTTTGGGAACTTTTCGCCGCGGATGGTGCCGCCGCTATTGTTCATGTACATGTCCACCCAGAACGGCCAGCCGCGGTTCGACTTCACGGCATTGGACGGCACACCGGGAGATGCAAAGGAATTCCCGATCGCGTGATTCTGCATGAAGAACCCGCTTGAATAGAGGTTGTCGATCGAGGCCTGCGGCAAATGCTGCAACTGGGCCAGCGAGGTCAGGGGTACCATCGGGATCTCGATGTCGGTAATCAGGGATTGGCCGCCTTGCGGAAAATGACTGCCGCCAAAATAGGTGTGGGTAGCATCGTCGGGCGCGACCTGAAGATAGCTCGACGCCTCCTGATACGAGTTGATCGACTCCAGGCTCAGCTTGTAGGCACTGGCGGAGAAGGGGGTCTTGCCCTTGGAATTAGTCGCACCCTGGAAGGAGTGGCCCGGGATGCAATCGGCCCACGTTTTGTTCGGCAGGTCGGCTTCGTCGAGGGCCTTGAGCTGGGCGTCCATCACCATGAACGGACGCGGAGCGCCGTTCAAACTGGCGAAGGTCGTCTGCGCCCGGTCGTTCGACAGCTTGTTCGGGGACGGGCTGCCCTGCTGATAGCGCCACGCCACTTTCGATGACCAAAGGTAGGTGGGCCACGCGCCATCACTCTCCAGGCAGTGATTGCCACGGATATCGAAGGTGGATTGGTATCCTTGGCCAGCGGCGAAGGCGGTACCACCGTTTTCAAACAGCTTGACCGCGGTTCTCACTTCAACGCGATCGGAAGCCACGCCGCTGACTTGGATCAGTGCGTCCGAACCGCCGGCACCATTGCCATTACCCCATTCACCACCGGCAAAGGCGGGTGAATAACGAAATGGCACCGCATCCATGTAGTGGGCATGGTGCATCGAGACGGCTTGAAACCAGTTCCACCGCGTGGGCGTTAGCATCTTCGCCTCGCCAGCGCGCAGCCGCAGAGGCTTGTCGAGGATGGGGCGCACGGCACTGCCCTTTCCCCCGTTCCGCCAGTCGAAGACCCCGCGGACCTGGCCATTGACCACGATCTCGTGCTCCATCGGCATCGCCGTCCACAGCATGTTATACTCGGGCACCAGCAGATCCACGTTATACGGGTTCCACAGGGTCATCACCGGATAGGCGTAGAATCGCACCACCAGCTTTTGGGCATCCGCCGGATCGGGCTTGGTGCCGTAGCTGATGAAAAGGAGGCACCGGACCATCACCGGAGCCGGACGCAGCGTCCCGCTGTTCCAGCGCTGGTTGACCTGTTCGTCTGGTTGCACGTCAGAGCTGCCGTTGAAGGTGGTCAGCGTTGGCCGGCCGTTGCTCAGAGTTACCCGGTTCCGCAGGCGGCTGTAGTGGGCGAGGCTCTTCCACGACAAGACGTCGTACTCATTGACATCGCTCAGCGCGATCTTGCGGTTGGGTCCGAGCGGAGCATTGAGCGTCGTGGACGGCCAAGCCGGAGCCCGATCAAAGCTCGACTGCTCCAGGAAGAGGCTGAGGTCCTCTCGCAGTGCTCCCTTAGCGACGTTGGCGAGCACGCTCCGCGGATAAGGCGACAGGTCGTGGAAATGTTTCTCGCTCGCGTTCGGGGAAGCCATCGCCAGATCGCCCTGGCCTGAGGTAATGACCTTGGCGGCTTCCGGTTTGTTGGACGGGAATTCACTTTCCACCGCCTGGACACCATACGCACCTGGTGTTCCCGCTGCGGCCAGCACGTCCGCCGTGGGGGGGGATTCCTTCCGTTCGATTTCGGATACCGGGTTGATGAAGCCCTTGCAGTTTTCATCACCCACCCACCATGCCAGCCTCCCGGACCTCCCTTTCTCCGCTGTCACGTCGATGCCACCGGCGTGCACCGGCTCCCTATCCCCGTGACCGCTTACGAGCTTCACTGGCTGCTTGAAGCTGCCCTTGTCGGCGAAGTCGGTGCGGCCTAGTGGATCGGCATCATCCGACGAGACCAGCCACCGGCGGAACGGCTTCTCCCGGTCGTAGTCGGGGGCCTTGCCGAGCGCTTCCTCACGCGAATCCCAGACGCCGGTCAGTTGGGGATGAGCGAGCGCTGGCGCATCGTCATCGCCCGATGAAAGAATGCCAGAGGGTGCCGTGATCCGGCGGTCCGGGCCGAGTTCCTTTTGCAAGTCGCCGATCGCCAGCATCAGTGCCAGGCGTGCATTCGCCCTCGCCGTCCGGGCATCCGATTCGCGACCCGAAGTGCGCAGCGACAGCGTGGACAAACTGAGCAGCCCCACCGTTAGAACGAGCAGCAACGCCATCAACGAAAGCGAGACCACCAAGGCGAAACCTCGCGGCTTCCCGGACGTGAGCTTCCTCGACAGCCGCGTGCCCCAGCTTCCCTTCGCGATGATCTTCCGGCGTGCGTTCGGGATCGGCAGGTTGATTCTCATGACATTCAAATGACGTTCATCGTGCCCGGCATTCACGATCCGGGCTCTGAGGTCTCTGCGTGATGCATCCACTGAACGCGGTCCGGTGGGGAAACCAAACTGCATGTGCGTGCAACGTAGTGACAATTCGTGCAAAGATGCCGGATTCACCGAACGGACGACAATGCGGCGCCGGGGCTCCCCGCCCTCCGCCGAAGACCTGCCAAGTTGTGCAGCAAGGTGACAAATCGTGCAGAGAGATTTCGCCCCTGATCGGCCATGCATCAGAGATCGGCTCCAGCTCGACCGCGTTTCGACAGCCGTCCTGCGCGCTACCGCATGAACGGAAGATTTACATCCCCCTGCGATCTCTGAGAAAGGGCCGCCGTCGGCGTCACTCTCCCCGATCACTCCACGCCGCGCCAAACCTGCGAGTCATGTTCCCAAAGATCGCTCTCGATCCGATTCTCGCTGCCGATACCGGCGGCACGATCATCAAACTCGGCGTCGTTCAAAACGGCACCGTGCTCGCGGGAAAATCCATTCCCGCGCAGTCGGATCGACCACTGGCGGAGCGGCTGCCGGTCATCGCCGGAGTGTGGCGCGAGTTGTGCCGGGAGGCCGGAGTTGCCCCGCGGGATTGCGCCGGGATCGGCATCTCATTTCCGAGCATCATGAACCCGGTGACGGGGCGGATCCTGACTCATTTCGGGAAGTACGTCGACGCGATGGAAATCGATTTCAAAAGGTGGGCGAAGGATCTCTTCGGCCTCCCCCTGACGATTGAGAATGATGCGCGTGCGGCGCTCATCGGCGAGTGGCAGTACGGCGCGGGCCGTAATTGCGACAACCTGGTGATGATCACCCTTGGCACCGGCCTTGGCAGCGCGGCGCTGATCAACGGCCACCCTCTGCGGGGCAAGCACGGGCAAGCGGCCATCCTGGGCGGACATAGCACCCTCAACCACGCCGGCGCAATCTGCCGCGTCTGCGGCAACATCGGCTGCGCCGAAAACGAAGCCTCCACCGCTTCCCTGCCGCTCCACGCGAAGAGCATGACTGGCTTCGAGCAAAGCCTGCTGGCCCGGGAAGCCACGATCGACTACATGGCGGTCTTCCGCCTTGCCGCCCTTGGCGACCGCGTTTGCCGGCAATTGCGCGACCAAAGCCTGGGCGTCTGGGGAGCCTTCGCGGCCAACCTCGTGCTGGCTTACGATCCCGAGCGCGTCCTCATTGGTGGTGGCATTTCCGCCAGTGATGAAGTCATCGGTGCCATACGTGAATACATCCACCAACATGCCCTGACGCCTTGGGGTAAGGTCGCTGTGGAACGTGCCGGCCTCGGCGACGACGCCGCCCTGTTAGGCTGCGAGTGGCTGGGCAGGAATACCACGCCTGCCGCCACCCTGCCGTAAAAGTTCCCCTCCATCTTCTTTCCATCCATGCGCACCCCGAACTACGACAAGTGCCCCTCCATCCGGATACCCGTTTCCCCCGACGCCTGCGTGGCGGGCTGGGAAGCCATTGCCGGCAAACTGCGCCTTGCCTTGGCCAACCGGGGTGCCAGGACGGTGCTGACGGTCGAATGTTACACCGGGGTCCTGGCGGCTGAAGTAGGGGAGGCACTCACCGCGCTCTTGAGGCCCGCTCTCGCGATTGATTCCGAAGTCGCCTTCAAATCAGAAGCGCAGGTCGACGCGATGGTGGAACCATTCCTGGGAGGCGATGACCCGGTCTTCGGTTTCCTGTCCGGCCTCACCTTGCCGGCCTTTTTCGACGATGCCAAACTGGAGCATCTGAAGGCCGGAGTAGCGGCCCAAAAGGAAGGATTGATTCTGATCGTTGGGATCGGTGCTGCCCTCGTCCACCCGGGCGACATTCTGGTCTATGCCGACCTGGCCCGCTGGGAAGGTCAGCTCCGCCAACGCCGCAGTGAGGTCCCGAATCTCGGGGTCAGCAACCATGGCTTCAAGGCGAGCCTGCAGTACAAGCGCGCTTATTTCATCGATTGGCGCGTGTGCGATCGGTTCAAGCGTTCGCTGCTCGCTCGGGCCGACTTCGTCCTGGACACGAATTACACCTACGACCGCTTGCCAAAGCTGGCGGATGGGGCCGCCGTGCGTGCCGGCTTGGCCGAAGCTGCAAGGCAACCCTTCCGGGTGGTCCCCTTCTTCGACCCGGCACCGTGGGGCGGCCAATGGATGAAGGAAGTCTTCGACCTCGATCCCTCCAAGCCGAACTACGGCTGGTGCTTCGACTGCGTCCCCGAGGAAAACAGCCTCTTGCTCTCCTTCGGCGAAGGGCCCGAAGCGATCGCGAACTTCGAGATCCCCTCCTTGAATCTCGTCCACTCACATCCTCGCGAACTGTTAGGCGATCCGGTGCACGCCCGTTTTGGCGCCGAATTCCCCATCCGCTTCGACTTCCTCGATACCATCGGCGGCGGGCATCTCTCCTTCCAAGTCCATCCCCTCACCGAATACATCCAGCAACACTTCGGCATGCACTACACGCAGGACGAAAGCTACTACATGCTGGATGCGGTGGATGGAGCCTGTGTGTACCTTGGTCTCAAGCCGGGCGTGGATGCGGCGCGAATGATCGAGGATCTGGAGCAATCGCAACGGCCACTTGATGACGGATACCAGCCCTTTGACGCGGACCTCTACTCAAACCGCTTCCCGGCCAAAAAGCATGACCACTTCCTGATCCCCGCTGGCACCGTCCATTGCTCGGGCGCGGGCTCGATGGTGCTGGAAATCAGCGCTACCCCCTACATCTTCACTTTCAAATTGTGGGATTGGAATCGCCTCGGTTTGGACGGCAAGCCGCGCCACTGCCACATCGGCCACGGCCAGCAGGCCATCCAATGGGACCGCGACACCGAGTGGACGCGGAAGCAACTCGTCAACGCCGTCGAGGTCGTGGCTCAAGGCGAGGGCTGGCTTGAGGAGCGCACTGGCCTGCATGAGCGTGAGTTCATCGAAACACGACGTCATTGGTTCACCGGGATGGTCACCCATGACACCGGCGGCATTCTCAAGGGCAGCGTGCATGTGCTCAACCTCGTCGAAGGAGAGGAGGCCATCGTTGAAAGCCCGGGCCACGCATTCGCGCCGTTTGTCGTCCACTACGCCGAAACCTTCATTATCCCGGCGCAGGTAGGGCCCTACACCATTCGTCCGCATGGTCCATCCGCAGGCAACAAATGCGCCACCATGCTGGCGTACGTGCGGCATTGAGCGGGAGGAAGGCCGCCTTTGTTAAACGAAGGAAGCCGCTTCAATGACCTGCTGCGAGGGTGGCCTCCGCGGTGTCACCACGCATCGCCGGATCTCCCTTGAGGCGCATCGAGCCCGGGCTCAGCTCCCGGAGTACTTTGCACGAATTGTCACCTCGTTGCATGGATCGGCTACTGACCATCCGGACCCGATCCCGTTAATCCGATGATCGATAAGAGAGATCGCCCCTTTCGATCCTTGCATTGCGACCCACCTCAAAAACACCAGACTCACCATGCACACTTCCCCATCTATGCCTGCCGCGGCACTTGCGGCCCTCTTCAGCCTGGCGCTGCCGACGGCAAGCCAGGCCGCGACCATTCAGAACGTCGATCAAACATTCGCCGCCCACCCTCCGGTGGCCGACTTTTACGCCTACAACAACAACACAGCGGGCAACACCTGGACGGTAAACGGAAACATCACCTTGGGCAACGGCAGCACCGCCGACAGCCGCCTGTTCGTGGGCGTGAATTTCACCAGCATCGCCGCCAATGGCCTGCTCACCTTGCATGGGGCCAATGGGAGCGGAGATACCTTTCTCATCAACGGCTATCATCCTGCGGATCCGATTCTCGGCCGCTTGGGCCATGTAAGCGGGGGCAACTGGGTCGCCACGATCAACATCGACGGCGGTCTGGCGGTGACCATGGGCGGGCGGAAGATGAGATACGAAGCCGGCACCAACACGATCAACGTCGTGAACGGCTCGCTGAACTTCACAACCGCAGGCTTCGGATGGGCGGAAGCCGGCTCGGCCAATGCCTTCGTGAAGGTCGTCTTGACCCAAGGTGGCTCCTTGATCGTTCCTGGCGTCCTCAACGACGCCGCGGGAGTCGCCTCGTGGGCGGTCTCGAGCGGAACCGGAGTGGAACTCAACGACGTCACCGTGGAAGGTGCGCCAGGTCACCTCCTGGCATTCAACAACGACGGGGTGAACACCACCATCACCTCCATCCAGTCGGATAGCGATGGCGATGGCCTGCTCAACGACTGGGAGGTCGCGAATGACCTCGATCCTAATGACGACGGTACCGATGTATTTGACAACGGCCGCGAGGGAGATCCCGACCAGGATCTTTCCCTGAACTGGGAAGAGCAGGCCCGCGGCACAGACCCCCAGGACCACGACACCGATGACGACGGCGCGGACGACGTCGACGAAACCGATACCAACGTCTGGGTCAGCGAGTTCAACCGCGGCACGGATCCTCTGGATCCAGATACCGATGGAGATGGCCTCGAGGATGGCGTGGAATCCAACAGCGGCACCTATGTTGATGGCGACGACACCGGAACCCACCCGCTCAAAACAGATTCGGACAATGACGGTTTGTCGGACTTCATTGAAGACAACAGCGGAGATTTCATCAGTGGCGCCGACCCCGGCACCAACCCGAATCTCGCGGATACCGATGGTGACGGGATGCCCGACAAATACGAGATCGACAAGGAACAGGACCCGACCGACGACGACGACGCCTCAGGCGACACTGACGAAGACGGCGTGAACAACTTCGACGAATTCACTCGTGGCACCGATCCGGTTAGCACTTCCGGCACCGCATCGGTCGCCTCAGTGGACGCATCTCCCTACACCCCGGATGGGACCGACCTGCTGCAAACGAACCTGGGCTCGGTTTCAGCAGCCAGCGCGTGGGTCACCACCAACGAGCCCACCACCAATCCAGCGGATTCCGCCATGTTGCTGGCGGATGGGATTCTCCAGACCGGGGTCGCCGGCCCTCCCAATACCCATCTCCAAGGGCTGGCGGGCGAGGTTGGTGATTTCGTGGAGTTCCGTCTCAACACCGCTACCCATACGGCAGGCTTCGACATCACCCAGATCGACACCTTTGCCCATTGGCAGGACTTCCGCTCCCGTCAGGCCTACTCGATCGAGATGCGCCAGGTGGGAAGCAGCACCTTCACCGAGATCGTGCCCTCGGCGATCTGGCACGCGAACACGAGCGCCGATGCCAAATCCACGAGGGTGCGACACATCAGCAACGGCGCGATCGGCACCAAGCTGGCGACCGGAGTCGATGCCATCCGCTTCGTGTTTGCAGATCCCACAGCCGCTGCCGTGGCTTGGTCGATGTATCGAGAGATCGACGTGATCGGCACCGCGGTGCCGGTCGATGCCATGACGCTGAAGACGCTCGGCTTCGGGATCAGTGCTCCGAATGCCTTCGACATGCAAGCCAGCGGCTTGACCGTGGGGGCCACTTATCACCTGCGCCGTTCGGCCACTCTGGGCGAGCCTTGGACTACGGTGGGTGATCCGATCGTGCCTGCCTCCTCCAGCCAGATGCTGAGCGATCCGAACCCTCTGGCGGGCAAGGCGTTTTACCGTCTCGAGCGGAACCCGTGATTTTTTCCGAGGGGCTCACACCCGCTCCCATGGCCTCGGCCGGGGGCGGGTGTTTTTGTTTTGTTCCGCTTCTTCGCGAAGACTCACCCATTCCCGAGGCTCCGGCTCAGGGAACGGGTGCTGGCAAAGCCCGCCTTCCCCGCAGCTTCCCGCCGGGTCATCCCGGGGTGCTCCCGCAGGAGTCGGTCGGCCAATTGGGTTCGCTGCCGGCGCAGGTAATCCGCAGGAGTTACCCCCAGGTCGTCGCAGAACAAATGATAGAGCGTGCGCCGCGAAATACCCGCCGCTTCGGCCGCTTGGTCGAGCGAAAGCGACTTGCGGAGATTGGCCGTCATGAAAGCGATGGCTTCGGCCAGTCGAGGATCACGTACCACCGTGGTGTCGCTGCTCTCACGGACTACCAAGGCTCCCGGCGCCAGCCGCTCGGATCCCGCCGTCATCTTGCCGCGTGCCATCAAGCGGTCTAACATGGCAGCCGCACGTTCCGCGACCTCGGTGGAGCGGAGGTCAATGCTCGTGATCGGTATCTGCGAACATTCACAGACGGCGCTCAGGTTTCCCATTCCCACCACCGCGAGGTCGTCAGGAACACGTCGCCCGGCTTCAAGGGCGATCTCGATGAACTCCGACGCCACCAGATCGTCCAGCGCGAGCACGCCGGCCCGCGGCGGCAGCTTGCGGAGTTGGGCAGCCAAGCGCCGCCGTTGATCCGACCATGGGACCAGCCGGTTCGACCCTTTACGAGGGCAAATCGCGTGCAAGCGGTAGCCGGACGCCCGGATCACCTCCTCGAATCCGCTGCGCCGCTCGTCGGAAACGATTCCACCGAGCGCGCTGTAGTAAGCAAAATCGCGATGCCCTCTTTCGAGCAGGTGTCTCGCGGCCATTCGTCCGGCCTCCGCATTGTCAGAAGCGACGACGGGAACAACGAGTCCTTTCGGCAAATTCGCATTCAAGGACACCACCGGACACCGCTTGGCCTGATCGATCACGAATCGATCGATGCGTTCGCGGATTCCCTGGCTGTAGAGTATCCCGTCCCCGTTCCAGCGCTCCGGCACCATGTCGGTGAAGTAGGCTCTCATCTCGAGATGCCAGTGGTGCTCGCGGGCATAGTTGCTCACCGCCACGAATCCTTCCGGATCGCTCCATCCAAAAAGCACCATCACGGTGGGTTTTTTCCGCGGCGAGGTCATACCGGAAATTCCTCCAGAAGCATGGGTTGAGGTGACACTACCCTTTGCGGTTCAGATGCCATGTCAAGGCTGCTGCCAGTCCCCGACATCCCGCTGGAATTCCGTGCACCGGGCCGTCCGGACACAGGTGCACGATTTGTCCCATCGCTGCACGGAATGGGACTCAATGAAGCCTCGATTCGGGCGCAGGATGGCTTCCGTCGGCCCGCGATGCGTGAGCCAGCATTTTCGACAGCAAGATTGACACTCCCCAAATCCCAAGGTCATGCCCATCCTCCAATCTCTCCTCAATCTCACTTTGGCAGCCGCCATCACGGCGAGCGCCCGCGCGGCCACGGTCCAGAACATTGATAAAACCTTCGCCACCAACCCTCCCGTCGCGGACATTTACTTTTACGACAATCCGGTAGGGTACACTTGGACGGTGAACGGCAGCATCACCGTGGGTGATGGAACCACGACGCCAACCATCGACAGCCGTCTGTTCGTCGGGCTGAGAGTGGGTCCCTCTGATGCCGGCAATGGCTTGCTCACCCTCACCAGCACTGTCGGCGGCAGCACGCTCCTGCTGGACGGCTGGCATTCGGCGGATCCCGTGCTGGGCCGCTTGGGGCATACCAGCGGCGGAAACTTCGTCGGCACGCTCAACATCGACGGCGGGCTTGCGGTAATCATGGGCGGGCGGGACATGCGATACGACGGTGGGGCAAATACCATCAACGTCGTGAACGGCTCCCTCAACTACACCAACAGCCTCTTCGGGTGGCAGGAAGGAGCTGGCATCGCCCTGGTGAATCATTTCATCGGCGCCGACGGGGCACTGATCGTTCCTGGCATCATTAGCGACGCCGCCGGATTTTCGGCTTGGGCGGTATCGAGCGGGACCGGCGTGGAACTCAATGACATCACCGTGGCGGCCTCCGGCGGACTGACCCTCAACTTCGAGAACAACGGATCGTTCACGACGATCACGGCCGTCCCGGAATCATCGGTCGCCCTGCTCGGTGGTCTCGGCCTTCTGGTCTTGCTGCGGCGCCGCCGCTGATTCCCAGCCCTCTCGTTTTTACGGGGTAATCGAGGTTATTGCATCCGGCGGCCCTGGGCCGCCGGATGCACGTTCCGCCAACGAATATGAGATCGCAAAGCACTTCCCATCATACAGCACCCCGCCGAAGGCTGAGGAGAGCGCTTGGCGCTTGCCTGGCATGTTCCATCTTCCTCATCTCCCCGCTGAACGCCTCCCCCGTGGAGGCAGTGGGCATCGTCGGCCCTCATGAGGCGGTCTGGAACAGTCCTCCCACCGGCACCCCGAACAATGCTTCGGTGGATGGACCGTTGTTGGGAAACGGTGACATGCTCGTCGCCATGTCCGGACCGCCCGAACGGCTGGTGTTCCATCTCGGGAAGAATGATTTCTGGCGGCTCAAGCATGGCTCCGGCAACGCGATGCCGCTGCCGGTGGGCACCTTGTCACTGCAGTGCGCGGATCTAACAGGGGCATCCTATCAGGTGAAGCAATCGCTCGCGGAGGCAGCCACCCGCGGACGCTTTAGCCGCAGTGACGGAGCCTTGGAGGTGGAGACGCGGGTCTTGGCGCAGGAGAATCTCTTGCTGATCGGGCTCACCGCGGAAGAACGAGCTTTTGAGGTGCGCTGCGATCTCACCGCCGCGAGCGGGCGAGGGTCAAACTCGGCTGCGGGCATCGAGAACGGCGTGCCGTGGATGGAGCGCTCTTTTGCCGCAGGGACCGTGGACATTCCGGCCAAAGCGGCCTGCGCCATGCAGGCCATTGGCACTATCATTCCTGGCAGTGGCGGACGCCCGGAGGCGACGAGGTTTACCAGCTACAATGTGAATTTCGGCCGCGAGCAATGGTCCGGAGGAAGCCGCTGGGGCTTCGACGGCAGCGTGGATGAACTCGCCCTCTATAAGGTGGCCCTGACCGAAGAAGAAGTGGCCGCGCTCCACGGCGGATCGGTACCACAGACCGGCCTGGTCGGCCATTGGTCGATGGACACTCTGCCAGCGGGCAGCGTGAACGCCACCACCGTGGCCGGACGCCATGGCTCCGCCACCGACTACCTGGGTGCGAGCAACAGCTACACCGGGATCGGCACCATGTCAGTGCCGGAGGACGTGGTCTCCCTCGCCTGTTGGATCAATGTGGGGACCACGGGTGTCGCAAACTATCTGTTCAGTTGCGGTGAGTGGAACCAAGGCGTCAGCCTCGGCCTCTCCGGAGGGAAGGTCCGCTTCGCCATCAAGGGGCGCTATCTTGAAACGTCCGTCGTGCCGACCGGTAGCTGGGTCCATGTGGCCGCCACAGAGAACAACGGGGACATGAAGCTCTGGCTGAATGGCGCGCTGGCAGCACAGACCACCAGCGGTGGATCATCGGGAGTCACGCTTTCCATCGGTGCCGGCGAAACCGCATGGCTCGGGGTGGCCATGGACAGCATGTTCAAAAGCGCCGCCCCGAGGGAGGCCGCGATCGCCCGCTGCGATGCCTTTGATGCGGCGGAGATCCCCTCCCTGATCGAGGCCCACGCAGGTTGGTGGGCCGGCTACTGGGATCAGTCGTGGATCGAGATCGGCGACCCCGCGATCGAGAAGGCCTACTATCTCTCCTATCACGGCATGGGTGCTTGTTCCGGCGACCCCAGTTTCCCGCCCGCGCTCTTTGGCTGGACCACCACCGACAATCCCAGTTGGGCCGGCGACTACCACCTGAACTACAACTTCCAGGCTCCCTTCTATGCCCTGGCATCCGGCAACCGGCTCGAGCAACTCACGCCCCACGACGCCCCCATTCTCGACTTCCTGCCGAGAGCCCGGAACTACGCCACCACGATCTTCGGCCCGGAGGCGAAGGGGGTGATTTATTCGGTCGGCATCGGGCCTCTCGGGATCGATGTCACCCTGAACTCCGGCTACTCGTATCCCAACGAAGAAGCCGGCGTCCTGACCTTCGGCCAACGTTCGAACGCTGCCTACAGCCTGCTCAACATGGCCCAGCGCTGGCGCACGACCTACGATCCCGCCTATGGCGCCGAGATCTATCCCTTCGTCAAGGAGGTCGTCGCATTCTGGGAAGACTACCTCGTCCACGAAGGCTCGCGTTACAAGATCGTCGGCGACTCTGTCCATGAAGGCAGCGGCTCCGACGTCAACCCGATCCTGACGCTCGGATTGCTCCGCAATGCGTTCGACCTCGTTCTCGACCTCAGCAAGGAGCTGGAACTCGACGCCGACAAACGCGCGACATGGCAAGACATCCTGGAACATCTCAGCGGCTACACCACCCAGATCCGCAGCGGACGCCAGGTCTTCCGCTACACCGAATCCGGAACCGCGTGGTGGAACGATAACACGCTTGGCATCCAGCACATCTATCCCGGTGGCGCGCTGAATATGGAGAGCGATCCGGCGCTAGTAAGCACTTCGCTGAACACGCTCGATGTAATGCAGCGGTGGTTCGACTTCAATGGCTCGAACAGCTTTTTCCCCGCAGCCGCCCGCATGGGCTACGAGCCGCGGTTGATCCTCGCCAAGCTCCGCGAGTATGCAGGCAGGATGAGGCCGAATGGCTTCCAACAGAATAATCCGCACGGGATCGAGAACCTTTCAACGGTGCCCAACACCATCAACGAGATGCTCTGCATGAGCCACGTCGCGCTCGGCTACGCTTCTCCCGACGGGCCGCATCCGCCCCGGGCGGAATCGATCATCCGGGTCTTCGGGGCTTGGCCGCTGGAGCGCGACGCGCGTTTCGTCCGGCTGCGAGCGTGGGGCGGGTTTCTAGTCAGTTCGTCTCTCTGCGCCGGTGAAGTCCAATACGTCGAACTGCTTAGCGAGCAGGGCCGCCACTGCACCCTGCGCAATCCGTGGCCCGGGCAGCCAGCGCGGCTCTACCGCAACGGGACCGCCGCCGAGGTCGTCACCGGCGACACCTTTGTCTTCCCCACGAGTGCGGGCGAGTCGCTCCGGCTGTTTCCCGGCGAACATGAAATGCCCACGCTGGGCCAGACGCTGAGGATGACACCGCCCGCCGCCCGGGCCGGGACGCCGCTAGGTGGCACCAACCTCTCTTTCGAAAACGGGATGTCCGGATGGACCGTCAACGGCGGCACCTCGACCTTCGCCGAGGATGGCATCTCCACCACGACACCGCTTCCCGATGGCAACTTCGCCCGCGGCTTGCGCGCCGACTCCCCTTCAACTCCGATCCGCGCCAGCCAATCCCTCGGACCGGCCGCGGCGGGCGAGCATGTGATTTCCTTCCACGTCGCCGACCGGATCGCCGAGCGCTGGCTCAACTACCAGGTCGAGCTGCTCGCGGGCGCAACGGTCGTGCTAAGCCGCGATTCCGATAGCGATCCCTCCTTGCGTCCCCCCAATGGCTCGACGAGCCACCCGGGGTCATGGGGATTCGGTGGTAGTGAAGGCAACTGGCATCAAGTCCGGCTCAGCGCGTCGATCCCCCCCTCGCTGGCCGGCCAAGCGCTGACCCTGCGCTTTACCAGCACCACGCGGTCGTCCGGCGACAATGGACTCCACGACGACTTCGCGCTCGATGCCATCCAGGTAAGCCGCCTTGATTCCGGACTCTGGCCATTGGCGCAAGAGATCCAGAGCGTGCAGCGGCAGCCCGACGGCAGCACCCTCGTCACGCTCAACTGGTTGAGCGCCGCCGGCATGACCTACCGTGTCGAAAGCTCGACCACTTTGCAGACCCCATGGACGACGGTCCAAACCGGCATCGCCGCGACCCAGCCCGTCAACTCAATCACCGTTCAGTTCCCATCTGCCGCCAACTGCGCGTTCCTACGGGTGGTAGGATGGTGAAGTCTCACAGCGCGATCCGATTCCAATGCACCCATTTCTCTACCGATGAACGTCGAACCTGGCACGCCCATTCTCCACTCCACGGCCCAGCGGGCACTTGGCCATGGAGCTTCCGGAAATCCGGTTCACGATTCGAGTATGCTGGAGAGCGATCGGGCCCACGAGGATCAGGCACCTCAACTCACCGCGCCTCATGCCGCGCAGATCTCCGAGATTCTTGTCGTCCATCACAGTCACCTGGACGTGGGCTACACCCACTCGCAGCCGGTGTTCTGGAACTTGCAGCACGAATACATCGATCAGGCGCTCGATTGGCTGGAGGAAACGGCAGACCTGCCTGAAGGCGCGAGGCCGAAGTGGACCTGCGAAGCGAGTGAACCGGTACGCCGCTGGTTGGCAAAGGCATCGGGCCCGCAGGTGGATCGCTTCGTCCAATTGCACCGGGCCGGGCGCCTCGGGGTTTCCGCGCTGCGCTGGCACACCACGCCACTCGCCGACCGCGCCGGACTGGAACGCTTGCTGGCGGGGAAACAGGACCTTGAGCAGCTCCTTGGCACGAAGATTCCGGTGGCTTGCCAGCATGACGTTGCCGGAGTGCCGTGGCCGCTTGCCGACGTGTTGCTCGATGCCGGCGTCGATCTCTTCATCATGGCGGTCAACGTCCATCTCGGACGAGCGGTGAACCCGCGCCCCGGCATCTTTCGGTGGCAAGCTCCGTCAGGTCGCACGCTGCGGGTATTCAACGGCAACCACTACACGATGTTCGACCAGTGGCTGCATGCCTGGGACGATTCCGTAGCCGGAATGGAAGAGGGATGGAACGCGTATCAGACGCATTTGCAGACGATCGGCTACTCACTGGATTTCGCCTATTTGACCACGACCTGCTCGCCCGTCATGTGGGACAACGCTCCGCCCAACCCCTTCCTTCCCGACCTGATCCGGCGATGGAATGACGGCCACGAGGCCAGGCAGATGCCGCACATCCGGTATGCGACCTTCGATGACCTGCGCGAGCGAGTGATGAAGGTGCCGGAAAGCCGCTTGCCGGAACTCCGCGGAGATTGGACCGACTATTGGAATTTCGGTTGCGCGGCGAGCCCGATTGCCACCGCCCGCAACCTGCAGACGAAGCCGCTCATTGCGAGCGCCCGGCTGCTGATGGGACGTGCGGAGTCGCTCGCCGAGGCTCAAGAGAAGGCGGACCTGTATGATGAACACACCTGCGGCTACTACGACTCGGATCACGCCCATCCCCAGGCCCAGACGACGGAGATCCTCAAGCAAGCGGTCGCCCACGAAGGGCATGAGCATGCAGCATTCGCCCTGATGGATGGACTGGAGCGTCTCGCACAAAACCCGGTTGCTGACAAGGGCATCAAGGGAGTCATGTTCGTCAATCCCGGACCACAACCGGTCACGCTGCGTCCCGCACTTCCGGGCGATTGGTTTGCAAAGATTGCCCCGTCAAACGAACGGACCTACCGGGCCAGCAGGATGTTTTACGACGGTCGTTCTTGGGGAGAACGCTATCCAGGGTTGGATCCCCACCATTTCGGTCCGCTGGAACTGCCTCCCTTCTCATGGCGGGTCATTGCCTTGGCCGATCTGCCTCCTCCGGAGGTGACCGCCTCGATTTCCCATCAGATCGAAACCGAAACCTCCAGCCGTCGCGAGCTGAACTTCGCCCCTGCCGCTCATCACAAACGGAGGACCGGGCGTATCATCTCGCCATTTCATATCCTCCGCTACGATCTGAAATCGGGGAGAGTCCTGTCTCTACACGATCGGCTGCAGAACCGAGAAATACTCTCGCGCCGGGATGGACTGGATCTCTTCGCCTTCGTCCGCGAGCGCACCGATGCGCTGCACGAAGACCGGCGCTACGCCTTCTATAAACGCGACCTCGATAAGGAGAAGGTGGACGCGACGTGCTGGCGGAACTGGGTGCCCGTTCGCGAGCGGGCGAACCGTTTGATCCGTTGCAGCATCGAGGAAGATCAGGGCCGCATCAGCTTGGTCCGCGAGTTCCAGGCACCGGGCATGGCGTTTCTCAGGCAAAAGATCTCCCTGTCCGCACACGAGCCGGTGATCGGCTTGGAGGTCGAGATGGAATTGCTACCGGATCCCTCGCCCCACGGATTGTACTTTGCCATCCCCTTGGAGATGCACTCCGGCTGGCGGGCAATGTTCGACACCGCCGGGCAGCCAGTGCGCATGGACGACGACCAGTTGCCCGGCGCCTGCCGCAATTGGGTTACCACCGAAATGATGGCCGCCATGTGGGATGATGACGGGGGCGTGGCTTTGTTCACCCCCGACGCGCCCATGGTGCAGTTCGGCGATTTCCACTTCGGGCCTCCTTTGGACTCGCTGCCGCGACCGCAGAACCCGCTGCTCTTGGCTTGGCCGGTGAACAACTATTGGGACACCAATTTCCCACGTGTCCAATCGGGGCGCATCCGCTTGCGCTACGGGCTGCAAACCTTCGCCGGCCCGGCGGACGCGCTGCTGCTGCGCGCGGCGGCGGAGAGATTCCGCCATGCGCCACTCATTTGGCCGGTAACCACGAAGGGGAGATCGCCTGGGCACGGAAGCCTCGTATCTGAATCGGCAGTCCCGACCACCCCCTGATCTTTTCCACGTGCACTCGATCGACTGGTTCATTGTTGGCGCGTTCTTCTTCGTCGTTGTGGGCGCGGGGTTCCGCTTCTCGCGTAAAAGCGCGGAGAGTTCGAAATCCTATTTCCTGGGGGCCGAGAACAAGTGGTGGATGCTTGCCGCGTCCGGAGCCTCCACCAATTTCTCGGTCAATGGCACCGTCTGGAACCTCGCGATCCTGATGGTACTGGGGATGAAATCCTTCTGGGTCACCCTGGTGTGGTGGATGCCCAACGCGGTATTCCTGATGGCGTACTCAGGCATCTGGATCCGTCGCTGCGGCGGCATCACGTCCGCGGAGCTCAACAAGATCCGCTTCGGCGTCGGAACCGGCGCGAAGTGGGCGCGCACCAGCTTTGCCTTCATGATCACGCTGTTCTCCGTGGCCTCGCTGTGCATGTCCTACATCATCATCCACAAGTTTGCGGTGGTGTTCGGACTGCCGGGCTCCAACGCGCACGGCTTGGCATTGGGAATCGTCGGCATCACCAGTATCTACGTGCTATTCGGCGGCTTCAAAGGGGTGATCCTCAGCGAGTTCTTGCAAACCGTGGTGCTGTTCGCGGTGGCGTTCATTGTCGGCTTCATCTGCTACCAGCAGTATTCGGCGGACCAGATCCACAGCGCGGTCGCGCATGGCACCGGTGCCGCCGCGGTGACGCCGGACTACTGGAAGTCGCTCGTGCCGGAAGCCACTCCGGAGATCGGAATGTTCAGTGCCGCCGAGGGCTATAAGGGTTGGCAAGACTTCATCGGTTCCACGCTCGCGTTTTCCATCGTCGGCATGATCGGTTGCGTGGGCGGAGCGGGTGGACGCTATGGCGAGCAACGGTTTCTCGCCGCCACCAATGTGAAGGAAGCAGCGAAGCTGGCGGCCCTATGGCAATTCCTGGGTTTCCCGCGCTGGATCATGACCGCCGGGCTCTGCTTCCTCGGCTATACGCTCTACAAGTCCCAGATCGCGTATGACCCGGAGAGCGTGATGCCCAGGTTTCTCCAGTCCGGCCTGCTGGCTCCCGGCCTGTTAGGATTGGTCGTCGCAGGCCTTTCCGCCTCGTTCATGACGAACTTCTGTTCCGAGATCAACGCGTGCGCCTCGATCATCGTGCGCGATCTCTATCAGCCGCTGGTCGCTCCGGGATTGGAAGACTCCGACCGCAAGCTGGTGAAAATCAGCTATGCTGCCACCGGCTTCCTGGCACTGCTGTCCGCGGCGATCGGCTATGTCATGGTCGAGTCGCAGGCTAGCGGCGGAGGCAGCGCGCTGAATGTCATCTGGGGCTGGACGCTCGGGGGGCTGCTGACCTGCTTCGTGGTCCCGCTCGCCTTCCGCTGGTACTGGGGTCGCATGAATGGCTGGGGCTTCGCCGCAGGCTGCTTGTTCAGTCTGGTGCCATCGCTGGCGATGCTGGCGCGTGCCTTTGTCCCGGAAGGACACTTTCTCAAGGCATGGCCGGAGAGCTATTACACCTATGCCACGCTGGCGACCTCCACGCTTGCCTGCATCGTGGTCTCGTGGCTGACGCCGCCGATCGAGGATGAAACCTCGGTGGCATTCTACGCCCGGGTCCGGCCCTTCGGCCTTTGGAAGGAAACAGCCGCCAAAGCGGTCCGAGCAGGCGTCCCCTTGGCCACGGCCATCCCCGTGCCCCAAATCGTCCTGAATGTGGCGATTGGACTTGTTGCCTCATTCTCCCTCTACATGGCTCCCGTCTATTTTCTCGGCCATTGGCCGCTCGAGGGTTGGATCTGTAGCGGCATTTTCGCCGCCTGCTGCGTGGTTCTGTATTTCACCTGGTATCGCACCCTGCCTGACGACTGAATTTATGAAGCGTCATCCTTCCATGAGTTTCTCGGTGATTCCATTGATCGGCCTTCTGATGTTCGGCCCCGCGAATGCGCAGTCTCGAACACCGGAGGCAGCGGGACCACGGATTGTGGCCGCTCATAATACGGTCTTTGACCAACCGCCCAAGCAGATCCCCTCCAACGGCCCGACGGACGCGCCGCTGCTTGGCAATGGCGACTTCCTCGCCGCGTTCGGAGGCCCGCCGGAAATGCTGCAATTCCATCTCTCCAAGGCCGACCTTTGGGAAATCCGCCCGGATGGGGGTCCGCGGGGACTTGGACGGGTGGACCTCGCCTTTCCCGCCCTTAAAGGCGCCACCTATCAGGTCACTCAGGATCTACTTCATGCCACCACTACCGGCAGCTTCGAGAAAGACGGCGTCACGCTCACCGTGGAATCAGCCATCGCCGCAACGGAGAACCTCCTATGGGTGACCCTTTCCTCAACCGGAGGCGACGTCAAAGGGAGCGCCCTGCTAAAGAACGCGGACCAAGCCAGCGCGCCAGACGCGATCGTGGACAATGATCATCCGGCGATCATCGGAAAAGAAGGCTACGGCGGAGGACGCTACCACTTCGATGGAGAGATCGCCGATGTCGTGGTTTCCTCGAATCCCCCTCCCCCGACTGCAGCGAGCAAGCCTGTCGCCATCCATTCTTTCGACGGCAAGACGACCTCACGTGAACTGGCCGTTTCCAAAATGGACAAGGCCGTCAATGTGGGAGCGTGGATCAAGGTCAACCGTGCTGGGGAGGCGAACTACATCATTAGCAAGGGAGAATGGAACGCCGCATATAGTCTTGGCCTGTCCGGCGGACGCCTGCGCTGGTCGGTGAACGGCACCTTCATTCAGACCGAGACGCCCCTTGAAACGGGAAAGTGGATTCACGTTGCCGCCACCTTCGAGCCCGGCGCCATGCGCCTCCTCATCAACGGCAAAACCGTTGCCGAAAAGCGGCCGCAGAAAAGCGCGGCCGGCGTGCAAGTCATCGAACGCCGCTATGAACAGGGCGTGGCCCGCCCGACGGGGGCGGCTTGCGCCTTGCGCGCCCTCCGCGGTGAAGCCGGTGATTTCACGGTCTCACCCGGCAAGCCCGTCACCTTGATTCTCTCGGCATCCGGTTTGGCCAACACCACCGACTACCGCGCCGCTGCCGTCCGGCGCGCCACGGAAGCAACTCCCGCGTCATTCACCTCCCTCACCCGCGCCCATGCGGCATGGTGGTCCGACTTCTGGAGCAAATCCTTCATCGAGATTCCCGACAAGACGCTGGAGCGTCGATACTATCTCTCCCACTACTGCATGGCCAGTTGCAGCCGGCTGCGCCATTTTCCGCCGGGCCTGTATGGATGGACGCTCTCGGAGGCGACCCCGAGGTGGGGCGGGGCCTATTTCCTCAACTACAACTTCTACGCGCCCTTCTACGGCCTGTATGCCGCGAATCACATCGAGCAAGCAATGCCCGCCAATGACGCGATCATCGATTCGATCGGGCTGGGTCGCGCTTGGTGCGAGGACGAAGGGAAGTATGAACGGATGTGCGGGAATAGCCTGAAGATCAAAGACGGCAAGGGCATTCTCCTCCCCGTCTCGATCCTTCCCCACGGAGTCACCGGTGCTCCGACAACCTGGGGCCAGCGCAGCAACGCCGCCTACTGCTGCGTGCCGATCGCCTCCACCTGGTATTCGACCTACGACCGGAACTTCGCCAAACAGGCCTATCCGTTCGTGCGGGCAACGGCCGAATTCTGGGAGGACTATCTGGTTCTCGAGAACGGGCGCTATGTGGACAAGAACGACGCCGCCCTCGAAAACTCCGGCCGCGACACCAACCCTCTTGTTAGCCTCGCCATGATCCGCCTGGTCATGGAGTTGGCCAAGGACATGAGCATCGAACTTGGCGTGGATCGCGACAAGCATTCCAAATGGGCGGATATCGGCACGCGCTTGAGCGACTATCCGACCTGCACGGTGGGCGACCTGCCACCCGGAAGCCGCATCGAGCTGCCCAATACGCCGGAGACCAAGGCCCTACCCATCTTCCGCTACAGCGAATCCGGACAGGCGTGGCAGAACGACAACGCGGTCGGCATCCAGCACATTTTCCCCGGCAACGGCATCGGGCTCGGCAAGCGCCCCGAACTTCTCGAGAGGGCTCGCAACCAGATCCAAGTGATGGCCCGCTGGATCGATCTCAACGGTTGCAACAGCTTCTACCCCGCTGCCGTGCGCACTGGCTACGATCCGGAGATCATCCTCCAGAAGTTGGGCCATTGGACGGCCACCGCTTCCAAGAACGGCATGCGCTCCGACAACCCGCATGGTACCGAGCAGTTCAGCGTAGTCCCCTGCACGCTGCAGGAGATGCTGTTTCAAAGTCACGACCACGTCCTGCGCTTCTTCCCCAACTGGCCGAAGAACCAGAACGCACGCTTCAGCACGCTGCGGGCTTACGGGGCATTTCTCGTATCGGCGGATCTGAAGGACGGCCTCATTGGCGAGGTAAAGATCACCAGTGAAAGAGGCCGGGATTGCAGCGTCATCAATCCTTGGCCCGGCCGCCAGGTACAGGTCACCCGCAACGGCAAGCCCGCAGAGACATTCGAAGGAGAACGCTTCCAATTCAAAACCTCCATCGCAGAGCGTCTTGAACTCAAAGCGAAATAACGTCCCCACAATCCGTCACGCGGGTCACGTCTGCTCTTCAGGTTTCACGGAAGCATCGCCATTTAATTCGAACACGATGACAATCGTTTCCACCACTTTCGCCATCGCCACGCTCCTCGTCACCCCCTGCCTCGGGGCGGCCATCGAGACACGCGCCGCCCCGGCGCCAGAGGGTACTGCCATCGTCGCCAGGCACACCATTGTCTTCGACAAAACCGCCACGCGCGTACCCACCAACTTCATGGTGGACGGCCCCTTGCTGGGCAACGGTGACATTGGCGTGGTACAGGCCGGCCCGCCGGAGAACCTGCTCTTTTACATCGGCAAGAATGACTTCTGGAGCATTCAGACCCAAGCGCCCACGCCGGTAGGCCAGCTCCAGATTCTCACACCCGCTTTGAAAGGCGCGACCTTCCGCACCGAGCAGGACATGCTGCTGGCAGAAACGCGGGGTCGCTTCACCCAGGGCAAATCGGAACTCAGCACGCGTTCCTTCGTGGATGCCAATGGCAATGGATTCATCCAATCGCTCGGCAATAGCGGACAAGAACCGCTGACCATCGAAGTGCGCACCCTTAAGGGAGCGGCAGTCGCTGTGGCTGACGTTCCCGCACGAGTGAATCCCCCGCCAAAGCCGCCGCTCTTTGGCTGCGAGCAGCACGGGGAGAATCGCTGGTTCTTCCGAGGAGCGATGGCCGACGCCCGAGTTCAGGATCGCGCTCTCTCGGCCGCGGAAGTCGTTGCCTTGGCCAAGACCCGCCGTGGCGAAGCCGAACGGTTTGACGGAAAGACCAGCCGACCCGCCAACGCTCCGGTGATCGACAAGGCGATGACCTTTTCGGCATGGGTCAAGCCGGACACGTTTTCAGATGAAGCCGACTACCTCCTCAGCAGCGGGGACTGGGATCACGCCTATAGCTTCGGTTTCTCCTCCGGACACCCACGCTTCAGCCTCCACGGGATCGCCTTCCAACATCCGGGGACCATCCCTCTGGGACAGTGGACCCACGTGGCGGCTGTTTTTGACGGCAAGTCGATGCGCATCTATCTCAATGGCCTCGCCGGGAACGATGATGCGGGGGATTCATTCCTCCTCGATCCCGACGCCAAACCCGAGGGCCGTAAAGCCGGGGTTTCAACCCGCGTTCTGTTCAAGGACGGCTCCCGCACCTTCACGCTCGCACCCGGCGAAACCGCGATCGTGGCGACCGTGATCTTGAGTGATCTGGACGTCGGAAGCCCGGATCCGCTGGCCACGGCCAAAACAAAAGCGGCAGCCCTGACTCCGGCAACCATCAAGCAACAGGTCCTGGGCCATCGCGCATGGTGGAACAACTTCTGGAGCCAATCCTTCATTGAGATCCCCGACAAGGTGATCGAGCAGAACTGGTATTCGTCCCAATACGTCATGGCCTCATGCAGTCGCAAGGGCAAGGTTGCGCCCGGTCTGTGGGGAAACTGGATTACCACCCGCACTCCCGCGTGGCACGGGGACTTCCATCTCAACTACAACTTCCAGGCACCGTTCTATAGTCTGTATGCCGCCAACCACACCGATGGCACCCTGCCCTTTTACGAGGCCTTGAATCAATCCATACCGCGCGGGCGAAGCATCGCCCAAAAGCGCGGCTGGAAGGGCATCCATCTTCCGGTTTCCATCGGCCCTTGGGGAATGTGCCCGGAGGGCGACAACAGCGACCATGGCCAGCGCAGCAACACAGCTTACTCCGCCCTGCTTTACATCTGGCACTGGCAATACACCCGCGATGAGGCTTGGCTGGAGCACGATGGCTATGCCTTCGTGCGTGAGACTGCCTTGTTCTGGGAAGACTACCTGAAGCTTGAGAATGGCCGTTATGTGATCTACAACGACTCAATCCATGAAGGCTCGGGAGCGGATTTCAACCCGCTCCTTTCGCTCGGTCTGGTCCGCACGCTTTTTCAAAACATTGTGCCCATGAGCGAGGTCCTGGGACTGGACACCGCCAAGCGCGCCAAATGGAAAGACATCAGCGAGAAGCTCAGCGCGTTCCCCACACAGGAGCGCGGTGGCAAGACGGTCTTCCGCTACAGTGAGAAGGGCACGCCATGGTGGGGAGACAACACCCTGGGAATCCAGCACATCTTCCCCGCCGGAAGCATCGGCTTGGACAGCGACCCCGGACTGCTTGAGATCAGCCACAATATGCTGGATGCCATGGGCCGCTGGCGCGACTACAACGGCAGTTCCTCATGGTACACCGCTTGCGCGCGCGTGGGTTACCAGCCCGCGCGTATCCTGACCGAGCTGCGCCACATGCTCGACACGCATTCACTGCCGAACCGGCTGCTTAACTTCGGAGGCGGCGGGATCGAGAATGCATCTCCCTCCTTGGCGGTCACCGAGATGTTGCTTCAGAGCCACGATGGAAAAATACGCTTCTTCCCCTGCTGGCCCAAGGAACAGGATGCCCGCTTTGGCTCGTTGCGGGCGGTGGGCGCCTTCCTCGTGTGGGGCGAATGGAAAGGCGGCGTCGTGGCCGGCGTGAAGATCGTCAGCGAAAAGGGCGAGGACTGCACCATCGTCAATCCGTGGCCCGGGAAGAAGGTGCAAGTCCTCCGCACCGGAAAAGCTGCGAACACCGTGGAAGGCACCCATTTCACACTCGAAACCACTGTCGGGGAATCCCTTGAACTCAAGGTGGACTCATGACGCAACCCCGGAGCCTGGAAACAAGGCATCAGCGCCACGTAACCCTGCAAGTCACTCGTTCAACCGGTGTATGATCAACATCCTGTTTCCCCTTTGCCTCTGCTTGCTTTCATTGAGCGCCCTCGCGGAGGACACCGCCCTGAAGATCGTCGGCCAATATAAGGCCGTGTTCACCTCGCCGCCGCGCAAGATTCCGGCGAGCACTGCGGTGGACGCGCCGCTGTTAGGCAACGGCGATCTACTTGTCGCCCTCGGCGGGAAAGCCGAGAAACTTCGCTTTCATGTCAGCAAGAACGACCTCTGGGTCATGCGCGGCGACCACGACACTCGTCCGCAACCGCTCGCACGGCTAGATGTGGGGCTGTCCGGCATGGAGGACGCCTCTTACCGGGTAGAACAGGATTTGGCGCAAGCCATCACAACCGGGACCTTCACGAAGGAGAAGACGACGGTAACACTCGAAACGGGCGTCGCGGCCACGGAGAACCTGCTATGGATCAAGCTCTCCGTTTCCGGTGGGGAGATTCAGGGCCGCGCAGGACTGTTCCTGCCGAGCCAAGACGGCCAGACAGAGATTCCCGTCGGCACGCACACGAGCGTTCGGAATTCCCAGGGTATCTACAGGAAGGGCAACGCGTGCGAAGAAACCGTCATCCGCGGCACAGATGGCGTCCAGGTGGCTGAACGAAAATTCAGTCAGAAGGTTGTCGTGCCGTCCGGAGCAACTTGCGCGATGCGAGTCGTGGGAGCCAAAGAGTCCTTCGTTCTCACGCCGCAAAAGCCGGTATTGATCGTGATGTCGGCATCCGGCCTCGCGAATACGCCCGACTTCCGTGCGGCAGCCATCAAGCGCGCGACCACGTTCGGGAAAGATGAGTTGCCGGCAGTCAGGCAGGCGCACCAGAGGTGGTGGCAGGGCTTCTGGGACAAGTCGTTCGTGGAGATTCCCGACAAGCTGCTGGAGCAGCGCTACTACCTGTCGCACTACGGCATGGCCTGCGCCAGCCGGCTGCGCGGATTCCCGCCGGGCATCTTCGGCTGGAACACCACCGACACGCCTATGTGGAACGGCGACTACCACATGAACTACAATCTCGTCGCGCCGTTTTACGGCCTCTATGCCGCCAACCACATCGAGCAGGCCGACCCTTGCAACGACGCGATCATCGACTCCCTCGAAAACTCCCGCGACTTCTGCCGCAAGCAATTCGGATTCGACGGCATTGCCCAGAGGGTTGCACACGGCCCCAAGGGTTCGCTGGCGCATCTAACAGACGCCGGACAGAAGAGCCACGCCTCCTATTCGTGCGTTCCCCTTTCCTTTCGCTGGTATGCCACCTACGACCTCGATTTTGCACGGCAAGCCTACCCCTTCGTGCGCGGGGTCGCGGAGTTCTGGGAGAATTACCTGACGTTCGAAGGCGGCCGGTATGTCATCTACAAGGACTCCGCTCACGAACAGTCCGGCGCGGACATGAACTCCCTGCACTCGCTCGCCTTCGTGCGGATGGTGATGAACCTGTCGCTCGACATGAGCCGGGAACTCAAGGTGGACGCCGGCAAGCACGAGAAATGGAACCACATCCTCGACCATCTCAGCGCGTATCCCACCATCACCGGCGCCGACCTGCCTGCCAATTTCCGCCCCAAGGACGAGTCGCTGTGGTCGCTGCCGATCTTCCGCTACACGGAACAGGGCATCCCCTGGTATCGCAGCAACGTCGTCGGCGTTCAGCATATCTACCCTGCCGGCGGCATCGGCCTGGACAGCCCGCCCGAACTTCTCCAGCGCGCCCGCAACCAGGTCCGGATGCTCGGCCGCTGGAGAGACTTCAACGGCATGAACAGCCTCTACGCGGCCGGCGTCCGTGTCGGCTATGATCCCGACACCATCCTCAAGATCCTCCACGAGACCATGGCCGCGATCGGTGGACCGAACGGCATGATCTCCGGGAATCCGCACGGCGTCGAACACTTCAGCATCGTCTCCAACACCATTCAGGAAATGCTGCTACAAAGCCACGAGGGCACCATCCGCTTCTTCCCATGCTGGCCCCGCAATCATGATGCGCGCTTTGGCACCCTCCGCGCGCGCGGCGCATTCCTGATCAATGCCGAGTTGAAAAATGGCACCGTCACGGGCGTCAAACTTCTCAGCGAAAAAGGCCGGGACTGCACCCTCGCCAATCCGTGGCCGGAGAAAAAGGTACAGGTCATCCGCGGCGGCCAACCGGCGGAAACCGTCGAAGGCGAGCGCTTCACGTTCAAGACCGTCGTTGGGGAGACACTGGAACTCAGAGCGAATTAAGACTTCTTCCATCCACCTGACTTCATGCTCGCCTCCCGCTCCAGTGTCCTTTTCTTCGTCCTGCTCGCTTTGCCCTGCATGGCCGCGCCCAAGCCTCCCGCTCCCGAAGGCGCGGACTTAGCTGGCAAGCACGCCATCATCTTCGGAAAGCCGGCAGCCCGGGTGCCTACCGCAGGCATGACAGATGGTCCATTGCTCGGCAACGGAGACATCGGCGTGGTGCAGGCGGGATCTCCGGACCTGCTGAGTTTTCACATCGGCAAGAATGACTTCTGGAGCCTCAAGCGGTTGCTGCCCCTCGTCGTCGGGCAGGTGCGTATTGTCACTCCCGCCCTCAAGAACGCCACCTTCCACACCGAGGCGGACCTGCAATTGGCAGAGACCCGCGGCCGCTTCACGCAGGGCGATGCAGAGCTAAGCACGCGCTCGTTGGTGGACGCCAATGGCAGCGGTTTCATCCAGACGCTCACCAACAGCGGAAAGCAGCCGCTGGACATCACAGTGCACAATATCAAAAGCGACGAGATTCGCACTGCCACCGGTCCCGCGCTCGTAAGTCCTGCCACCAAACCCGCGCTCTATGGCTGCGAGCAGAGCGGAAAAAACCGATGGTTCTTCAAGGGCGCGATGGCCGATACTCAGGTGCTGGACCGTGCGCTCTCTGATGAAGAGATCGCCACTCTCGCCAGAGCACCGCGCGGTGAACCGCAGATTTTCGATGGCAAGACCACTCGCCCTGCCAACGCCCCGGTCATTGAAAAGGCGATGACCTTCAGCGCTTGGATCAAGCCAGATGAGTTGTCCAAAGCGGGCGATTACCTGTTTAGTTCCGGCGCGTGGAACAAGTCCTTAAGCCTCGGATTCTCTGCCGGGAAGCTGCGCTTTTCTCTCAGCGGCGTGACGCTCCAATATCGGGGCACCATTCCGCTGCGGGAGTGGACCCATGTGGCCGCCGTTTACAAGGACCGGACGATGCGTCTCCATATCAACGGCGTCGCAGAGAACAATGACGCCGGCGCTTCGTTTCACCTCGATCCTGATGCCACGCCCGAAGGCCGCAAGGTCGGGGTCTCCACGCGGGTGCTGTTCAAGGATGGCGCGCGCTCTTTTACCCTCCAACCCGGCGAAAGCGCCACGGTGGCCACCGTCATCCTCAGCGATCTGGATGTCAAAGGTGCCGACACGCTTGCCGCGGCAAAGGTCCAAACGGCGGCCCTGACCGCGGGTGCGGTGAAGCAGCAGATCGAAGCCCACCGCGCCTGGTGGCGCAACTACTGGAGCCAGTCATTCATCGAGATTCCCGACAAGGTCATCGAGCAGAACTGGTACGCCTCCCAATACACCATCGCCTCATGCTGCCGCGCGGGCAAGATCGCCCCGGGACTGTGGGGCAACTGGATCACCACCAACGACTCCGCTTGGCATGGCGACTACCACCTGAACTACAACTTCCAAGCTCAGTTCTACGGCCTCTATGCCGCCAACCACACCGACGAGACACGGCCCTTCTATGAGGCCATGAACCAGTCCATCCCGGTCGGCAAGCGCATGGCCGCGGACCGGGGCTGGAAAGGCATCCACCTCCCGGTGGCCTTGGGCCCGTGGGGTACCCTGCCCTATGGCGAGCGCAAGGACCACGGCCAGCGCAGCAATGCCGCCTTCGCGGCCTTGCCCTACTTCTGGTATTGGAACTACACCCGCGACAAGGAGTGGCTGAGGAAGGAAGGATACGCCTACGTTCGCGAGGTGGCGGACTTCTGGGAAGACTACCTGAAGCTGGAAAACGACCGCTACGTGATCGTCAATGACTCCGTTCACGAGGGTTCCGGACCTAACACCAATGCCATCCTCTCGCTGGGCATGGTGCACGCGTTGTTCGAAAACATCGTGCCGATGAGCGAAGCTCTCGACGTCGATGCCGACAAGCGCGCCAAGTGGAATGAGATCCGGGCGAAACTCAGCGACTTCCCCACTCTGGAGCGCAAGGGCAAAACCCTCTTCCGCTACACCTCGGTAGGACCCGCTGGATGGAGGGACAACACCGTGGGCATCCAGCACATCTTCCCCGCCGGTTGCATCCACTTGGACAGCGATCCGAAGCTGATCGAAATCAGCCACAACATGCTCGACGCCATGGGCCGCTGGAGCGACCCCAACGGCAGCGCTTCATGGTACACCGCCTGCATCCGGGTCGGCTACAAGCCTGCGATCGTCTTAAAGAATCTGCGCACCCTATTCGACAAGCGCTCGTTGCCCAACAAGGTCCTCTCTTTCGGCGGTGGCGGCATCGAAAACGTCGCGCCTTCGCTGGCGGTCACCGAGATGCTCTTCCAAAGCCACGCCCGCGTCCTCCGCTTCTTCCCCTGCTGGGCGAAAGAGCAGGATGCCCGCTTCGGAGGAATTCGAGCGGTGGGCGCCTTCCTCGTTTGGGCTGAACTCAAAAGCGGCCAAATCAGCGGCGTGAGGATCTACAGCGAAAAGGGCTTGGACTGTAACCTCGTCAATCCTTGGCCGCAGAAGACAGTGCAAGTCATCCGCAACGGCAGATTGGCGGAAACCGTCGTAGGAGAACGCTTCAAGATCAAGACATCGACCGGAGAAAGCCTTGAGCTCAAAGCGGAATGACGTCCCGGCAAATCCGCCGCTCGAATCGGCGGCCGACCCAGGACCGCGATGGTACTAAGGTCCAATTGGCGAATCGTCCGGCATTCTGCAAGCCTGCCTTCCGGCTGAGGTTCAGAGCGATTCATCCCTCTTGCCGCTGGCGTCGAGCAATCCATGAAATTCCATTCCACTTTCCCCTGCTTGGCAGGCGTCTTCGTTTTCGCCGGATGTGCGTCCAAACCTCTGCCGCCCGACGAGGCACTGCACCGATCGGCAGCCGTCCATCTCAAGGAAGCGGGGGCAAAAGCCACACCGGATGAGCAGCGTGCGGCCCTCTACCTGCAATCCGCTGCAGAGGCCCATGCGTTGCTTGGCTCGGCATCCTCCGGTGAAGCAAGCCGCGTGATCTACAACAAGGCGGCCACCGATCTCACGGTGCTGCTTCGCAATGCCGATCAGGGCAAGATGTGGAATCGTCCCCTGACACTTGCCGCCAATGGCACCACCTACCGCCTGCGCTATTCCCCCGGGACCCGGGATGGCGTCTGGAGCCCGCAATACTTCACCGACTTCAAGCCGGCTGCGGAAGTCCCGGATGGAACCATTGATGCGAAGAACCGCCAGGATGGGATCGGCGGCGCGCTGGTCGGCGTCCACAAGACCACTCCTCTGGAAGCCTTCTCACCTCGGGTCGGCGTCGCCGCGCCGGTCACGGCCATTCTGGATTTCAAGGGGCAGGAAGCGACTCTCACGCTCATCGATCCTGTCGAGCGCCCCAAGTTTGCTGTGGCTGGCAAGGAGCGGGTGATGGACGCCGATTTCTCGGCACCGCTGGCTTACTATCCCCAGAAGTCGGAACTCTGGAACGGCCTGATGGGAGCATTCCGGGTGACCCACTACATGGGCAATACCGGCCTCTACCAATTGGAGCCCTACGATCGCGACCGGATTCCGCTCATCTTCGTCCACGGCTTGATCTCCACACCGCAGATGTGGCGCAACGTGATCAACGAGGTGGAAAAAGACCCGGTCTTGCGCGAGCGATACCAATGCATGGTATTCGGCTATCCGACCGGAAATCCGCCGGGTTACTCCGCCCTCAGACTGCGCGAGGAGCTGGCGAAGTTCGAGAAGCTGCATCCCGAAGCACGCAACTATGTGCTCGTCGGCCACAGCATGGGCGGACTGGTGTCGCGGATGCAGGCGGCAACCGTTAACCGGGAGTCGTGGAATGCGATTGGAAAGGACAAGGCGGACAAGCTCTTCGCCCATGTCGAACCGGGCAGCCTGATGGATCGCGCGACCGCCTTCAAAGCCAACCCGCGTGTTGACCGTCTGGTCTTCATCTGCACGCCGCATCGCGGAAGCGAGATGGCGCTGGGCAGGATCGGTGATCTCGGACGCCGCCTGATTTCCTTGCCCGTCGATCTGACAGGTACGATCACCAAGTCGATGGGCGACGCCATGTCGATCGCCACTGGCGCTCCCGGAAGAATTCCTAACAGCGTCACCGGCCTGTCCCCGACAAATCCCATGCTCAAGGTGCTCGATTCGCGTCCCATCGAAGCTCCCTACCACACCATCCTCGGCGACCGGGGAAGAGGCGACGGGACACTCAGCTCGGATGGCGTGGTCAAGTACTGGAGCTCCCACCTCACCACGGCGAAGTCGGAATGCGTGGTCCCCGGTCCTCACGGAGCCTGCGAGATGCCGCAAACCATCGAGGAGCTTCGCCGCATCCTCCACCTGCATCTCAAGGAAAGCGGGGCTGGACGCTGAATTCCTTTTCGCCTTTTCAGCCTGGCAACCCACAAGACTCCGCCCATCTCCTCTCCAAACCATGAAATCGAAAGCCATCGCATTGCTCCTTGCCTCCGCCGTCCTCCCCACGCTTCTCCCAAGCTGCGCCACCGACGGACCGATCACCCAGGCCAACGCGGAGTCAGCCAGCGCCTCGCAGATCTCCCGTGATTCACGCGCCGCGCTCCGTTCGCTCTATGCCCAGAATCCCCAGGCGCGGGCCCTCGGCAGCAAGGCACGCGGAGTGCTGGTCTTCCCCTCGATCACCAAGGGCGGCGTCGTGGTGGCAGCACAGGCCGGCAACGGCGCGCTGATCTTCCACAATGGCGAGATCGGCGGCTACTATCAGACCACCGCCGCTTCCTACGGCCTGCAAGCCGGCGTGCAGAAGTTCGGCTACGCTCTCTTCCTGATGGACAATGAGGCCTTCCGCAACGTCAACCGCAACGAAGGCTGGGAGGTCGGCAGCAGCCCGAGCCTCGTCGTCGTCGATCGCGGCGTGGCCGGCTCCCTGAGCACGACCACCATCGACAAGGGCAGCTATGCCTTCTTCTTCAACCAGCGCGGCCTGATGGGCGGTCTCGGTCTGCAAGGATCGAAGATCACCCGCATCTATCCGAAGCAGTAAACGAATGGCCCGCACAGCACGCCCGCGCTGCCTTGGAAACAAGGTTCCGCGGGCGACATCGTTTTCCGGCCTGGCAACTCAATACATCTGCGGTTGCTCACTCTTGGCTAGCGCATCATAGGCGGCGTATTTGTAGAGGTCGCCGAGGGTCGGGTAGTTGAAACAGGCCCGATTGAAAATTTCAGCTCCTGCTTCCGCGAGCATGGCAATGAGGCCGACATGGACCAGTTCGGTGGCCTGCTCGCCGATGATGTGGACGCCCAGCAAACGCATGTCACCTTGGCGGAAAATCAGCTTCAGGAAGCCGGTTTGGTCGCCGATGATCTCGCCTCGTGGAAGGTCGCAGTACCGCGCGCGTCCGACGACGAACTCGATCCCCTTTTCACGGAGTGATGCTTCCGTTTCACCGATCATGCTGGCTTCGGGGATCGTGTAGATCCCGGTAGGAAGGAGCGTCGCGAGATCGGACTTGAAGGTTGATCCAAAGGCATCGGACACGGCCACGCGGGCCTGTTCGATGCCAGTGGCGGCGAGAGCCGGAGGACCGACGACGTCGCCGGCCGCGTAAATATGAGGCACGGCGCTCTGGTAGTGCCCGTTGACCGGTATCAGACCCCGGTTCCCCGGAGCAATGCCGGCCGCGGCGAGGTTGAGATCGTCCGTATTGCTCTTGCGTCCGGCACAGACGAGCACGCCGTCACAGGACAGCGTTGCCCCGCTCGACAGCGTGAGCACCACTTCGCCGGGCTTGGTAGCGTCGCAGGATGTCACCCGCTCCTTCCAATGAAACTGTACGCCGTTCTCCGCCATCGCGGAGGCGAGCGTCCGGGAAATTTCCGGATCGAGAAAAGGCATCAGCGTGTCCCGGCCATCGACGAGATGAGTTTCGACTCCTAGGGAGGCGAACGTTCCTGCGTACTCGCTGCCAATCACTCCGCCGCCGATGACGACGAGCTTTTTCGGCATCGCTTCGAGCAGCAGGATCTCGTCGGAGTCGTGCACACGATCATCGCTGAAGCAGAATTCGGCAGGGCGTAGCGGCGAGGATCCGGTCGCGATGAGGATCTTCTCGCCGCGCAGCAAGATCTCGGTGCCACCCGCTTGCACGATGCGGATCAGGTGCGGATCGACGAATGACGCCGAGCCCGTAAAGCGCGCAACTCCTCGCGCAGCCAGCCGCGCCTCGGAGCGGTCCCGTTCTGCTGCGATGACGTTTTGTTGATGCCCCATGAACTCGCCGATGGTGGCCGCGCGGCGCAATGAAAGATCAACTCCGAACAGACGCCGCGACCGCCATCCGCTCAGCGCCAAGGCTGTTTCGCGCAACGTCTTGCTCGGGATCGTACCGGTATTGATCCCCGCGCCGCCGAGATCGCAGGTCTTCTCCACGAGCGCGACATGCTTGCCGAGGAAGCCTGCCGCGGCCGCACCGCTGGCACCGGCAGGGCCACCGCCGATGACGATGAGATCGAATTGTTGGATGGATTCAGGATTCATGGCGAGTTGGATGAGCAGGAATGGGTGAAGGTTTCCCGGCCTCCGGGAGCCGGGGGCGGCAGCAGATACACGGTCATGGCGAAGATCGCGTGGAGGAACGGCATACCGGAGAGAACTCGCATGGCTCCGATCCCGGCCCTCCGGCAGATGTGGGGCTTTCAGATTTCATCGCGGAGAGTTTGTCTTACGGGTGGAGATTCGGCTCAGAAGAAAAGCATGGCACAAGCAGGGAGAACCGTCAGGTAGAACCCTCTCCCGTCGACTTTCCCTCAACTCATTTTGCGGGCAGATCGCCCTGCATTTTGAAATAGCCCGTCTTGCCGCCTTTGAGAGCTTGCTCTGGCGTAAGCGTCGCGAAGAGATGCATGGCGCGGGCGATCACGCCGGTCCATCCCGTCTGGTGACTGGCACCGAGGCCGGCGCCGTTGTCGCCGTGAAAATACTCGTAGAACTGGATGCAGTCGCACCAGTGCGGGTCCTCCTGAAACTTCTGCGCACCGCCATTGACGGGCCGGCACCCGTCCTCGCCGCGCAGGAACATGCTCGCAAGGCGGCGAGTGATTTCCTCTGCGATCTGATAGAGCGTCAGGTGCCGGCCGGAACCGGTGGGACACTCGACCGTGAAGTCGTCGCCGTAATACATGTAGTATTGCAGCAGCGCGCGAATGATCAGCGCATTGACCGGCATCCAGATCGGCCCCCGCCAGTTCGAGTTGCCGCCGAACATTCCGGAGTCGGATTCGCCCGGCAGATACCCCACGCCATACGACTGCCCCCCCGCCTCGAGGACATAAGGATGCTCGGCATGATACCGCGACAGTGCCCGGATGCCGAAGGGACTGAGGAATTCGTTCTCATCCAGCATCCGCGACAGCACCCGGCGGAGCTTGGTTTCATCGAGGATCGCTCCGAGCCGGCGACCCGCGCAGCCTGTCTGGCCAGGATCATGAATGAAGCTTGTAAGCTCCGGCCGCGCCTCCAGGAAGCCGTGGAACCGCGCCATGATCTCGGGATATTTCTCCCGGAATTCGCCCTCGAAAACGGTTACAGCGCAGAGGGGCAACAGCCCGACCATCGAGCGGACTTTCAAGCGCTGTGCCTGACCGTCCGGAGTTTGAAGGACGTCGTAGAAAAATCCGTCGTCCTCGTCCCACATGCCCGTATCGCTGCCCGCATGGATCGTTGCCGAGGCGATCGAGCAAAAGTGCTGGAGGTATTTCAGCGCCATATCGCCATAGGCGACGTTGTGCAGCGCCAGCTCGATGCTGATCTCCAGCATATTGAGACTGAAGATGGCCATCCACGCGGTACCATCGGCCTGCTCCAGATGACCACCGGTAGGCAGCGGCGCGCTGCGATCGAAGACGCCGATGTTATCCAGCCCCAGGAAGCCGCCCTCGAAGGCATTGTTGCCCGCGCGATCCTTGCGGTTGAGCCACCATGTGAAGTTGAGAGACAGCTTTTGAAAGCATCGCTCCAGCCAAACGATGTCGCCCTTGCCGGTCCGCTCCTTTTCCAGCCGGTAGGTGAAGATCGTCGCCCACGCGTGCACCGGCGGGTTGACATCCCCAAAGTTCCATTCGTAGGCCGGGATCTGGCCATTCGGATGCATGTAGTTCTCGCGCAGCATCAAGTCGAGTTGCTGCTTGGCGAAGGCCGGATCAATGAGCGAGAGCGGCAAGACGTGAAAGGCAAGGTCCCAGGCCGCGTACCATGGATACTCCCATTTGTCCGGCATTGAGATGACATCGGCATTGTAAAGATGGTGCCAGTGCCCATTGCGCGGCGCTGGCTTTCGCGCCGGGCAGAACGGATCGGAGCCTCGTTCTTCGAGCCAGCGATTCACATCAAAGTAATAGAACTGCTTGGACCACATCATGCCCGCCAGAGCCTGGCGCATGACGTTCGCCGCATCCGCATCAAGTGAAGACGGAACCACCGTCGAGTAGAACGCGTCGGCTTCGTCCCGGCGCGCCTGCATGACTCCCTCGAAATGTTTGCCGAAGGGGCCGCCGTTGTAGCTTGCTTTCAGGGCCTCGGGAGCGACGGAGGTAAGCCGGAGGCTGATCGTCTTGGACTTTCCGGGTGGCACGCTCAGGCGGTAATGGGCCGCGGCCTTCGTGCCGGTGTGCTGCGGATTTACGGCACCCGGTTCGCCTTGGACCACGCAGCGACCGATCCCGTCCTTTACAAAGGGCGACCCGCTCGGCTTACCGAAAATTCGCTCCGTGTTGGTTTCGTTCTCGGTGAACAGCAGCGCCGGATCGCCCGCGCAATACAAATAGCGGTCACCCAGCTTCACTTCCGCGGCGTGCAGCGCGGTGTCGGCAAGCCTGCCTCCGCCAGCCTTGATTGCCGGACGCGGATTGTCATCGCCCCAAGCCCAGCGATTGCGAAACCACAGCGTGGGCAGCACGTGAATCTCAGCTTCTTCCGGGCCACGATTGTGGACACCGATCTTGATCAGGATGTCCTCGGGACTTTCCTTGGCATACTCCACGAGCACATCGAAGTAGCGGTCCTCATTAAAGACACCGGTATCGAGAAGTTCGTATTCGTGCTCGTGACGCCCGCGACCGCCGTTGATCGCCACGAGATCGTCGTAAGGGTAAGCCGCCTGCGGGTACTTGTAGAGATATTTCAGGTAGGAATGCGTCGGCGTGCTATCGAGATAGAAGTAATACTCCTTCACATCCTCCCCGTGATTCCCCTCGCGGTTGGTCAGTCCGAACAAGCGCTCCTTGAGGATCGGGTCGCGCCCATTCCACAGCGCCAGCGCGAAACACAACCGCTGGCGATCGTCGCAGATCCCCGCCAGCCCGTCCTCACCCCAGCGATAGGCACGGGACCGCGCCTGGTCGTGGCTGAAGTAGTCCCACGCGTTGCCGTCTTCGCTGTAGTCCTCCCGCACGGTCCCCCACTGCCGCTCGCTCAGATAGGGACCCCATTTTTTCCAAGGAACGCCATTCTCCGCGGCTTCATCGAGGCGTTGTTGCTCGGCGTTCATCATCGGAGAAGGCTGGGACTATTTCGACGGAGTACCTCTGAAATCGCCGCCGAGTGCCAGATGGAGGTTCACGCGTTCGCGCAGGCGGGAAGCGCGGATCTGGGTCAGCTCCACCTTGGCAGCCAGGTTTTCCGCGGCGAGTCTCAAAATCACGAAGGTGTCGATCTGACCTTGGTCAAATTGGAGTCGGCCAAGCTTGGCGGCAGAGCAGCTTCGAGTAGGCCCAGAGCCAGGCGATCGGCCACAACAGCCCGCCGAAGAACAAGGAAAGCAGGCACAGGCACTGGATCGCCTTCGCCTGGGGATGCTTCCGCTTCTCCGCGATCTTCTCCGGCATGATGTGGAGGATCCAGAACACGGCGATGCCCACGATCGGCACCAGAAACAGCACCACCCAGAACATGACGTCGGCCGTCTTGTCGAGGGCTTCGCCTTTGAGGAAGGGCGCATGGGCGTTCGCCGGAGCGAAGGCCGCAATGATCGTTGAAAGCAAGGTTCACGCTCGGGGCATGCGACGGGGCATGGAGTGTATCGCAGGTATCATAAATGCGGTTGAGATGACTGGTCCTTTGCCCTTAGGGAAGGGACCCCGGATTCGCAGGATAGCAGGCCCAACGCACCGCATCCAGCAGCGCTTGGATATCCACCGGCTTGCGGAAATAGGCCGCAGCACCGGCGCTTCGGGCCGCGGCGCGGGTTTCATCGGTATCCTGCGCGGTGAGCAGGACCAAGGGGAGTTTCAAGCCCGCGGAATCCAATAGAATCTTCAACTCCAGCCCGCTCATCCCCGGCATGGTCATGTCCGCTACGATGCAGCCGGCATCCCCTTGATGGGTCGCGGCGAGAAATGCCTCCGCGGACTCATAGGCCTCCGAGGGCAGCCCGGCCTGGGTCATCACCCGCGTCAATGCCCGCCGCACGCTAGCGTCGTCATCGATGATGAAGATGGTGGATTTCCCCGGCGTCATGGCGCTGTCGCCTTCAAGCGAAAGAAATCCGCGGTATTGCTGCCTACTCCGAGCGTTGCTTGCCGCAGCTGTATGCCGCCCGCAGTCGAGATGAGCGCGTCTGTTGCGGGCGTGATTGGCAGCCATCCGCTCAAGGTGGCGCTGTGTTCAAACGAGAGGGTTGCGTCGCTCGCGGTGGGATTCTTGCGATAGCTCAGGGAAAACACTGACCCGGCGTGGGAGACGGCGGCCAGCGGAGCCGGGGTAGGTGCATTGGGATCGCCGCCAGTGGCATACTCCACGACATTGGGAACTCCGTCGCCATCCGGATCTGCATTGGGAAGGGAACTGCCGGAAGCCAACACCACGTTGAAGTTCGACTGTCGCCAGATTTCGTGTGGCGAACGGGTCAGACCAAGGGCCAGATCCGCCATCAGGATGCCGTGACCGGTGTTCACCTCGTATCCTTCATCCTCGATATCGATGCAGCTCGATTCGAGCAAGGTGCGCAGTTGGGTATTGGTGAGTGCGGGCTTGCGGCTCCACACCACTGCGGCGAGGGCAGCCGCATGCGGGGCCGCGGCGCTGGTGCCGTAGAAGGGCGAAAAGCCCGGAACCGACGTTGCTCCACCTGTGGCGGCAGTCAGTGAGGGAGCCGGAATTGTCACGCCACCGCTAGCAAGGAAATTGCCAGGCGTGATGGGCGTGCCATCCGGTTCGTAGAACATCTTGTGCGGACCATCGGAAGAGCTGTCGCGCACCGGCGAATCGGAGGTAAAGGGCCCCGGGGCCACCGCCGAAGCGTCGGAGGCCGCGATCGACATGCAGCTTGCGGTCGCGGCATGACCAATGGTCTGGCCCGCGGTGGCAATCTCCAGCGGATTGCCCGTGCAGGAGAGGCGCAGGTAGCGCGGGGCGGCTCCATTCGCCTTCCAGATCACGATGCGTTCGCCCGGGTTGATCTCATCGATGAACTCGAAGGGCTCGTCGTCACCGTCCTGTGTGTCGGCGGAGGAACTCACGATGGTCGAGCCATCCGCACTGAGGATGTGGAGATCGTAGTCATTGGCAGAGGTGTGGTATTCGTCGCTCCATTGCAGCGAGCCGCCGGATGGGTCATCGGTGAGTCGATTGAAGTTCTGGGGGCCGAAGTCATGGACCACCCCCGCGGGCAACAATGCTTCGCCACCACCGCTGGCAAAGTCGCCTTCCCAGGTGGTGGAGGTGCCCTTCGCCAAACTGCCTTCGTTGCCGGAGGACGAGAGATAGAGCGCTCCATCGGCAACCACGTCATTGACCGCTTGGCCGATCTCATCGTCTTGGAACTGCCACTCGTTGCCGTAGGAGATGTCGTCCACGATCACCTTGCAGCCGGCTTCCCTCAGCAGCAGGATGGAATCCGCAAAAGCGGCCTTCCCGCCGGAAGCGGAAGCGAAAATGATCTCCGCGCCAGGTGCGAGATCGGCCACGATCTCGGACATCGCTGTTCCTTCGCCGCTGCCCGGTATGCCGCTACGATCGGGTAGGATCGAAAACGACGGCAGTTCCCCGTTTTCCACCGAGTCTTCATAATAATCGACGCTATCCGAGATGACTCCCACTTTCACGCCGCTGCCATTGGAGCCAAAGAAGGTCCGCGATGAAGCCGCCTTGTGAGCCGCATCTCCCTCGCTGAGCACCGGGCCGGTGTGGCGAACCAGCCGCGCGCCCTGCTTGATTCGCTTCACATCCTCGCGGGCTGCAATGCCTTGCAACGCGGCGGGCGGGAGACAGACGCGCAGGGCACCCAAGCGCGGCGACTCATAGATGATGCTGCCTCCCGCGCCGACGATCGCTTGCCTGAGATCCACAGAGGGTGGCGCGGAAATATCCACGGTCACCCGTCCATCAGGCTCCCGGCAAACCCGCGACCGGAGAAGCGGCGCACCCGCTACCGCTTCGAGACCGGCGGTCTCCCGACTGAGGAACAAAAGCTGGGAATCGAGCTTTCGTTCGGCAGGCGTGCGTGCCGCCTTCTCGATCTGAATCGCAACGATCTGCCCCGCCAGATCAGGTCCCGATTGAGCCGCAAAGCTGGTGCCATAGGCGACGAATAGAGCGGTGATCGAGAGGATGCTGCAACGGTGGTCCTTCATCTTCAACTGGAGTCGTGTGGTTGCCCTCCTTTAACAAAAGGGCTCCGTGGGAGGGCAAATCCAAGCCTGCCAGATTCCATGCCCGGCCTACAATTGGACCTTAGTTCAGTGACCGATGCGGTATCCGGGAACTTCCGTTCACTTCACCGCGGCCTCGAAACCGACAGAAACGCAGGCTCGCACCAATTGCGCCACGGAGACGACCTTCATCTTCTCCATCACTCGCCCGCGATGGACCTTCACGGTTTGTTCCACCACACCGAGCTCATCCGCAATCTGCTTGTTCAAGGCACCGGAAATCACCCAAGCCATGACTTCCCGCTCCCGCTCGGTGAGCGAGTCGATCTGGCGGCGCAATCGCTCCACCTGGGAAGTGGATTCGATCAGTGCCCGATGGGTTTCGATGGCATCCCGGACAGCCTGCAGAAGATCCTCGTCATCGAAGGGCTTGGTCAGGAATGTCACCGCTCCCTGCCTCATCGCTTGCACCGTTGAGGGAATGTCACCATTCCCGCTGATGAAGATCACCGGGCAAGGGGCCGGCTCCGAAGCGAGTTCGCGCTGCAATTCCAGTCCTCCCAGCCCGGGCATCTGCAAATCCAGGATCAGGCAGGCAGGATGTGGCCAAGGCACGGGTCGCGCCGCAAGGAAGTCCTCCGCGGAAGAGAAGGTCCGCGCTTCAAAGCTCGCCTGCCGCACCATTCGGGCCAGGCAGCGACACACCGATGCATCGTCGTCGACGATATAGACCGCAGGCGCTGATCGATCTTCAGACATGGGAGAATGCATGAAACCTGAGACAAACCCTCACCCGCTGACGAGATAAAATTCAGATGCCCGAAACCGGCAACAGCAGCCTGAATTGCGCCCCTCCTTCCGGATGATTCGCCGCCACCAGGCTCCCGTGGAATCTCTCGGCAATGCTGCGGCTGATCGCCAGTCCCAGCCCGAGACCACTATGCTTGCTCGATACGAAGGGTTCGAACAAGCGGTCGATCATGTCCGGTGGAATCCCCGGGCCTCCATCATGCACGCTCAGCTCGACCACTCTGCCTTGCAAGCGCGTCGCCACCGCAATCGCTCCGCCTTCCCCTGCTCCCTCCATGGCATCCAAGCCGTTCAGTACCAGGTTGATGAGCACTTGTTGGATCTCGACACGTCCGGCCTTGGCAGCAGGCAGCCCCTCCGTCAGATGGAGCACCATCTTCACCTTCCGTCCTACGATCTCACTGTGAAGCAGCCCCAGCGTTTGCGTCACCGCTTCGTTCAAGTCCACCGCCTGGGGCTCGGCGGCCACCTCCTTGCGGAACATCGCACGCATGCCATGGATGATGCCGCCGGCCCTCTTCGCATCGTCGGCGATGTCGTCGAGAATCGCTGCGGTTTCCGTCAAATCCGGCGAGCCGTCCCTGAAATCCCGGCGAGCCACCTGGGCATTCCCCAGAATGGCGGCGAGCGGTTGATTCAGCTCGTGCGCCAACGCCGACGAGAGTTCGCCGAGCGTGGCCACCCGGGTCAAGTGAGCCACCTCATTGAGATGCTGCCGGGCATCCGCCTCCGCCCTCGCCAGTCGCTCCATTTCTTGTGCGCGGCGGAGCCGTGCCCGCGACCGCCAGGCTGCAAGAAAGCCTCCCGTGGTCATGAGAAGCGCCACCATCCCACCGCGGAACCACGCTGTCTGCCAATAAAAGGGCTGCACCGTGAAGCTCACGCCACTCACCTGATCCGACCATCGACCGTCTGGATTTGCAGCGCTGACCACGAAACGATAGTCGCCCGGAGGAAGCAGCGGAAAACGGGCGGATCGGATACCACGGGTTTCCGACCACCCGTTGTCCAAGCCTTCCATCCGATAGCGGAAGCGGATCTTCTCCGGCTTGGAATAGGCGAAAGCCGTGAAGCGGATCTCCACTTCGCGGGGACCCGGAGGGACTATGAATTTGTCCGTGATCCCGCTGATCCGCCGCCCGTCTAACAGCACATCCTCAATTAGCAGCGAAGGCGGGGAACCCTCCGTCCGGAAGCGCTTGGGATCGACTTCCACCAAGCCACGCACGGTCGAGAACAGCAGTTTGCCGGCCTTGGTTCGCAATCCCGCGGGTGAGTAGCCGCCCGTGCAGCCCGCTACCGGCATCCCATCGGATTCATCCAGGACCAATGGATGGATCGCATCCGCCCGGCCTGCCGCCACGTCCTCAAGCTCACGCTTCGACACCCGGGATATCCCGCGGTTGCAACCCAGCCACAGATACCCGTCATCGTCTTCGAGAATTTGCGCGATCGAGTTGTCGCCGAGACCGTGCCGGGCATCGACGGAATGAATCGCTCCATCCTTCAGCCACGCCAGACCGCCACCATTGGTGCCAATCCAGAGGGTGCCGTCCGCATCGAGATGCAGGGCCTGTAGCATGTCGGTGGGCAAGCCGTCGGCTTCCTTCCACTGCCGGATCTTTCCCGCTTCCCAACGGAACAGACCCGCACCGGTGGCTGCCACCCACAAAACCGGTCCGGATTCGCACGCTAGTGAAGCGATCGGTGCACCGAAGGAACCACTCGTCACCTCCTCCGGCATCCCGTCAACCATCCTCCACAACCCGCCGCGGGCAGTTCCGAGCCACAGGGTACCGGCCTCATCTTCGCACGTGGAGATCCACGATTCTGCCTTGGCCGGGATTTTCTCCGGCGAGGCCTCACCGCGGCGCTTGTGGAGGAGTTGCCCGCTACCCAGAAGCCAGGTGTCGCCATTTCTGCCATTTCTCAGTCGCAGCGCGGTGTGCAGGAAGGGGTTGTCCAACTGCCCACTCATCGGCAAGGCCTTCAAATCCTCGATGGGTCCATGGAAGATCCCACCGCCGTAAGAAGTCACCCACAGCAGGCCGTCCTCATCCTCGCTCAGTCCGTGCACCTGCCCCTGCCGTCCCGGCCCACCTACAGCGTAAGAATTGAGCCGCCGCGGTGTCACCCGGCTCAAGCCCCCCGAACGCGTCCCGACCCAGAGGATTCCATCGCGGGCTGCCTTCACCACCCGGACCGCAGGATCCACTTCTCCGGCGTCGCCCACCGGTTGGAATTTTCCATCCCGGAAGACATGAAGCCCCCCCTCCCCCGAGCCCGCCCAGATCTCCCCATCAGCCCCCTCTGTTAGACTGTAGACGACTTGAAACGGCACCCCGTGCGTCTGATTGAACTCCGTCCAAGCGCCGTCCCGATACCGCAGGATCCTGCCGTTCCCGACACTGGCCCACAACGCCCCTTCCCGATCCGCCAGCAGGTAGGGCCTTCCCAGTCGCTCTCCCGCCGGCCCGGGAACCTGTTCGAAGCGGCCCTCCTTCATCCGCCCGAGGCCGCAATCCGCCGTGGCGACCCACAAGACGCCATCCCGGTCCGTGGCGAGTCCGCTGACAGTCCCCTTCCCCAAGCCCTCAGCCTCGCCGATCTTGGTGAACCGGCCCGATTCAAATCGCTGCAGTCCGCCAGGTCCGCCCAGCCACAAGCTGCCGTCTCCCGTCTTCGCCAAGGCGAGCACGAGGTTGTGCGCCAGACCGTCCGCGGTAGTCAGCGTCCTGATGGATCCATTCCGATAGTGACTGATTCCGCCTCCACCCGTGGCGATCCAGAGGCCTCCCTCCCCATCATCGAGCAGGTCGACGATATACACGCTCTTCAAGCCCTCCGCGAGGCCGTAGGTCGTGAACTGCACCCCATCGAACCGGGCCAATCCACCCCGCGTCCCGGCCCAGATGTAGCCATCGGAAGTCTCGGCGATGGCCTCCACCGTGTTCTGTGGCAACCCATCGTCGGTGGTCCACGACTTCACCAAATACGGCGAGGTTCCCTGACCCGAGGCAAGTGCGATCAGAACGCAGCCCATCGCACAAGCGGAAGCCCGCTTGATCTGGTAGACCAGCCAATGGCGGACCGTCATCAATTCAGCAACATGCTTGGTGCCAATGTTCTCCCCCAAGACGACAAGGCAGGGCAAGCGGATAACGCCAGCTAATCAGGGGCGAGGGAAGCAAGCAGCTCCGATCGACGCGGACTCCATCGAGTCTTCGGTTTTTTTCGAGTCCAGTCGGGAGCGCTTCTTTCCATGGGCGGGCGAGCGTGAATGCCCTTCCCAGCGCCAATGCCGCGGCATCCCTCAGCCCCTGCCGCAGAATTCGTCAACCCTGCGCCTGTGAATCCAAAAAGGCTCTGATGTCGGAGTAGGTCTCTTTATCCGGAAGCAGGGAAGCCGTGATGGTATATCTGAGCCCTCCGACGGTAACGTAGAGAAACGTCTGCCCTGACACTTGGACCTCCGACACATTCACGATGTCCGCGTAGGCAATGCGCGAGGTCTGCCGCTGCAGGATTCCGTGCGGCAGAAGCAGGGCCTCTGTCCCAAGCTCCAATACCTTCGGCCGGGCAATCCGGCGCGCGATCGCCACAATCGCCGCTAGCACGAAGCCGGCACCGAGCGCGGAAATAACCCAGTAAAACGCCGTGGCCCCCGTCGGTCCGAGCGTGATGATGCGATTGATGGTCAGACCCGCGGTATTGTGTGCCGCCTTGTAACCCATGAAGCCGGAGGCAACGCCGAAGAAGGCCCCGCACATGAGCATGACTCCCCACTTGGGATTGTAGGGGATGAGGCGTGGTAGCTCCATGTCCTGCGAAGCGGTCTGACGCGTGGTTGCGCGCACCCTGTTAGGATGGATGCCGTGCCTTTTCAAGGCGGGACTTGGAATGCAGGCTCCGCACACTACGATGTTTTGAAATCGTTCTCCGAAGTGACGGACTAGGCCTTCGCGGTGCCGTCACGGCGTGACACCCGGCTTCCCTCCCGTCAAAGCTGATCCGCGATCGTCTCGATGAGCGGAGCACTGGCGGGATCCGATTCGCGGTGCGGCGACGAGACGGCGAAGTCGGGCCGGAACACGGAAGCAATGAGGGCGTCGATCGCGCGACGGTCATTGAAGGCCACATTCAACTCGCGGTTGATCCGCATGCTGAGGGTGTCGAGATTGGCGGAGCCCACGCAGGCCCAGCCGTCGCAGATCATCACCTTGAGGTGAGTCATCTTCGGGTAGGCATAGGCACGGCCGCCAGCTTTCACCAGCTTGGTCGCGAAGGCACGGTTGGCGATGTCCATGATCTTCGAGTCGTTCTTGGAGGGATAGATCATCCGCACGTCCACACCGCGGCGGGCTGCATCCTCCAGCGCCTCAGTGATGTCGTCATTGGAAACGTAGGGATCCTCGATCCAGATGCGCGTGCGTGCGGCGCGGATGGCCAGCACCATGCTCTTCTGGATTTCACGACGGCCCGCTGCTGGGTCGGTGCGGATGATGCGCAGGGGATAGGCACCCTTGACCTCGCGGGGATCGGGAGGAACTGCGGTCTTGCGCCGGAAAGCTCCGAACAAGCCCACCGGGTCGGCCCGCCGCCAGGTCGCGTTGTAGTCCTGCTGCAGCTTGGCGACCGCCGGGCCCTCCACGCGGAACAAGAGATCGTGCCACTCGCTGGCATACTCGCGGCCGATGTTGGCGCAACCCATCACCGCGACCTGCCGGTCGAAAACGTGGAGCTTCGTATGGTCGCACACGAGCCACGGGTTCGGGATCGAGCGGACCTTCACGTTGCTACCCTGCCGCAGGTACCGGCTCATGTCGCGGGGCGGCTGCCCCCCCCCGGGGTAGGGGGTTTCGGGAGGTTTCCCCCAGGACATCATGCTGCCGAGTTCATCGAAGACGACGCGCACGCTGACCTCGCTGGAGCGCTGCCGTAGGATGTCGGCGTAAGCAACCGCCGCGTCATCGTTGTCGAAGATGTAAACCTGCGAATCGATGGAGTGTCGCGCGGCCCTCGCTTGCCGGTTGAGCTCGGGGACGTAGTCCTTGCCATCCACCAGCCAGGTGAGCTTGCCAGGGACGGCCGCGGGCAGGCGCTTCCGATCGAGCAGCGCCTCGAACTCCGGCGTGCCCGGCACCTCGGGGGGCAGGGGGAGGACCTTGTGCGAGCCGGGGATGCCGCCGGCTAACAGTTCAAACGGCCGCTGCCACAGGACCATTCCTCCCACCCGCGCCGTCGCCACGGGTTGTCGCGCCGCGCTCAAGGCCGTCCCGCCGACGACCTTGAGGCCGAGAGCCGAGCGAGATAACTTGTGATCGTCCTGCTTGGTGGCGGTCTTCTCGTCGCGCAGGCCCGATGGGTAGCGGTAGTTTTGGGCGAGTCCGGAACACGAGGCGACCATCAATGCGCCCGCGAGGGGTAGAACAGCATGGGAGGTAAACATCCTAACCGATTCACCCGTCCCAAGCTGGCGTCAAACGACGAACGAAAGCGAGCACGCCAGCAGGGGGCATCCGGGCTTCCACCGCCCATACAAACGTCGCTTAATTTCCGAAAACGCCGTTCGAAAGCATAGCCGACACGTGCAACTGGCGCGCACTGGGGCCGGCCCAAACCCAAGAACCCACCGGCACCAGCAGCGGGCTGGAGCACTTCATCCAAGCGGTGAGGTGCTCCGCAGTGACCACTGCGAACCGGCGGGCACGTGTCACGAGTCACGCCTTACCGCTATCGGGTCGTCATCTTCCTCCAAGTCACCCTTTGCTACCCGCTGCCGGGCTGCGCGGAGTCTTGGCCCCGACATGCAGCTCGCTTGATCCGGGCGGAACGCCGAGCAAGTGAGCGGCAGCCTTTGCAGTTTGCGATGAATCATCTCGAAGGACTACCGTTTTTGGGCGGATCGCGCCCGGCACGCTCGCTGCGATGACCGGATCGCATGAGCGAGAAACACTCGGATAACATCAGGCAATATGTGAACGACATGATCGGCCTGGAGGCGGACATTTCGAAGGCCATTCGCGGTCAGCTCGAAGACGACCGGGTCAGGAGCGTGCCACAGCTCGTGTCTCTCCTGGATCGGATCGCGACGGCTAGCGAGGGAAGGCTGGAGCGCTTGAAGGCGATTTCGAAGGACGAGGGCGGAGCCTTTGGTTCGGCCATTAAGGAAGGAGTGATGACGGCCACGGGGGTGCTGGCCGGACTCTATGGGAAGGTCCGGGAGCATCCCCTCTCGCGCATGGTGCGGGACGATATCATCGCGCAGACGACGGCCGCCACCAGCTACTCCATGCTCCTCACGCTCGCGTTGTCTGCGGGGCATTCTGGATGCGCCGCGCTTGCCGAAGAGGGGATCAAGTCCTGCGCGCCCACAGTCACACTGCTCACGCGTGAGCTGCCGGAGATCGTGGCGCATGAGCTGGCACAGGACGAACCCTCGGCAAATCCGGCAGCTTCCCAGACGGCATTGGCCGCCATCCGCGAAGCATGGAGGAGTGCTCCAGAATCCTGATCCTGTGGCGTTTTGCGACTCAACATCCCGGTCTTGAAGAGGCCGACTGGACTCCCTAACAAGAACGGGAACGCGATGCCTCTTCACCGGGAAATGGGAACTCCAGAGATCAAATCATTCGACTGCATCGATCAGGATCCCATCGACCAGTGGTCGCCCGGGTCGGAGGCTGACGTGCATTACTCCCTGTGCCTTCATATCGGCTCGGTCGGCGGAGAAGGAGCGGACCGATTCCACGTGGTCGTGGTTACGCCGCAAGCGATCACCGAGCACAACCTCGGAAGGACGCTCCCGAAAAGGTGCATCATGGTGAGCCCGTATTCATGGGAGAACGTTCTGAAGGAAGTGCAAGCAAGGCTGGCTCGTTGCGTCGGCGACGATTGGAACCGGCAGTCGCGGCTTCTCGCAGAACACTTTAGTTGGGAGTTCGAGGAGCGGGCACGCCACTCCTTGTAGAGGAAGACGCAGCAGGACGTCGTCTCCGGAAATCATTCCGCAAGGCTCCGGACGGGCCGAGCGATGTGTCCCTATACTCGGGGCCACTTCACGGCAGCTGGACTGCCGCAGCCCGGGCAACTTCCCAGCGGCTCCTTGAAAGGTGATCGCCCTTGCCCTCTCCGCTCCGGTCTGGGAGCGTCCGGCATCCTCCTGATGACTCCTCCCCACGGCCTCTTCATCGTCCTCGAAGGCATCGACGGCACCGGCAAATCCACCCAGGCGAAGCAGCTCGCCCAGTGGTTCCGCGAACAAGGGCGCGAGGTGATCGCCAGTCGCGAGCCGACCGACGGTCCGTGGGGCACCAAGATCCGGGCAACCGCGGCGACCGGGCGGCTGTCACCGGAGGAGGAACTCGACTACTTCCTGCGCGACCGCCGCGAGCACGTCGAGCAGCTCATCGCCCCGGCGCTGGCCGCGGGGAAGGTGGTCATCCTCGACCGCTACTACTTTTCCACCATGGCCTATCAGGGTTCGCGCGGCGTGGACCCGGCGGAGATCCGACGATTGAATGAGGCCTTCGCGCCGGTGCCGGATGTGCTCTTCATCCTGGATCTGGAAGTGGAGACCGCGCTGACCCGCATCGGCGGCCGCGGCGACACGGCGAATGAGTTCGAGAAGCAGGAGTCGCTGGCGAAATGCCGCGAGGTCTTCCTGACGCTGGCCGGCGAGCCGTTCGTCCACGTGATCCCGAGCGACGAAAAGCCGGAGGCGGTGCAAGACCGGCTCCGGCAGCTCGCTGCGGAATTTCTCTGAGCGCCTGTTACTTGCCTTGGGCCTCGCGCTCTTCCTCGGTCATGAGCCAGACGGACTGGCCGCCCTTGAAATCCCTCTCGATCTCGAGCTGACGCGCGGAGCCATCGAGCAGCAGGCCGGCGGCCTTGCCATTGTAGCGCTCTGGATCCGGCAAGCTGCTATCGTCCAGGATGGCATTGCCATTCTTGGCCGGTCCATCGGCGAGCACCAGGATGCGGGCCGGCTCCTTGAAGTTGGCCATGCGCTTCGGGCCATCGTCGCCTTCTGCCGACTCGGTACGACCCACCACGCGGGCATTCCAGCCGTAGGAGAGGTTGGGATTGGACGGGGCCGGGCTGAATTCGTCGTGCCCCGGGCTGTGGAAAATCTCGAGCTCGCTCTCGTTCCGCGGGTCCTTCACCAGCATGCCCCACCAGTAGAGGTCCTGCGACGAGTCCTTCCAGACCGGGAGCTGGCCGGCATTGTCCTGGGTGTAGGCCTGGACCCGCACGCCTAGGTCGCGGACGCGGGTCGAGCTGGCGGCGAGCCGGCTCTTGGCCATCGCGTTCTTGGTCAGCGCGAACACCATCGCGGCCAGCGCGATCACGATCACGATGCAGACCATCAACTCCACGAGGGTGAAGCCCCCTGCCCTTTTTCCGAACTTTGGTTTTTTCATGTGATTGGATCTTCGGTGAAACGAATTGAAAACTCCGGCACGGCACGCAACGAACGGCGCGACGCCTCTCACGAAAGGCAACACGTCCGGGCCGGGATTCAACCCGAAATCCGGCCTTCACCCGAATATCCGCGGAAAAGCCGCCAGCTCACCAGGCCCACACCACCGGCGGCACGACGATTTTCACCGGTCCGCCCCGCCGCTGCTCGCTTTCCTCCAGCGAACTCACCACGCCGTTCTCGAATTCAACCACGGTCTTGTTCTTCTCCTCCTCGGTCACGTGCGAGAACTGGCGAAAGACCTGCCCGGAGACCGGGTCGCGACGGTAGGTATAGTGCTGAACCTGCTCGATATCAAGGTACTCCCAGCGGCCGGACTGGCCTTTGCCGGTCTGCTTGACCGAGGTCTTGGTGGGGTTCCCGCGGGCCTTGGAGACCTCGTCGGGGGTCATCCCGATCGCGACCAGTTTCTCATCGATCAGCGCCTGCACCTCGACCTGCCGGGTGTGGAGCTTCTTGAGATTCTCGACGAAATTCGGGTCCTTCGAGGAGAAGGCCTGTGGCCCCACCCACCCGGAGACGCCGTGTTTCTCGCCCTGACCGCGGACCTTGTAGGCCTTTTCGGTCATGGCCTCGAGGACCACGGTCTGGCCGGTCTTGAGCGCGCCCAGCTTGTTCTTGCCGTTCTTGTCCGAGAAAACCGGTGCCTCCTTCACCACCGTCAGCTCGATCGGCGTCTTTACGTGCTCCGCCAGGTGGACCACGTCCGGGTCCCTATCGATCAGGGACTTCCGCTCCACGCGCTTGACCTGGGCCGAGACGGGGAGGAGCAACGACAACAGCAGGGTGGAAACCAAAGCGACGGCTTTCATGGGATCAAAATAGCGTGTCCATCGCGGAAAGAAAATTCCGCGTTTGTTCCGACGGGAAATAGGGGGCCGCTATTCAGGAAATTTTCCCGGGGGGCGGGTCTAGATCCCAGCGCCTGCGACTTTGAGCCGGCCTCCCGGGCAAATGCCGGCTGGTCCCGCAGAGAAACCCTCGCAACTTCCCGGCCGAGGCGCTCTTCTATCAGGATGGACCGAAAAACCGCCCACGACTTCCCGCAGGAGCTGCTCGATCTCTACGATGAATACGTGCACGGCCAGGTCGGGCGGCGCGGATTCTTGGAGCGCGCGTCGCAATTCGCCGTCGGCGGCGTGACCGTGGCGGGCCTTCTGGCCGCCCTCAGCCCGCAGTATGCCTTCGCCCAACAGGTGCCGAAGGACGACGCGCGGATCACCGTTTCCTACGAAAACTACGATTCACCGAAGGGTGCCGGTGCAGGGAAAATGCGCGGCTACCTCGCCCGCCCCGCCAAGCCCGCTGGCAAGCTGCCCGGCGTGATCGTGATCCACGAGAACCGCGGGCTGAATCCCTACATCGAGGACGTCACACGGCGGCTCGCGGTCGCCGGCTTCGTCGCCTTCGCCCCCGACGCGCTCACGCCCCTCGGCGGCTATCCCGGTAATGACGATGAGGGCCGCAACCGCCAGGCCCAGCGGAAAAAGGAGGAGATGGAGGAGGATTTCATCGCCGGCACCCAGTGGCTCCACGCCCACGCGCTGTGCAATGGCAAGGTCGGCGCGGTCGGCTTCTGCTTCGGCGGCGGCATGGCGAATACCCTGGCGGTGCGGCTGCCGGATATCGTCATCGCGGCGGTGCCCTTCTACGGCGGCCAGCCGCCCGCAGATGACGCGGCGAAGATCAAGGGCGCGCTGCTCCTGCAATTCGCCGAGAAGGACGAACGTGTAAACGCCGGCTGGCCCGCGTATGAGGAGGCGCTCAAGAAGGCCGGCGTGAAATACGAGGCCCACATCTACCCCGGCGTGAACCACGGCTTCCACAACGACACCACCCCGCGCTACGACGAAGCCGCCGCCAAGCTCGCGTGGGAAAGGACCATCGGGTTTTTCAAGAAGCAGCTCGGGTAAGGAGCAATTCGCGGTTTCCGAAAAGGGGGCATCGGGCTTGACTACCTGCACTTTTCAGCGAGCAAACGTGGATCCACAGATGAAGAAAGCGGTATTCACAGCAGTGATCGTAGGCTTGACCTCTTGCAACAAGGTTACGGTGCCTTCCGGTAGTGCGATGACCGAGGTGGAGGTCCGGAATGCCATAAAAAAGGACGCCACGTTGGAACTTCCGCCGACCTCTAAAATGGTGGAGTTTGCGCATGGAGGTCAGCTCGTGGATCCATCCTGGGCTGCCAGATTCTCCGTTTTACCCGGTGCGAAGGCCGCACTGGCACCCAAAATATCGGCATTGGATAAAAAGGTGAAGTCGTCTGGAGGGATCACCACAACGCTGCCTTGGTGGAAGCCCGGGACAATTGTGGCGGAGGCTGCTTTCGAACCTCAGCCTGACTCATTTGTTCGGGTGATCCTGTCTGAGGAAGGCGGGCAGTTCTTCTTGTATCTCGAAGACGAGCAGTAGGCCGGCTGCGGTATGACCAAGCCCCCGCGAGGCTCGCGTGGGAGCGGACCACCGAGTTTTTCAAGAAGCAGCTCGGGGCGTGAACGCTGGGTGCGCGGAGCCGCTGCGAGTGAAGCTCCGCTGGGTGCGCGGAGCCTCCGAACTACTGCTGGCGACCACACCCGTCCATCGAATCCTTGGCGAACATCCCTTCCCCGTTCACCCTCCCCCCGTGACCGGTCCGCTTTCCCAGAAACTTTTCGCCGCCGCCAAGGAGAAGATCCCCGGCGGTGTGAACTCCCCCGTCCGCGCCTTCCGTAATGTCGGCGGCGAGCCTTTCTTCGTCCGCCGCGCCAAGGGCAGCCGCATCGAGGACGTGGATGGCAAGACCTACATCGACTACATCGGCTCGTGGGGGCCGAACATCCTCGGCCACGCGCCGACCGTGGTGACGAATACGATCCACGAGGTCGCCAAGGACGGCATCTCCTTCGGCATCCCGAATCCCTTCGAGGTCGAGATGGCGCGCGTCATCTGCGACTGGGTGCCCTCCGTGGAAAAGGTCCGCATGTGCTCCTCCGGCACCGAGGCGACCATGTCCGCGATCCGCCTCGCCCGCGGCTTCACCAAGCGCGACTACATCGTGAAGTTCAATGGCTGCTACCATGGTCATAGTGATTCGCTGCTCGTGGCCGCCGGTTCCGGCGCTCTAACACATGGCGAGCCCGATTCCGCCGGTGTGCCGAGGGCCTTCGCCGAGAAGACCATCGTGCTGCCCTACAATGACGTGGCGGCGTTGGAGAAAGTCTTCGACGAACAAGGCGAGCAGATCGCCGCGATTATCGTGGAGTCTTACCCCGCGAATGCCGGCCTCGTTTTCCCGAAGCCCGGCTACCTCGACCTGCTGTCTTCCATCACGAAGAAGCACGGCGCGCTGCTCATCTTCGACGAAGTCATGACCGGCTTCCGCCTCGGCAAGGCCGGCGTGCAAGGCATCGAAAATCTAACACCCGACCTGAGCTGCTTCGGCAAGGTCATCGGCGGCGGATTGCCGGTCGGTGCCTTCGGCGGCCGAGCCGATGTGATGGACATGCTCGCGCCGCTCGGCCCGGTCTATCAGGCCGGCACGCTTTCCGGCAACCCGCTCGCGATGGCCGCCGGCCTCGCCCAGCTCAAGGAGCTCGGCAAGGTCTCCGGCTTCCCCCGCCTCGAACAACTCGGCGCGCATTTCGAAGCCGGCCTGCGCTCGCTGTTAGACGCGAAGGGCATGCCCTACCGATTCAACCGCACCGGCTCGATGTTCTGCCTGTTCTTCACCGACCGCGAGATCGTCAACGTGGACGACGTGATGAAGCAGGACCTGGAACTGTTTAAGAAGTTCTTCTGGGGCTGCCTCGACAAGGGCATCTACATCGCCCCGAGCCCCTACGAAACCGGCTTCCTCAGCCTCGCGCACACCGAAGCGGATCTCGATGATACGCTCACGGTTTTCGATGAAGTGCTGACGGCGATCTGAGATAGTCTGCCGCCCGACTGCATGACGCGGCACGATTCCCTCGTGTCACATCCTGGTCATTGACCTGTGCCGGAGCAAGCTACCAGCCTCCGCCGCCGGGCGACGGGATCAGACCTTCCGTCGCTCACCTTCCCTTACTGATTCCATGAAATTGATCCGCACCCTGCTGTCCCTCGCTGGCGTTTCCCTGCTCGCGACGAGTTGCGCCTCCTTCTCCGGCAACAAGCTTCCCCAAGTGGCCGACACACCGGCCACGAACGTGAAGAAGATTCCCCTGACCTACACGATGACGTCCGGTCGAGGCAACACCGGCGGTGCTCGCACCGAGACCCCCGCGGGCACCAGCACCCACTTCGCAAAGCCGATGGTCGACGCCTTCAACAAGAGCGAACGCTTCTCCTCCGTGAGCCAGGGCAAGGGCGGTGCCGTCCATGTGGACGTGGACGTCCTCAATCATGGCAATGCCGGCGTCGCGTTTGCATCGGGGTTCATCAGCGGCTTCTCGCTCTTCACCATCCCGGGCTTCGGGACCGACCACTTCAAGCTGACCGCCACCGCCCGGACCTCTTCCGGCAAGTCGCGCCAATACATCCTGGAAGACAGCATGACGACCGCCTTCTGGCTGCCACTGATCGTGGCCGCCCCTTTCGCCTCCCCCACCTCCGTGTACCCGAAGGTGCATGAGAACATGTACCGCAACCTGATGCTGAACATGGAGCGGGACGGCATCCTGCCCAAAGCCGGAAACTGATCCGCCCGCGCTCGACTTTTCCCACGGCCCGCTCCCGCGCATCGTCCGCCGGGAGCGGGCCGTTTTGTTTTTCGTGGCGAAGGTCGGATCGGGAATCGACCGTGACCGCCGACTATCTCATTCTCCACCCATGTCTTTCCCGACCAGAGGCCTCAAGGCCATCAACCACCGCGACACGCACTACCGCTGGATCTACCGCAACCGCGCGGGCAAGAACGAGCTGTGGGTGGAAATGAGCGCCTCCGCCGCAGGGCAGCATCTCATCGCGGATGTTCCGCGCGTGGTGAACCACGAGATGGTCCCGCTCGCCATCGACTACGCCCGCGCCCACGGCTGGGATCCGATAAAGAGCGCGCCGCCTTTCCGGTGCAGGTATTTGAAGGGTGCCTTCGTCGCGATCGATTCCTAACAATCCGGGCCATGTCGTTTCTTAGCCGCCTCTTCGGAAAGGGTCAGCAATCACTTGAGCATCCGCAGGCACCGGCCGAGTTCACCTTCAACCAGCGCGCCGCCGCTTTCTGGGATTGGTTTGCGTCCGCGGCGGAAGAATTGCGCGACATCCACAACCAGGGAGACCGCAAGCAGCTTCCGTCGATCGTATCGCCAAAGGTCGATGAGTTCCTGCCCGGGATGGCATGGGTCTTCGGACCCGGCACCGAGAAAGGCTTCCACTCCTTCACATTGTCGGGTGAAGGGGTCATGTACCGGCAAATTCTGGCGGACCAATGGCTGAAACGCTTGCCCGGCATCGAAAATTGGACCTTTTACGCCTCGCGTCAACCTGAGGAGGAAGTGGGAGACTTCACCCTGGTGGACGATGATCTGAAGTTCCGCCCGATTGAGTTTTGGCTCACTCCGGAGATTGATGAGGAAAAGGAAAAGGTGCACCTGATGCTATGGCATCCCTTGATCGAAAAGGCGGAGGAACGCTTGTGCATGCAGGCGCTGTTCCTGGTGCTCGATGAGATCCTCGGTGAATTCGGCACCACCCGCTGGGTCGGGAGCATCCAGTTCAGCCAAAAGCGGCTCGCGGAATCGATGCCGATCACGGAGTTGAAGGAGTTCGTTGAGGAGACTCGCGCGTCCCGTGGTTGGAAGATGCTCTCGCCTGTGGATACTTGGAATGGCTACTCGATTCCACCGGCGAAGCGGAGCGCCGCTCGTCGCATGGACACCATGGGCGGATCGTGCGGATGCTTCCCCGTGCTGGGTTCCTTTTTCGACGAGCCGAAGAAGTTCGAGGATCCTTTCCTCGAGATGGGAGCGGCATGGGTTTACCTGTCCTTCTCCTCTGCCGATCTGCCGAAAGGAAATGAAGTGGAGGTCCGCGAGGCGATGACGGACGTGATCGTCTCGGCCCTGGAACAGGACCGCAGCGGCATCCCCTTGGGTGGAGCGACCGGCGAGCGACTGGCCTACATGGACTTCCTGATTTTCGATGGTGAACGAAGCCTCGCCCGCATTCGCGAAGCCGCGCGCAAGGCAGGCGTGCCGGCCGATACCCGGCTTGAGTTTCTGGACTCCCGTCGCCCCGGCAGGCCGTTGTTCGGCTGAGTTTGTGTTCGCCGCTAGGAGCGGGTGCTTGGCATCGCCGGGTGGCACTGGGATCGCGGCATTTATCCCGCCTGAATGGCAGATGGAGCCGAGACCGGCAGCGAAGGACCATTCAGGCCGATCTGAAATCCGGCACTCCCGGGTAGCTCAAGCTCCCAGTGGAGTTCCAAACCTCGCGCCACATCCAACTCGCCGCCGATCCCGTTTCATCACAGCATCGCGAGCATGCGCCTCTCCCGCCTGCTCATCGTCTTGGCAGCCGTGTGCCCTGCCCTAGCAGCACAGCCGCTCCACGAGATCGCGGAGAAGGCTGGGGCCAAGTTGCCCGCCGGTGGCATCGTCACCGCCGAATCCATCGCAGGCACCACCCGCTTCGCCGCAGCGGGCAAGTTGGAGCCCGCCGACATCGCTCCCGAAAACCGCGTCTTCGAAATCGGCTCCATCACCAAGGTCTTCACCGGCCTGCTGCTCGCCGATGCAGTGGAGCACAAGAAGGTCCGCCTCGATAGCACGCTGAAGGAGCTGTTAGACGGGCAGGTCTCCTTCATCGATCCGGACGTGGCCGCCATCACGCTGGTCCAGCTTTCCACCCACACCAGCGGGTTGCCGCGGCTGCCGGATAACATGGGGTGGTTCAACGCTCTCTCGAAGGATCCCTATAAGGCCTACGACCGCAACGACGCGCTCAAGTTCCTCGCGAAAGCCGAGCTGCCTCATGCGCCGCCCTTTCCCTCGTCGTATTCAAACTACGGCGTCGGCCTGTTAGGCGAGTTGATCTCCGGCATTCACGGAAAAAGCTACGCCGATCTCGTCGCGGAAAAGATCACCGGTCCGCTCGGCATGAAGGACACCATGGTCCTACCCGGTGAGGCCCAGCAGATGCGGCTCGCCCCGCCCTACAATGGCGCCAAGCCAAGCCACTCGTGGACCTTCCAGGCGATGGCCGGAGCCGGAGCGCTGCGCTCGACCGCAGCCGACTTGGTCACCTTCGGCCAAGCCTTGTTAGAGCCCGACAAGACACCGCTTTCCGCAGCGATCAAGGGCATGCTCACGGTGCACGCTCCCTACGAAGATAGCGGGGCCGAGATCGGGCTGGGCATCATGATCGACAAGATCGACGGGCACCGCGAATACAGCCACAGCGGCGGGACCGGCGGCTATCGCTCCGCGCTACAGGTGATCCCTGACCTCAAGATCATCCGCGTCGCGTTGGTCAACAACACCGCGTTCGGACCGGCATCGTTGTTTGGCAAGACCCGCGACGACAAGCACTCGGACGCCCCCGAACAAAAGCTTTCCGCGGAGGAGCTCGATGCCTTCACCGGCGTCTTCGAGTCGGGGCCGCAAGCTCGCTTCACCGTCGTCCGCCGCGACGACCATCTCCACGTGCGCCTGACCGGACAGCCCTTCTTCCCCGTGAAGTGCATCGGCAAGGACCGCTTTCGCTATGATGCGGTCGTCGCCGAGCTGCAGTTCGGTCGCGAGGAAGACGCCGTCAGCTCGCTGGTGCTCCACCAGAATGGCCGCGAAGTCCCGGCAAAGCGAAGCGGCGATGCCCCGACCGTCGAGTTTCCCACCGCCGAAGCCCTCGACGCCTACGCGGGCGAGTATGCCCTTTTTCCCGGCAAGGTCTTCACGATCACCCGGAAGGACGACACGCTCATGGCCCAGCTCACCGGCCAGCCCGAGATGCCGGTTTTCGCCAGCAAGCCCGACTACTTCGAATACGACGTGGTGGAAGCCGCGATCGAGTTCCAGCGCGACGCCGCGGACAAGGTCACCGGCCTGATCCTCCACCAGAACGGCAAACACACCGCAAAGAAGCGCTAGGCCGGTCGAATCGGGGGGAACAACGAAATCGGCGAAACAGGCGAAAACAGAGCCGGGTTGCCCGGTCTGGACCCGCCGGCCCCGGGCCGTCGCTGTCTTCAAATTTCGCCTTTTTGCCCGTTTCGTTGTTACCCCTCCCATTTCCCATCCGGAAATTGATGCCTTGCTATTGCGAATGATTCGCAACAATTTTCCGCATGTTCGAATGCTGGTGGCAAAACGAGGGTTTTGAGGCATGGCACCTCCGGGGCGACCTGCGCGGGGCATCTCGCCGCTGGCAGCACCGGCTGCATGACGAGTTGTGGTTGTGGTTCAATGATTCCGGTGAAGGAGTGGTGTGGGGCAAGGACCACCGGATCTTCCTGAAACCGGGCCTTTTCGGCTGTTTCGGCGGGCAGGAAGGCGAGGATTGGAAGTGGACGCGCCTGCCGGGCCACCACGCCGGTGAAATCCTGATCATCCCCCGCGAGCACCTCTTGCGGCAATTCGGCGAAGCCGCCGCGGGCAAGAGAACGCCCTTCGCCCGCTGGCTGCGCGGCGAGAAAGGCGTGTCATTCGCCGGCCTGACGGGTGCGGCCGAAAAACGGCTGGCCAAGCGTCTGGCCGCCGGTTGGAAGTCGCGGAGCTTGCCGTCCACAGTCACCCGCGACCTTCACGCCTGGGTTTCCGGCGTGCTCGCGGCCGCTTTGTCTTCCATGCCGCGCGCCTCCGCATGCGGCCGCAAGCGCACCAAGACCCAGGTCAGCAGCACGAAGCCGATGTCGTACCACAGCCAGTCGGCCGCCGGAATGTAGTACTCGCCGATCACATCCGGCCGCCATGGCTGCAGCCACGCGATCCCGCCCGCCACCGCGTCACCGATCAGGTGGAGCAGCACGGCCAGCCAGCACGCCAGCGCCAGCCTCCACCGGCCTTCCTTCCCGAAAAACGAGGCGACCATCCCCGTGACGGGAATCATCGCGCCGAGGAACCATAGCGTGTGCGACCAGCTTGCGTAGCGCGCATCCAGCGACACATGCGGCGTGCACAGATCCGGCAGCGCCCCGAAGACCCCGATCGCCACCAGGCCCCATGGCGGGAAGACGTGCCCCCGCCCCTTGGCGAGCGACACGTTTTCCGCCACCAGACCGAGGCATACGGGTAGCAAGGTGTGGGTGCCGATCAGCATGGGTCGATCCTACGCAAGTTCCTCTCGCCAAGGCAATTCACCGGCGCGCGTCCTTGAAGGAAAATGCCACGCCATCGGTGCGTGACCACCAACCCATGAGCCCCCACCCGGCTCAGACGATCTTGGAATCCGTCCCTCCGGCCCGAAACTCCTTCGCCTTGCGCAGGCGTTCCGCAAACGCCGGATCCGCGGATGGCGTGTGGTTGCGGTCGCCGAAGAGACCCTGCTCAAGATTGCCGAAAATGTAGTTCGTGAGGAGGAAGATCATCGAGCCAAAGGACAGGATGAAGGCGGTCCAGAAGCACCGCCGGGCCAGCTCCTCGCCGATCGTTCCCCATGCAAGAAGGATCCCCGCCAAGGTGGAAGCGACGATGCAGGCGGTCAGCACCCAGAAGACCACCGCCTTGACGACCGCATGGGGTAGGTAACCGTTCATGAACAGGGATTTACCACCGGCCTCCGGCGATTTCAAGAGGTGGTTTGCCGCCGGTCACCCGCCGGCCGCTACTTCCACCGGTAGTGCCCGGTCAGCGGGTAGGTGAAGAGCACGTCTTCCTCCCGCGCGCCGCCGCCGATGTTGTGAATGACCAGCGGCACGCCCTCGGTCGTCTTTTTGTCGCTCACGATCATCACGTGCGGCAGATTCGGCGGCACCGTGCAGGTGACCAGATCCCCGGGCAGGAACTTGGTCGCGTCCTTGGTGTCGGCCACCTTGTAGCCGCAGCGCTTGAAGTAGGCCTGCAAGTTCGGCACGCGGCGGTGGTCGATGTTCTTGTCGGTGCGGCTCAGTCCCCAGTTCTTGGGATAGGCGGAGAAGTTCGCCTTCATGTCCTCGTGGACCAGCTTCTGGAGATCCTGCGAAAGCCCGTCGCGCAGGGCGCGGATCACCACGTCGGTGCAGACGCCCTTTTCGCGCGGCACGTCCCCGCCCGGGTAGGCCAGCGAGACATAGGCCGGGTCATAGGAAAGCGTCACGCCCACCTGCTTGCGGGCCGCGGTGACGATCTTCGCGCCGGTGTCCTGCGCGGACAGCGGGAGCAGCATCAGGAGAAAGCAAAGCAACGCTCGCATGACGTCTCTATACGGGCGTCAGCTCGTAGCCTTCCTTGCCATCCTTCATGTTCCATCCTTTCTCGACGAGCTGGCCGCGCATCTCGTCCGCCTTGGCCCAGTCCTTGGCCGTGCGCGCCGCCCATCGCTCCTCGGCGAGGGCGCGGATGTCGGCGGGAATGTCGACCTCGGGTTCGTCCTCCGGCAGCGTCAGGCCGATGGCCCGCAGCACGCGGTTGAAGGCTGCCAGTGCTTTCGCGGCGTCCTCGCCCTCCAGCTTCACCGATTCCCGGAGGCCGGTGAAAAGACCACCGAGACAGCCCGGCGTGTTGAGGTCGTCATTGAGCGAATCCCATGCGGCTTGGAACGGGCCGAAGTCGACCGAGTCGAAGCGCGCTTCCGCCGGGGCTTTCGCGGCCAGGCTGCGGGCGCCTTTCGCCAGCTTCGCCATCGCCTCGCGGGCGGCGTGGAGCGAATCGAGCGTGAAATTGAGCTGCTTGCGGTAGTGCCCGCCGATCATCACATAGCGCACCTCCATCGCGGTGAAGCCCTTCGCTTTGAGGTCATCGAGCGTATAGAAATTCCCCTTCGACTTGGCCATCTTCCCACCGTCCACCAGCAGGTGGGTCGAGTGAAACCAATGGGCGGCGAAGTGCCCGCCGCAGGCGCACTTGCTTTGCGCGATCTCGTTCTCGTGGTGCGGGAACATCAGGTCCTCCCCGCCCCCGTGCAGGTCGAAGTCGGCACCGAGATACTCTTGGATCATCGCCGAGCACTCGAGGTGCCAGCCCGGCCTTCCCTCGCCCCAGGGAGAGGGCCAGAAGTTGTCGCCATCCTCGGGCTTGCGGCCCTTCCATAGCACGAAGTCGGAAATACTATCTTTCTCGTACTCGTCGGAGTTCGCCCGCTCATTCTGAGTCTTGCCGAGTTCCAGCTCGCGCGTGTCGAGACGTGAGAGACGCCCGTATTCCGGGTAGGAAGCGATGTTGAAATACACCGAGCCATCCTCGGAAGCATAGGCATTCCCCTTCTCCACCAAGGTCGCGATCATCGCCACCTGCTGGTCGATGTGCTCGACCGCGCCCGGCTCGACGTGGGGCGGCAGCATTCCCAGCGCCTCGCAATCGATATGGAACTTCTCCGTCCAGTGGTCGGTGAACTCCTTCAGCGTCTTGCCGGCGGCCTGCGAGTCGCGGATCGTCTTGTCATCCACATCGGTGATGTTGCGGACGTGGAAGGTCCGCATTCCACCGGTTTCCAAGGTGCGCCGGAAGACATCCTGCAGCACGAAGGTGCGGAAGTTCCCGATGTGCGCCGGGCCATACACGGTGGGACCGCAGCAGTAGAACCGGTAGGTCGTGCCGTCGAGGGGGCTGAGCTCCTTGAGCTCGCGGGCCAGCGTGTCGTAAAGCCGCATCGCCACGGGGTCTAGCGGGTGCCCAATGCGAATTCAACCGCGATCACCAGCGAACCGGCGACCGCAGGGGCGTTCGTGACGCTTTCCGGTCCAAGCGATCCCGGAGGGATCCCAGCGAGTAGCCGGGGGTTGAGCGAGGCATGAGCGACACCCCAGGATAAAAGGCGGGATGAAGGGAACCCCGGATGGGATTCAAGCCGGGCATGAACGATGGATGCGGCCGCCATCCCTGTCCTCGTACGGACCTGACGGGGATGTCATCCGCCCCGGTGTGCTTCCCCCCCGGCTGGAATCCCTTCCGGGATTCCTATTGCGCTCCATGAATACGGTGGTCTCCGCCGCTAAGCGGCTGCGAGCACCGGCTACTCGCTTTGATCCCTCCGGGATCGCCAGAGCCGGGACATGGGTTTTGCATCATGCTGGTGAGAACGCGGGAAGCATGGGTGTGGTCCGCTTCACCGGCGGCATCCGCGGTGTCACCACCGCGCCTGCATTCCCTAGCGCGCCACGCGGATCTCCCGATGCTGCGGGGCCTGCCCGGCCTCGACGATCTCCACGGGTATCGTCAGCTCGCCCACTGGCACGCTGGACGCCGAAACCGCCTCTTCCCCGCGAGTCCGCAGCTTCCACGCCGCCAGCGAAAGGGCGGTGCAGATCATTGCGATTCCGAGGTTTCTGAGACGGTCGACAAGCATGGGCCGCCGGAAGAGAAGCGAAGTTTTTAGAAAATATCAAGATTGATTAAAAACTTTTTCCGGTTCGCATCCGCCCCGTTGGCGTGTTTTGTTCCCCCCACGAATGGCACGCGACGAGAGAAAGCGCCAGGTGGCAACCGCGATTGGGATCATCGGCGGCTTAGCAGCCCTGTTCCTGCTGCTGGTGATGGCCACCGGCCTGCCGGGAGTGGCCGGGGAGTTTTTTGCAAGGGTCGCGGGAATCGTGACCACGCCCTTCCTGCTGGAAGGCACCTTGGCCATCGTCGGCTTCATCCTCGTGATCCTGATCAACCACTGGCGGCACCAGCGCGAAGGCGATGAACTCGTCTACCTCGACGAGGTGAAGGACGGTAGCCAGGACCACCCAAAACAAGCGCCGCTGGAACCTCCACAACCCCCTTGATCCCCATGCAGGTGCCGCTCACCGTGCTCTGCTTCATCCTCGGTTTCATCGTCGTGGTGTGGCTGAACCATTGGCGACGGAAACACGAGGGCGACGAGTTGGTTTACCTTGAGCAGGTGAAAAACGGCCCGAAGGACCTCCCCGGTCATGCCCGCTGGGCCATCTACCGCAACAAGCCGCTCGACGCCGCTCCCCCACCCGCTTCGGATCTCTTGGAGGGCGCTGTCGCCATCGGTGACCATGAGTCGGCGATCGAGATCCTCGAGTCCATGAGCGACGAGGAACGCCACCGGCCGGAGGTGATGCAGCAGCGCATCACCCTGGCAAAAGCCACCGGGAAAGAAGAACTCGCCCGGCGGCTGGAAGCGGAATTGGCGGAGCTGGCCGGCTGAGTGCCCGCGGAGGGTAAATCGCAGATGGCGGATGGCAGATGAACGGCAGAGAGTCATCATCTACCACCTACGATCCTCAATCTACCATCGCTTCTTCAGCGGCTGCGGCGCGCGGCTTCTTCCAGGAAGATTTCCGCGAGACGGAAGCTGCGACGCGAGATTTCGCGGGCGTCGTGATCGTCGATCAGGGCGAGGCCCTCTTCGCCGACTTCGGATTGGAAAATCTTCCACGCCCTCTTGACCACCTCTTCGGGATCGAGCTTGGGACGCGGCGCGGCGCTCATTGCGGGCGCATGAGCCGTTTCCGGCGGAGCGGATGGTGCTTCGGCGAGTGCCGGCACGGCATGAGGGTGCTGGTGCTGGGGACGTTGCTGCGGCGCCTCGCGCTGATACGATCCTTCCCTCTGGGATGATCCTTCACGCTGCTGCGGCGCTTCGCCTTGGCCCTGCCCCTCACCATGCTTCTTCTTCTTGCGGCGGCGGCGCTTCTTGGGATTGCCCGGAGGCTCGCCACCGGCGGTTTCCACCACGAAAGGAATCACGTCTTGGGCCGACTCGCGTTGAGGGACCTCGTCGTCGCGCTCCGCGCGCTCGCTGCGTTCGCTGCGCTCGGTGCGGGCAACCGGTTCCGACTCACGCACGGGAGCAGGTGCAGGCGCTTCGGTGGGAGCATCAGCCGCGGACTCGGCGGCGCTTGCCGGCTTCGGTTTCGCAGACTTGCGGACGGCCGGCCGTTTGCGGGCAGTCTTGGTGGCCGGCACTTCTTCGGCCGCAGGCGGCTCTTGGAACTCTTCGCTCATGGTCTGCGCCAAGAAGAGCGCACGGTGGAGCGGCGTCGAGCGCAAAGCCCCGGCGAGGCAAGAAGACACGAAAAAGGGCGCCCGGCGGGCCATGCAGCACCACTCGAACGCCCTTCGAAGAGAAACAGGATTACCAGCTCTTGATATCGTCGAGGCTATCCTTGTGCTTGGCATCCGGGTTGGTCTTGCCATCGGGTCCCATCGACCACAGGTCGAAGTCAACATTCACCGCCTGATCGCCGGTGCGGTAGCGGTAGGGATTCGCCCACGGATCGATGATGCGGGCCTGGGCATCCTTGCCCAGAATCCATCCCTGTCCGGCCTTGGTGTTGTTCAGCGGATCCAGTTCGCCGAGGTAGATCTTTCCGCCGCTATCGCGGCCTTCGTAGCCTTCCCAATAGAGGGCCTTGTAGAGCACCTCGTCACCGCGCTCGCCGTTCGCATCCGTGCTGACCGGATAGGAGCGGTTGTCGGCGTGGTAGTCTTGAATCGCGTTCGCGAGCAGGCTCACCTGGACCTTGGCCTTGGTGCGCGCGCTCTTCTGGTTGATGAAGTTGAAGGCACCGAGCGTGAGCGCGGCGAGCACGGCGATGATGGCGACGACCACGACGAGCTCCATCAAGCTGAAGCCCGCGTGGCGGCGGCGGATACCTTGGATTTTCATGGGTGTTGGGTGGTTGGCGAAGCGGGCGGACAACGGGGTCCGCCCGGCATCCGCTCACATGTTGCCCATTTCGGAGATGATCTTGATCAGTGGCAGGAACAGCGCGAACACCACCGCACCCACGACGAGGGCGAGGACGACGATCATGATCGGCTCAAGGATAGAGGTAAGCGCGGTCACGGCATTGTCCACTTCGTCGTCATAGACGTCGGCCACCTTGAGAAGCATTTCCGGGAGCTGACCGGTTTCTTCACCGACGTCCACCATGGAAATGACCATGTTCGGGAAGACGCCGCCGGTAGCCTGCAGCGGTGTGACGATCGACTCCCCTTCCTTGACCGCCTCGTGGACCTTCTCGATCGCATCGGAGACCACCACGTTACCGGCGGTGTCGCGGGTGATATTGAGGGCTTGGAGGATGGGGACACCCGAAGTGACGAGCGTGCCAAGGGTGCGGGAGAAACGGGCGATCGCCGACTTGCGCTGGATGTCACCGAAGATGGGTAGCTTTAGCTTCATGGAGTCGATCGTGCGGCGACCTTTCTTGGTCTTGCCCCACGCGTTGCCAATAAAGGCGAGCAGGCCGATGAACGCGAACACCCAGACCACGTTCGGGATCGGCCCGACGCTGGCATTCAGGAAGAACTTCGAGGTGCCGAAGACGATCTGCGAAATCATCGGCAGCTCGGCGTCCTTGCCCAGTTCCGCGAACATCGTCTCGAACTTCGGCACGATGAACAGCATCAGGAAGACCAGGATGGCGACCGCGATGAACATGACGATCACCGGGTAGACCATCGCCGAGACGATCTTGTTCTTCAGCTTGTGGGCCTTTTCCTGGTACTCGGCGAGACGGACGAGGACGACCTCGAGCACACCGCCCAGTTCGCCGGCCTTGACCATGTTCACGTACAGCTTGTTGAAGATCCGCGGGTGCTGGGCCAGCGACTCCGAGAAGGTGGAGCCGGACTGCACCGAATCCGCCAGAGCGCCGATGGTGCCGCGGAGCACGGGATTTGGTTCCTGCTTGGCCAGCACGGTCAGACCGCGCAGCAGCGGCAGGCCGGAATCGATCAGCGTGGCAAGCTGACGGGTGAAGATCATCAGGATCTTCGGCTTGACGCGCCCGCCGACGGACGACTTGTCCTTCTTCTTGCCGGCAGCGGCCTTGGCGCCCTTCTTGGCACCTTTCTTCGCGGCGAGCTTGCCCTTGCCGGCCTCAACCACTTGCAAGGGGTAGTACCCTTGCGAGCGGAGCTGCTGGATGGCATCTGCTTCGCTGGTGGATTCGATCGTGCCGGACATCTGCTCGCCCTTGGCATCGGCGGCGGTGAATTGGAACTGAGGCATGGGGTTGTTTTTAAATCGAGTGGAGTGATTGTGAGCAGGCGCGCGAAAGCTGGCGACTCAAATTTCAGGCTGAAAAATGGGCGTCAGGTATATTTCAGAACCTCCTCAATCGTGGTGTGGCCGAGGTAGATGTTGCGCAAGCCGTCCTCGCGGAGGGTCTGCATGCCCAGCTCCATGGCCTTCTGCTTGAGCACCACGGTGGGCGCCCGGTCGGTGATGAGCTCGCGGAGCGGATCGGTGATGTCGAGCAGCTCGTAGAGTCCTTTGCGGCCCTTGTAGCCGCTCTTGCCGCAGGCATCGCAGCCGCGGCCGGTGAAGAAGTCCTTGTCGCCGAGTTCATGCACCGCCACCCCGAGCTGGGTGAGGATGCTCTCGTTCGGCTCGTAGGAAGCCTTGCAGCTCTTGCAAATGGTGCGGACCAGCCGCTGGGCGAGCACCCCTTCGAGCGAGGCCGCTACCAGGAAGGGCTCGCAGCCCATGTCCACCAGACGGGTCACGGCACCGGGAGCGTCGTTCGTGTGGAGCGTGGAAAGCACCAAGTGACCGGTCAGCGACGCCTGGATGGCGATCTGCGCGGTATCCTGGTCACGCATCTCCCCCACCATGATCCGGTCGGGGTCCTGACGAAGGAAGGCGCGCAGGATTCGCGGGAAAGTCAGGCCGATGCCCTCATGCACCGGGATCTGGATGATGCCGTCGATGTCGTACTCGACCGGATCCTCGGCGGTGAGGAGCTTGGAGTCGATCGTGTTGATTCGCGCCAGCGCGGCGTAGAGCGTGGTTGTCTTGCCGGCACCAGTCGGACCGGTGACGATGAAAATGCCGTTCGGCTTCTCGATGGTGTCGCAGACGTATTCGTAGATCGCTTCCGGCAGGTGCAGGTTCTCCAGCGAGAGATTGACCGAGGAGCGGTCGAGCACGCGGAGCACGATCGACTCGCCGTATTGGGTGGGCAGAGTCGAAACGCGCATGTCCACCTGACGGTCGCCGACCTGCTTCACGATCCGGCCGTCCTGCGGGACGCGCCGCTCGGCGATGTTCATGTTCGACATCACCTTGATACGCGACGTGATCGCCACCGACAGATGCACCGGCGGCGGAGCCATTTCATAGAGCGATCCGTCCACGCGGTAGCGGATCTTGAAATCCTTCTCGAAGGGCTCGAAGTGAATGTCCGACGCCCGTTCCTTGATCGCTTGGAAGAGCACCAGATCGACATAGCGGATGATCGGGGCCGAATTGGCTTCGGCCTCTAACTCGGCGGCGCTCAGGCTGGTGTCCACACCGGTCTGGAGCTGCTGGAGGATGTCCTCCATCGCCTTGCCTTCCCCACCGTAGCACTCGTTGATCTTGGCCTCGACGACGTAGTCGGGAGCCACCGCCAGCACCACCTCGCGGCCGAGCGCGAAGCGCAGGTCCTCGATGGTCTGGGGATTCATCGGATCGACCAGCACGACATGCAGGCCCTCGTGATCGAAATTCACCGGCAGCGCGCCGTGAAGGCGGGCCATCCCCGCCGGGAGCAGCGCGAGAAGCTGATCCGGCGGCGTCCACTCACGGATATCGACCACCTGGGTGCCGAGTTCCGAGGCGACCACCGGCCAGACATCGTCGCGGTGGGTGATGACCTGGAAGTCGGCGAGGATCTCAGCGGCCTCCTTGCCGCTGTTTTCGACTTCGTGAAGAATGTCCTGACCAAGCGAGCGGTCGATGAGCCCGCGGCTGATGAAAAGTTCTACGATCTGGTTGTTGTCCATGGATCGGGTTTTAAGAAATTGGAAATCTGGGATTTAGAGCGGATCCTCGGATCATTCGAGGTCCGACATGGTCACGTGGATGACCTCATCGGGGGAAGTCAGGCCGGCGAGCACCTTGCGGATCCCGTCGTCGCGGAGCGTGCGCATGCCGAGTTCGCGGGCGCGGCGGCGGAGCTGGCTGGAAGTCAGGTTCTCATTGATCATGTGCCGCACCTCATCATCGATCTGGAAGGTCTCGAAGATGCCGATACGACCGCGAAAGCCGTTGCGGCGGCACTTGTCGCAGCCAACCGGTCCCATGACCTGCGAAATGTCTCCGCGGCTCGGGTCGAAGCGCAACGAGCGGGCTTCCTTGTCGGTCAGCGCGTGCGGGGCCTTGCAGACCGGGCACAGCTTGCGGACCAGACGCTGGGCCAGCACCGCCCGCACGGCCGAGGCGATGAGGAAGCGCTTGATGCCGATGTCCGCGAGACGGGCGACGGCCGAGGGCGCATCGTTCGTGTGCAGCGTGGAAAGCACCAAGTGACCGGTGAGCGCCGCGTTGATGGCGATGTTTGCCGTTTCCGCGTCACGAATTTCCCCGATCATGATGATGTTCGGAGCTTGGCGGAGCATCGCGCGCAGCGCGGCGGCGAAGGTCATGCCAATGTCCGTCTTCACCATCACCTGGTTGATGCCGGGAAGCTCGTATTCCACCGGGTCTTCCACGGTGATGATCTTCTTGTCCGGCTTGTTGATCACGTTCAAGCAGGCGTAGAGCGTCGTGGTCTTACCGGAACCGGTGGGGCCGGTGACGAGGATGATGCCGTCCGGCAGGCCGATGAGGTTCTCGAAAAGCGCCTGGTCGTCGGAGAAGAAGCCGAGTTCCGGCAAGCCGAGCACGAGCGCGGACTTGTCGAGAATACGCATGACGATCGACTCGCCGTGGTTCGAGGGGACGGAGGAAACACGGAGGTCGATCTCCTTTTCCGCCGTCTTCACCTGGACACGACCGTCTTGCGGCAGGCGCTTCTCGGCGATCGACATCGTGCCGCTCATCACCTTGAGGCGGGCGATGATGGCTGGCAGCAGCTTCTTCGGGTGGTTGTCCACCTCGATCAGCTTGCCGTCGACGCGGTAGCGGATGCGGACGGAGGTTTCGAGCGGCTCGATGTGAATGTCCGACGCGCGCATTTTCATCGCGTCCACCAGCATGTTCTGGACGAGGCGGATGATCGGGGCATCGCCATCCGACACCTCCACGTCGTGGCCGCCGGAGACGTTCATGGCGCCGGAGCTGGACGCGCCGTAGAACTGCTTGAGGAGCGTATCGATCGCATTGACCGGCGCGCAGACGAAGCTGATTTCCCGCCCGAGCACGTGGGGCATGCTGTCCATCGTCTCGAAGTCGAAGGGATCGCCGACTGCCACGGTCAGGAAAACGCCGTCGTCCGACACCGGGACGGCCTTGTAGCGGCGGGCGATTTCGTCCGGGATGGACCCCAACACCTCAGGGGTGAGGGTCATCTGGCCGAGATCGATGGCCTCGATTCCCGCGTTCTGGGCCAGCACGGCGCAAACCGTGTTTTCCGAGAGATCGGTATCGCTGAGCAGCCGCTCGATCACGGAGCCGCCCTTGCGGCGGGCCTGATCAAGCACGTCGGGATCGACCACGCCAGCTTCCACTAGCAGGTCGGCCAAGTAGTCTTCGTTGGAGAACACGGGTTTTCGGGCCTTTTGGAAATCGAATGAAAGAAACGCGGGGCGTGTGGCACGACCCGGCGGTGACACACTGGTCAAGCCTCTCCCGCTTTGTCAACCTGCCGCCGGAACATTGCCGGAGGAATCCGCCGGGGGTAAGCACGCCGTATTGACGATGTGGCGGCGGCGGGCGGGAATCAGGCGCAGATCCTTGGAATTTCAGCTCATCGGAGCCCCGCAACGGCGGCAAAACCGCGCGTCCGGCAGGTGCCCGTGGACCCCACAGGAGGGGCAGGCGTCGGAAGTGTCGTCGCCCTCGAGCTTCGAAAGCTCCGAGGTCAGGATCCCGGTCGGCACCGCGATCACCGCGTAGCCGGTCAGCGCCAGCACGGAGGTCAAAAGGCGGCCCAGCGGCGTGACCGGGGTGATGTCGCCAAAGCCCAGCGTGGTGATGGTCACCACCGCCCAGTAGACGCCCGTCGGGATGCTGCTGAAACCACCCTGCGGCCCCTCGATGAGGTACATGAGGGTCCCGGAGACCAGCGAGATCGCCAGCATGAAGGAGAAGAACACCGTGATTTTCGCCCGCGCCCCGTAAAGCGCCCGCACCAGCATCTCCGCCCCGTTCACGTGCCGGACCATCTTGAAAACCCGGAACATCCGCAGCATTCTGAGCACCCGGATCACCAGCAATGCCTGCGTCCCGGGGAAGAACATCATCAGGTAGGTCGGCAGCACCGACAGCAGGTCGATGATGCCGTAGAAACTCCGCGCATAGCGCAGCGGGTGGCGGACCACGCACAGCCGCAGGATGTATTCGGCGGTGAACAGAATCGTGAACGCCCACTCGGCCGCCAACAGAGGCTCCGCGTAATCCCGGCGGACCGCGGGCACGCTTTCCAGCATCACGCAGACCACGCTCAGGCCGATCAGCCACAGCAGGGCGATGTCGAAGCGCCTCCCGGCCGGGGTTTCCGCTTCGAAGATGATTTCCCGCCACCGCTCGCGGCGGTCGGAACGAGGCGACTCAGGCATGCCTCGACTGTGAGATGAAGAAATGACGTGCGGAAAGAGCTTTCGTTGACCACACGTCCGGGCAGCGCCATGAATCATGCGCCGCCTTGCTTCCGATGAGTACCGACGGAGAATCCCCGCCAGAAAAGAAGAAGCGCCGCCGCGGACGCAAGCGGCTGACCGCGCTGGTCCTTTTTCTCGTCGGCCTGGCCTGGCTGAATGGTCCCGGCTGGCGTTGGCTCGGGGAAATCGCCGCGCAGAAGGCCTTGGAGGGCAGCGGTCTAACGGCGGACTTCGAGCTCAAGGGCACCCTGCTCGGCGGGATCAAGGTCGAGAAGCTGTCCGTCAGCGGCGGCCCGATCCGGAAGCTGGAGATCGGCTCCGTCGATCCGCGCTATCAGTGGAGCAAGATCTTCCGGGGCAATCTCGACGGCCTCGCCGTGGACAAGCTCGATCTGGTGCTCGACCTCGCGGCCGATCCCCTGCCCTCCCGGGGCAAGCCGAAGGAGGAAAAGGCCCAGGACCTTTCCGCCACCGTCAAGAAGGTCCGCTCGATCATCCTGCCGCTCGACCTGAGCGCGGCGGGCCTGCGAATCCAAGTGGTGCGCGGCGAGGAAAACGTGGCGGTCCTCGATTCCAGCAACTTTTCCCACCTACCGGGCAGCGAGGAATTTGGCCTCGCGTTCGGCGAGATCGCCATCGGGGCCGGCTATGCCTTCGCCGCGCAGGAGTCCAAGATCGTGTGGCAGGAAGATCGGATTCTGCTCGATCGCTTCGACGTGACCCCACGGATGGGCATTCGCGATGTCCGCGTGGAATTTCCCGCCAGCGGCAAGCTCGTGGCGTCCGCTCTCATTCAGGTGGAAGATTCGCGGATCATCCTCGCCAGCGACCGCTCCTCGGCCACCGTGAAGCTGGAAGGCGAGCCACTGGTGGTGCAGGAGGCCATGAAGAATTTCGCGCTCGAGATCCCCGCCGGGGCCACCGTCCGCAAGCTGGAGATCGCCGCCCAGGGCCTGGACCTCACCCCGGATCAGTGGCAGGCGACCGCCACTGCCGAGATCGGCGGGATGCAATATGAGGATTGGAAGGCGGAGACTCTCGCGCTCGACGTCACCAAGACCGGCAGCGAGGGCACGCTGAAGTGGTCGCTCGCCGCGCTCGACTCATCTCTCACCGGCAATGCCTCGCTGCGCTGGCGCGACCTCGCCGCCGGCCAGTGGACCGACTTCGAAGCCACCGCCAAGGCCAGCCTCCCGCAAGTCACGCCGCTGTTCGCCGTGCTGAAGGAGAAATACTCCGTCGCCCCGAAAGAGGCACCTCCCCTGCCCGCGTCGTCGCTCAATCTCGAAGCCACGATTGATTCCGCATCTAGCGGTCTTCGCTCCCTCGCCGCGAAGTGGCTGCTTTCTCCCGAGAAAGATGTCGCAGCTTCCTTCGCCGGTGAAGCGAAGTGGACGCCGCCTGATGGCAAAATCGCTGGCACGATGAGCAGCGAGGGGCATCGCGGAACCTTTGCCCTCGATCTAACCGCTAAGCGCTACGATGGCTCCTTCGTGCTCGAAGGCTTCCGCCCCGAACGCGTCGCAGCATGGACCGCGACCTTCGGCGTGACCTTGCCCACCGGCATGAATGCCAGCGGAACTTGGCAAGGCGGTGGCGAATTCGGCCCGCAGCCTCACCGCGGCACCTTCGATATCACCTCCTTCGAATGGGTGCGCAAGGACACCCCGCCGCTGATCCTCCGCACCAAGGGCAACTACAATTGGCCACAGGAAGTCGTGCTCGAACAGCTCACCGCCATCACCGAAGGCCAGACTATCAATGCCAGCGCCAGCTTCGCCAATCAGGTCCTGAAGATTCCGCGCATCGAATGGAAGGACGGCGAAACCCGGCTCGTCGGCGGCCAGGCGGAGATCCCGGTGCCGAAGGAGATGAAGACCGCGAAGGATTTCCTCAAGCAGGAGATCCCGCTGAATGTCTTCCTCGAATCCGAGTGGATCGATCACACCCGCCTCGCCGCATGGCTGCCGGAGAAGAAGTCGCCGCTCGCCGGGGGCAGCGGCCGGGTCCGGCTCGTCGTCGCCGGCACGCCCGCCGCGCCAAAGGTCGATCTGGATCTGGATCTCAAGGGCGTGAGCGTGCCCGACCAACCGGACGTGCCCGTCACCGATGCCGCGGTCACGCTCGATGGAGCCGATGGCACGCTTGCCCTCAACGGCCAGATCAAGCCGGCCGGGTACCAGCCTGTCGTCATCACTGGCAAGACCGCCTTCAAGCCCGGCGAGTGGGCCGAGAATCCCGACTCCGTGCTCAATGAGAAGCTGGAAGCCCGAGCCAACATCCCGCGGCTCGACCTCGCGACCTTCTCGAAATTCGTCCCGAATGCCGAGAAACTCGCCGGCACCTTGGAAGGCCAGTTCACGGCCAGCGGCACCATCGGCAAGCCAGACTTCGGCGGGGAGCTCCGCCTCTCGAAAGGCGAATTTTCCTTGAAGGATTCCCCCGCCCCGCCGGTGACCAATGCCAATGCGCTGATCCGTCTCGAAGGCAAGGACGTCCGCCTCCAGACGCTATCGCTCGAAGCCGCGGGCGGCACTCTCACAGGTGTGGGCAACGTCGGCCTCGCCGATGCCGCGAAGCCGACCTTCGACCTCAACCTGCGAGGCACCGCGCTGCCGCTCAAGCGCGACGAATCGATGATCGTGCGCGCCGATGCGAACCTGACCTTGCGCGGCGATCTCCAACAGGCCGGCATTTCCGGCACGGTGGATATCGTGGACAGCCTCTTTTACCGGGACTTCGAAATCCTGCCGGTGAGGGTCCCCTTCACCGCTCCCTCGCGGCCGAGCCTGCCCTCGATCGATCCCGATGAGAAGGCGGCCGAGCTTCCCGCACCCTTCGCGAACTGGACGCTCGATGTGCTGGTCCGCACCCGCGACCCGCTGCTGATCCGCGGCAATCTCGCCAAGGGAACAGCCACCGCCAACGTCCGCTTCGGTGGCACGCTCGCCAATATCCAGCCCCAGGGAACCGCCATTCTTAGTGAGGTCGAGGCCAAGCTCCCTTTCAGCACCCTCAAGGTGGACAACGGCGCCGCCACCTTCACGCCCGCCGGCGGACTCAACCCCGAGCTGAACATCCGGGGCACGTCTAACATCGGCCGCTACGAGGTGAATGTCTTCTTCTACGGCCCGGTCAATGCCCCTAAGACCGCGCTGACCTCCGATCCGCCGCTGCCGGAGAGCGAGATCATGACCCTGCTCGCCACCGGCACCACCTCCGATGGCCTCGAGGACGGCCAGGCCGCAACCATGAAGGCCGCCCAGCTCATCCTGGAAGAATGGAGGAAAGGCCGCCTCCCCTACGCCGAGCAAGTCGCCAAGGTGCTGGAAGTGCTCAACCGCGTCGATGTCCGCATCGGCGAGGATGACCCGCTCACCGGCAAGCGCCTCAACTCGGCCACCATCGAAGTCACCGAAAAGATCTTCGTCAGCGGCTCCGTGGACAAGCAAAGCAATACCCGCGTCCTCGGTGCCTTCGTCCTTCGTTTCAAATGAGAGAAGACAGCAGACTGGAAGACCCAAGACGCAAGAGGAAGAGCTTCCGGCTCTTTCTTCCGGTCTTGTGTCTTGCGTCTTCAAGTCTTGTGTCTCCCGCCGCAGACATCCGCATCGAGGGCCTCGGTTCCATGAGCGAAAGCGAGGCGCTGGACCTGCTCGGCGACCGCTTGGAACTCATCAAGGCCAAGCCACCATCCACCTCGCGGGCGTCGGACGCGGCCTTCCTGTTAGAGAACCTGATGAAGCGGCAGGGCTTCCAGACGCCCGACGTGAAGCCCGTCATTTCCGGCAACGCCATCCGGCTGGTCGTGAACGAAGGCCCGCGGGTCAAGATCGGCTCCGTCGCCATCCCCGGTTTAGAGAAGGAGGACCAGGAACGGCTGTCGAAGCTCTTCAAGCTCCCCGGTCAGGAACGCGTGCTGCGCCCCGGCCAGGAACCACCCTTCCGCGAGGCCGATGTCGCGGAAGGCCTGTCGTTGTTAGAAGCCGACTTCAGATCTCGCGGCTACTGGAAGGCCAAGGCGGTGGTGCAAAAGCGCGGCGAGACCGGGGGTGAGATTGCATTCATCATCCGCATTGATCCCGGGCCGCTCCATCATCTCGGTGCGCCCCGTTTCGATGGCGCGCCCGCGGACTTGATGCCACGCCTGCAGGCGAAGGCCGCACCCCACGTCGGCAAGGTGGCGAATACCGACCTCCTCACCACGCTGCGCAGCGAGATCGAGAGCATTTTCCGCTCCACCGGCTACCCGCTGGAGACCTTCAAGATGAACCGCATCCTCGGCGATGGCACGCTCACGCCGCGGTTCATCATCAAGTTCGGCGTCCGCCAGCGCTTGGGCGATGTGATCGTTGCCGGCGCGGAGAAAACCAAGACCGAGCGCATCACCAAGCGCTTCGAGGATCTCCGCGGCGAGTGGTTCGATGCCGAGGAATTCGACAAGCGCCTCAAGAAGATCCTCGCCACCGGGGCGTTCTCTTCCGTCCGCGTGGAGAATGCCACCGATCCCGGCGGCATGCTCGATGCCACGTTGCAAGTGGTCGAAGGCAAGGCGCGCGGTGCCTCCGTCTATGGCGGCTTCGGCAGCTACGAAGGCGGCATCCTCGGTTTGAAGTACCACGACCGGAACTTCCTCGGGCGGCTTTGGAACTTCAGCACCGGTGTCGAGGTGAGCTCGCGCGGCCTGTTAGGCGACATCCGGCTTTCCGATCCGTGGCTGTTCGACACCGACACCTACCTCGGCATGCGGCTCTTCTCGGTGACGCGCTCGCTGGAAGGCTACGACAAATTCGAGACCGGCGTGTCCGCGGAGTTCTCACGCGATGACTTCGAGAACGTCGATGCCAGCATCATCTTCGGCTCATCGATCGTGAGCACGGAAAGCAGCGACATCCCGAATACACAGCTCGGCGAAACCGACTACGGCCACCACTATGTCCGCGCCGATGTCACCTACGACCGCCGCGATGACCCCGTCACCCCCGGCAAGGGCTATCATCTCAATGCCCTGTTAGAAGCCGGCTTGATCGCCGGTGACATCTCGTCCAACTACACCCGCTTCGATCTGTCCGGTGCCGGCTACATCCCGGTCGGCAAGAAGGGCCAGGTGAACCTGGGCGCACGTGCTGCCATGCTGTTCCCCTCCTCGGGCATAAGCGAGTTCCCCATCGACCTGCGGCTCTTCACCGGCGGCGCGGATTCCGTCCGCTCCTTCCGCTACAACGAGCTCGGCCCGCGCTCCGTCACCAATGACCCGCTCGGCGGTGAGGCCTACTGGATCACGAATGCCGAGTATGTCCATGTCCTGTTCGGCCCGATGAAAGGAGTCGGCTTCGTCGATGCGGGAAATATGTCCGCTTTCGACGAAGGCTTCAACTTCAGCTCGCCGGAACTCGCCGTCGGCCTCGGCATCAGGATCGATCTACCGGTGGGCCCGATCCGGCTTGAATACGGACACAACCTCACCAAGGACGAGAACGAGCCATCGGGCGTCTGGCATTTCGCCATCGGCGTGGCGTTTTGAGCGCTGGTGGTTCGACAAGCGTCGTCATTTCCGGTTTTACTCCGCCATGTTTGTCCTTTCCTGCGAACCCGCAACCAGCGCCGTCCCAGAGTGGCACAAGGAACTGTTCCGCGGGAACGAAGAGGTGGTCAGCTCCATGGAGGGCTGGTCACCGGGTTCGCTTAATCTGGCCCAGGCATTCGCCACGAAATTGCGGACCCTGCTTGCCCACGGCGACATCACCCGCCTGCTCATCGATTTCTCCTGTCACCCGGAGGATCCCGAGCGCTTCAGCCGGTTCTCCAAAACCCTCACCGAGGATCAAAGGCTAAAACTCGACGAGCGGCACCACCGTGCTCACCTCAACCTGCTGAAGCAGCGCATCGTCGAGGAACAGCGCCGCAGCGGTCTCGCAATTCACCTGACGCTGCGCACCGAAGACCGCCCCGGCATGCCAGCGGTCGAGTTTCTCCACGCCGGCGAACGGGAAATCGAAACAGGTTTCGTCCAACGCTGGCGAACCCGCCTCCAGTCGGCCGTCCCGGAACTCTCTGTGAACTCCCGCATAGACGATGGCTCCGGCCTCTCCCGCTACCTCCGCGACCAATTCAAACTGGGCTTCGGCAGCATCAACGTCGTCGTCGCCCGCTCCAGTTTCCTGGACGGAAAGCCGATTCGCTGGGACCAGCTCAAGAAGGCCTTGTTAGAAACCTTGCCCCAAGCCTAACCGCCCCGCTGGGACCGCGGGATTCATCCCGCTTGGACGGTCGGGCTTGGACGGTCGGGCTTGGACGGTCGGGCTTGGACGGTCGGTTCGCCGGACCGTCGAAGCGGAATGAATTCCGCGCTCCCGGTGATCCGGAAGGCCCTCTCCCGTAGCGGATGGACTTCGTCCTTCCGGCGCGGTGCGGGTGGAGCCGGCAAGGTGCAACGATTTGCCTCCACGCACCGCCTTCCAACGGCACGGCTCACCAACTAAGAATAGGCCCCCCCAAAGTGTAGGTAGTCCCGGCTTCAGCCCAATGCCTTTAAGGATTGGCCGCACGGAGAGGGAACCGAGGATCAAGTTGGATTGATTTACCGCAGATTGCGCGGATAGCACGGATGGAGAAAGTAGCACCGAGAGCGATGCCGGGAGCTTGGAGGCATCTTGCCTGCCATCTATCACATCTCTTATTATCAGCGATATCCGCGTAATCCGCGGTCATGCTTTCTTCCAATCCTTAAAGGTATTGGGCTTTAGCCGGACTGAACCTAGGGAAAGGCCCGTCTATTTGCAGCGAGTCTGCAGCGAGTCCGGCTGAAAACCGGGACGACGTGCACTTTGAATCCCATCGCCGGAATCCCCAGCCGTCCGCGGCAC